>NZ_DATDMY010000290.1:0-9228 GCF_036518555.1 Dokdonella sp. | reverse complement strand
CACCGACGCGCGCGGCGAGACGCTGCGCGCGAACCTCGCCCAGGCCGAAGCCGCGCGCGCGACCGCGCAGGCGGCGCTCGACCTCGCGCTGCAGGACCAGCGCAACGCGCTCGTGCGCGCACCGATCGACGGCGTCGTCGGCGACCGCCAGGTCGAGCCCGGCGACTACGTGCAACCGGGCACGCGCCTCATGACCGTCGTGCCGCTCGACGCGCTCTACGTCGTCGCGAACTTCAAGGAGACGCAGACCGCGCGGATGACGGTCGGCCAACGCGCGCGCGTCGTCGTCGACGCGCTGCCCGGCGAGACGCTCGACGCCCGCGTCGACAGCTTCGCGCCGGGCTCCGGCTCGCAGTTCTCGCTGCTGCCGTTCGAGCCAGGCACCGGCAACTTCACCAAGATCGTGCAGCGCGTGCCCGTACGCATCCGCTTCGATCCCGGTCAGCCCGCGCTCGCGCGCCTGCGAGCCGGCTTGTCCAGCACGGTCACCGTGGCGCTCGACCGGCCCGCGAACGAGCAGGCCTCGCGCTGACAGCCCGCAGCGGACGGGCGTCCGCCGCGCATCGCAACCTCCATCAAGGATACGAACATGAAGATCCAGGGCAGTACCGCGTTCGTCACCGGCGCCAACCGCGGCCTCGGGCTCGCCTACGCGAAGGCGCTCCTCGACGCGGGCGCGCGCAAGGTCTACGCGGCCGCGCGCGATCCGTCGACCGTCACGCTCGCGGGCGTCGTGCCGGTGCGGCTCGACATCGACGACGCCGGCCAGGTCGCCGCGGCCGCACGCGATTGCGGCGACGTCGACCTCGTGGTCAACAACGCGGGCGTGATCGGCGGCACGCCGCTGCTCGCCGACGGCGGCGACGACGCGCTGCGTCGCGTGCTCGAGACCAACCTGCACGGCATGCTCGCGGTGAGCCGCGCGTTCGCCCCCGTGCTCGGCCGCAACGGTGGCGGCGCACTCGTCAACATGCTGTCCGCGCTGAGCTGGATCAGCCTGCCGCAGTCGGGCGCGTACTCGGTGTCGAAGGCCGCCGCATGGGCGCTCACGAACGGCCTGCGCCACGAACTGCGCGCGCAGGGCACGCTCGTCGTCGCCGTACATGCAGGCTACATCGACACCGACATGGTGAAGGGCGTCGATGCGCCGAAGGCGAAGCCCGCCGACATCGCGCACGCGGTGCTCGCAGGGATCGAGGCCGGCGCCGCGGAAGTGCTCGCCGACGACACCGCACGGCGCGTCAAGGCTGGCTTCGCCGCGACGCCGCCGGCCTATCTCGGCTGAACCCGGGCGGCGCGCCGACGCACGCCGCGGCGCGCCGACTTGACCGGCGTCAAGGCGGTGCCGCGCGGATCGCGGATGATCGCGTCCATGAACGCAACCGCCTTCGACCGCAACCTCATCGCGCGCTACGACGTCGGCGCGCCGCGCTACACCTCGTATCCGACCGCGCCGCATTTTCGCGCGAGCTTCGGCGAGGCCGAACTGCTGCGCGCGATCAAGGCGTCCAACGGCGATCCGATCCCGCGCGACCTCTCCGCCTACGTGCACGTGCCGTTCTGCCTGTCGCCGTGCTTCTACTGCGGCTGCGCACGCATCATCACCCACGACCGCGGCAAGGCCGCGGCCTACCTGACCCGCCTGCATCGAGAGATCGAACTCGTCGCCGCGCGGTTCGACCGCGACCGCGTGCTCGCGCAGCTGCATTTCGGCGGCGGCACGCCGAATTTCCTCGACGTCGAACAGCTGATCGAACTGGTCGACTCGCTCGAGCGCCATTTCGGCTTCAGCCGCGACCCAGGCCGCGAGTTCGGCATCGAGCTCGACCCGCGCTTCTGCAGCGAGGACTACGCGCGGCAGATCGCCGCGGCCGGCGTCAACCGCGTCTCGATCGGCGTGCAGGACTTCGACCCGGCGGTGCAGCACGCGGTCAACCGCGTGCAGAGCGTCGACGAAACCGCAGCCGTGATGATCGGCGCGCGCCGCGGCGGTGCGCGCTCGATCAACCTCGACCTCATCTACGGCCTGCCGCGGCAGACGCCGGAGTCGTTCGCCGCGACGCTCGAGCAGGTCATCGCGCTGTCGCCGGATCGCATCGCCGCCTACGGCTACGCGCACCTGCCCGAACGCTTCAAGGCGCAGCGCCAGATCGACAAGTACGAACTGCCCGATGCGGCGACGCGCCTCACCCTGCTGCAGCAGACGGTCGAGATGCTCACCGCAGCCGGCTACGTGCACATCGGCGTCGACCATTTCGCGCTGCCGGACGACGACCTCGCGCGCGCGCTCTCGAACGGCACCCTGCATCGCAACTTCCAGGGCTACTCGACCCATGCCGCGTGCGACCTCGTCGGGTTCGGCATGAGTGCGATCGGCCACGTCGGCGACACCTTCAGCCAGAACGCGAAGGATCTCGTCGGCTACTATGCCGCGCTCGACAACGGCCGCCTGCCGGTCGCGCGCGGCCTGCGCCTCGACGACGACGACCTCGTGCGTGCCGACGCCATCCAGCAGCTCATGTGCAGCGGCGACCTCGATGTCGCCGCATTCGAGGAGCGCCACGCGCTCGACTTCCCGTTGTACTTCCGAGAATCGCTGCGGCAGTTGCGCGCGCTCGAGGACGACGGCCTGGTCGAGTCCTCCCCCGCGCGCATCCGCGTGACGCCGCGCGGCCGCTTCCTGCTGCGCAACATCGCGCGTTGCTTCGACGCGTATGCGGAGAGCCCCGATATCCGCTACTCTCGCGCGGTCTGAACACCGCCGGAGGTGCGCGTGGGCGAGGACCGGGTGACGAGCGGCCGCTTCGCGCGCAGCCCGATCGCCGACGACGGCGACGCGCTGCGCTTCTGCTCGACCTGCGCGTTCGGCGCGGTGTGCTGCGACCGCGGCGTCGACAAGCTCGCGCTCAACGAACTGCACTGCCTGGTCGAACACGTCGGTCCGTACCGGACCGGCGAGGCCGTGTTCCGCACTGGCGACCGCTTCGGCGCGATCTACGCCGTGCGCAGCGGCACGGTGAAGACACGCGTCGTCGATCTCGACGGCCGCGAACTCGTGCTCGGCTTCCACCTGCCGGGCGAACTCATCGGCCTCGACGCGATCCATCCCGAATCCTATCCGTGCGACGCGGTCGCGCTCGAGCCGGTCGAAGTGTGCCGCTTCTCGTTTCCCGCACTGTCGACGCTCGCGACGCGCCTGCCCGGGATCCAGCAGGAGCTGTTCCGCCGCATGAGCAAGGACATCGGCGGCAAGGCGCTGCTCGCGGGCGACTACTCGTCCGACGAGCGCCTCGCCGCGTTCCTCGTCCTGCTCGGGCGGCGCTACGCCGAACGCGGCTTCCCGCCCGGCACGCTGCACCTCGCGATGTCGCGCGGCGACATCGCGAACTACCTTCGCCTCGCGGCCGAAACGGTCAGCCGCGTGCTGCGCCGCTTCCAGGACCAGGGCCTCATCAAGGTCGATGGCCGCGAACTCGCGCTCGCCCGCCCCGCGGAGCTGTACGCGCTCGCGCGCCCGATCCTCGACCGCTGACGCGCACGGCTTGATCCACGTCAGTGCAGCCGCATCGCGTGGGCGGCACGATCGCGACACCAATAACAAGGAGTGCTGCGATGTCGACGACATCCCGTCTCTGGATCGCCCTCGGCTGCCTGCTCGGCGTCACGTTCGCCGTGCTGCTCTGGATGGGCCGGGAGATCTACCACCAGGCGCCGCCCGTGCCCGAACGCGTGTCCGCGCCGAATGGACACGTCGTGTACACGCGCGCCGACATCGAGGCCGGCCGGCAGGTCTGGCAGAGCATCGGCGGCCAACAGCTCGGATCGATCTGGGGCCACGGCGCGCTGATCGCGCCGGACTGGAGCGCCGACTGGCTGCATCGCGAAGCGGACCAGCTGCTCGGCCTGTGGGCGCGACGCGACGACGGCGCCGCGTGGGACTCGCTCGACGAAGGCCGCCAGGAAGCGCTCAAGGCGCGCCTGCGCAAGGAACTGCGGTCGAATACCTACGACGACGCCAGCGGCACCATCGCCGTGTCCGAAGACCGCGCGATCGCGATCTCGAACGTCGCCGCGCATTACGAGAGCGTGTTCAGCAACGACCCGGCCAGCGCCAGGCTGCGGGCGACCTACGCGATGCGCGACGGCACCGTCGACACCGACGCGCATCGGCGCGAGCTCACCGCATTCTTCTTCTGGAGCGCATGGGCGACCGTGACCACGCGCCCCGGTGCCACGATGAGCTACACGAGCAACTGGCCCTACGACCCTATGGTCGGCAACACGCCGACACCGAGCGCGTTCCTCTGGACCGTGTTCAGCGTGCTCTTCATGATCGCCGGCATCGGCCTGCTCGCGTGGCATTACGCGGTCTGGCACCGCAACGAGCCGCACCTCGCCCCGCCCGCGAGCGATCCGCTCGCGGGACTCAGGATCACGCCGTCGATGCGCGCGACCGCGAAATATTTCTGGGTCGTGATCGCGCTGTTCCTGACCCAGATCCTGCTCGGCGCGGTCACCGCGCACTACCAGGTCGAGAAGGACTTCTACGGCATGGCGATTTCCGAGGTGCTGCCGTACTCGCTGTCGCGCTCGTGGCACACCGAACTCGCGGTGTTGTGGATCGCGACCGCATGGCTCGGCACCGGGCTCTACATCGCGCCGGCGGTGTCCGGCCATGAGCCGAAGTTCCAGCGCCTCGGCGTCAACGTCCTCTGGGGCTGCCTGCTCGTGATCGTCGTCGGCGCGTTCGCCGGCCAATGGTTCGCGGTGATGCAGAAACTCGGCCTCGGCAACAACTTCTGGTTCGGTCACCAGGGCTGGGAATACGTCGACCTCGGCCGCTTCTGGCAGATCTTCCTGTTCGTCGGCCTCGTGCTCTGGCTCGTGCTCATGGGGCGCGCGCTATGGCCGGCCTTGCGGCGCAAGGACGATCTGGCCTCGATCGTGGGCCTGCTGTTCCTGTCGACGGTCGCGATCGCCGCGTTCTACGCCGCCGGCCTCATGTGGGGCGAGCACACGCACATCTCGGTCGTCGAGTACTGGCGCTGGTGGGTCGTGCACCTGTGGGTCGAAGGCTTCTTCGAGGTGTTCGCGGTCGCGGTGATGTCGTTCCTGTTCGTCAAGCTCGGCCTCGTGCGCGCGCGCACGGCGACCGTCAACGTGCTGTTCGCGACGATCGTGTTCATGGCCGGCGGCGTGCTCGGTACGTTCCACCACCTCTATTTCGCGGGCACGACGACCGCGGTGATCGCGCTCGGCGCATCGTTCTCCGCGCTCGAAGTCGTGCCGCTCGCGCTGATCGGCATGGAAGCGTACGAGACCTGGTCGCACGGCCGCGCGACGCCGTGGATGGCGCGCTACCGCTGGCCGATCATGTTCTTCCTCGCGGTGTCGTTCTGGAACCTCGTCGGCGCCGGCCTGTTCGGCTTCCTCATCAACACGCCGCTCGCGCTGTACTACATGCAGGGCCTCAACCTCACGCCGTTGCACGGCCATACGGCGCTGTTCGGCGTGTACGGCATGCTCGGCCTCGGCCTCATGCTGTTCTGCCTGCGCGGCCTGCGGCCCGCGGTGCAATGGAACGAAGGCCGCCTGCGCGGCGCGTTCTGGGCGCTCAACATCGGCCTTGCGCTGATGGCCCTGCTCACCCTGCTGCCGCTCGGCGTGCTGCAGCTGTCGGCGGCGCTCGATCGCGGCTACTGGTTCGCGCGCTCGGAGCACTTCATGGATCAGCCGATCGTGCACCTGCTGATCTGGATGCGCATGCCCGGCGACACGATCTTCGCGGTCGGCGCGCTGCTGTTCGGCTGGTTCGTTCTTCGACTGTGGATCGCGCCGCGCAAGGCACCCGCGCGCATCGGCGACGTCGTGGAGGATCGCGCCTGATCCCGGCGCGGAGGTGGCGCGCCGCGCCACCTCCGCGCTTGACGCCGGTCAACGCGCGCTCCACCGCAACCGCGCATGCTCGGGGCACACTTCCCGATGCGACGACCATGGTTCCCGCGCCCAGCTCCCCGACCCACGCGCACGATTACGCACTCGACGCCTGCTTCCTCGGCCCGTACGGCGAGAACGACGCCTTGCTCGAAAAGCTGCTGGTCGAGTTCCTGCGCGACCACGTCTACTGGCGGCGCAACTTCCATCCCGAGGACCCACCCGCGATCGGCACCGAAGCGGCGCAGCATCCGGACTTCCTCGCCTTCGAGGCACGCATGCGGCGCGAGCTGCACCAGCTGTCGGCCGCGCTGAAGCGCTCGGTTCCGTTCCACAGCCCGCGCTACATCGGCCACATGGCGTCCGACCTGCTGCTGCCCGGCCTCGCCGCGCAGATCCTCACGCTGCCGTACAACCCGAACAACGTCAGCGAGGATTCCGCGCCGGTCACGGTCGACCTCGAGATCCAGGTCGGCCTGCAGCTCGCGCGCATGATCGGTTACCCGCACGACACGACGCGCGCGGACTGCGCGCTCGGCCACCTCACCAGCGGCGGTACGCTCGCCAATTACCAGGCGCTGCGCCTCGCGCTGGCGCTGAAGGCATTCCCGATCGCGCTGCGCGCGGCCCGCGTGCCCGACCTCGACCTGCCCGACGACGACTGGAGCGCGTTCAACCTCGCCACCGCGGATGCGATCGCGTTGTTCGACGCATGGCAGCGCTGGCTCGGCGCGCGGCCCGCGACCGAGCGCGCGCATTGGCGCCGGCGCGTCGATGCCGAACGGATCGAACAGCGCGGCCTGGTCGACTTCTTCGCTGCGCATGCGGAACTGAAGCCGCCATGCGTGCTCGCGCCGATCACGGCGCACTACTCGTGGAGCAAGGGCATCAAGCTCATCGGCCTCGGCGCCGATCGATTGCGCCTGCTGCCGACGCGCGCGATGCGCCTCGACCTCGATGCGCTCGAGGAGACGCTCGAGCGGTGCGCCGCCGAACGCGAGCCGGTGCTGATGGCGGTCGCCGTGCTCGGCAGCACCGAGTACGGCACGATCGATCCGGTCGACGGCATCCTCGACGCGCGGCTGCGCTCGCGCGAGCGCGACCTCGATTTCGCCGTGCACGTCGACGCCGCGTGGGGCGGTTATCTCGCGACGGTATTCCGCAACGAGGACGGCACGCTGCGGCCGCGCGAGGCCGTCGCGGCGGAGTTCGAGCGGTTCCCGGCACCGGCCGTGCACGCCGCGTTCGCCGCGCTCGGCGACACCGATTCGGTCACGGTCGATCCGCACAAGCTCGGCTACCTGCCGTTCGGCAGCGGTGCGTTCGTCTGTCGCGACCATCGCGCAATCGGCCTGCTGGCCGAGCGCGCCGACTACGTGTTCCACGGCGGCGGCGGCGACGATTACCTCGCGCGGCATCGTGCGCTCGGTCCGTACATCCCCGAAGGCTCGCGCCCGGGCGCGGCCGCCGCCGCCGTGTACGTCGCGCACAAGGTGCTGCCGCTCGACCACGTCCATTTCGGCCGCCTGCCGCGCGCGACGGTGCGCGCGGCCGAGGCGTTCCATGCGTGCGCGCAACGCTTCGCGGCCGAACAGGCCGCGCGCCTGCGCGTGCTGGTGCCGTTCGAGCCCGACAGCAACCTCGTGTGCCTCGCGCTCAACCCGCTCGGCAACCGCTCGCCCGCGGGTGCGAACGCATGGATGCGGCGCCTGCAGGCGCTGCTGCGCGCCGACCCGCGGCAGCCGCTGCAGACGAAGGAGTTCTTCGGCTCGTGGACGACGCTCGACGCGGGCCTGCTCGGCAGCGAGCACGCGCGCATCTTCGGCGCGCTCGGCCTCGTCGCCGGCGACGGCGACGAACCGCTGCTGATCCTTCGCCACACTCTGATGAACCCGTATCTCGTCGACCGCGAGCGCGGCATCAGCTACGTCGAGCAGTACTTCGATTTCCTTGCGCGCTGCGCGGCGGAGCTCGATCGCGTAGCGGAGGTCGCATGAACGATGCCGACACACGGCTGCGCAGCGCGAGCGACGCGGCGCGCGCGTGGGTCCACGAAGCGATCGAGCGCCTTGCGCGCGAGGCGGCGCGCTCGGCCGACACGCACCTGCTCGCGCTCGCCCTGCCCGGGTTTCCCGGCATCGACTTCTACTTCAAGGACGAAGCGGCGCATCCGACCGGCAGCCTCAAGCACCGCCTCGCGCGTTCGCTGTACCTGTACGCGCTGTGCAACGGCCGCCTGCGCGAAGGCCAGGACGTCGTCGATGCGTCGTCCGGCAGCACGGCGATCGCCGAGGCCTGGTTCGCGCGGCTGCTCGGCCTGCGCTTCACCGCCGTGATGCCGGCGTGCACCGCGCCGGCGAAGATCCGCGCGGTCGAAGCCCTCGGCGGCACCTGCGACCTCGTCGAGGATCCACCCTCGGTGCAGGCGCGCGCGCGCGTGCACGCGGCCTACGGCGCCTGCCATCTCGACCAGTTCGGCCTCGCCGAGCGCGCGACCGACTGGCGCGGCAACAACAACATCGCCGAGTCGATCCTCGGCCAGCTCGCCCGCGAACCGCATCCCGCTCCGGCGTGGATCGTCTGCGGCGCCGGCACCGGCGGCACGTCGGCGACGATCGGGCGATACCTGCGCTATCGGCGGCTCGCGACCCGCCTGTGCGTGGCCGAACCCGCCGGCGGCGCGTTCGCGCGCGGCTGGCCCGGGCGCGACCCCGATGCGCGCGCGAGTTCGCCGACGGTCATCGAAGGCATCGGCCGGCCGCGCGTCGAGCCGGG
Source organism: Dokdonella sp. (assembly GCF_036518555.1). Classification (GTDB taxonomy): domain Bacteria; phylum Pseudomonadota; class Gammaproteobacteria; order Xanthomonadales; family Rhodanobacteraceae; genus Dokdonella_A. The sequence goes on along the minus strand of NZ_DATDMY010000290.1, from coordinate 519 downwards.
TTTCCTGTTCGACGTCGTCGACGAAGTCGCCGAAGTGACCGATGCGGCGTCGATCGCGGCGATGCAGTGGCTCGAGGCGTTGTTCGGCCGCCGCTACGGCGGATCGTCCGGCACCAATCTCGTCGCCTGCCTGCAGCTGGCATGCGCGATGCGCGCGCGCGGCGAGCGCGGCAGCATCGTCAGCCTGCTCTGCGATCGCGGCGATCGCTATGCCGAAACGCTGTTCGACGCGGAGTGGCTCGCCGCGCGCGCGATCGATCCGCGACCGTGGCACGCGGCATTGCGCGCCTGCATCGAGGACGGCCGCTGGCGCAAGGCCTGACCTCCCCTGGCGTGGCGCGTGCCGGCGTCGGCCTCACCGCGCCGGATCGAGCATCGCGCGCAGTTCGCGCACTTCGGCCTGCAGCGCTTCGTACGAGCGACGCCACGCGCCCTCGCGCGGCGTCGCCCGCTCGAATCGCAGCAATGCATCGCGCACGTGCGCGACGCATTCGCGCAGGCGCGCGATCTGCGCGAGCG
>NZ_DATDMY010000289.1:0-7080 GCF_036518555.1 Dokdonella sp. | reverse complement strand
GTTCTCTTCGGATTCTGCGCGCAGGAGCGCGCCGCTCTTCGGGCCCCCTTGCCGAGCCCCTCACCGCGTCCACGTCCACTTCACGCCCAGCATGAACGCGCGCCCCGGAGCCGGCTCGAAGTAGCGCCCGTTCGCATCGTTTACGATCACCGACCCCGCGTAGCGGCGGTCGAACAGGTTGTCGATGCGCGCGAACGCGTCGATGCGGCCGGTGTCGAGTTCGAAGGCATGGCCCGCATCGACGGCGGCGACCGCGTATGCGGGTGCGCGCGCGGTGCCGAGGTCGTTGACGACGACCGCGCCGACGACATCGCCCGACGCGCCCGCATGCCAGCCGCGCTGCGTCCCCCAGCGCAGGCTCGCGTGCAGCGCGCTGCGCGGAATGCCCGGGATGCGCGCGCCTGCGGCGACCGGTGTATCCGGCGTCGTGCAGGGCGTGCCCGCGCACGTGAGGAAGCTGGAGCGGAACGTCGCGTCGAGCCAGGTCCAGGCGAGCTGCAGCGTCCACGCGTCGTCGATGCGCCACGCGAGCGCGGCTTCGGCGCCGTCGCGGCGCGCCTTGCCGATGTTCTGGTAGGTCGTGCGGCCGCCCGCGCTCGTCGCGACCGCGAGCTCGTTGCGCGTGTCGGCACGGAACAGCGCGACGGTCGCGTCGATCGACGTCGATGGCCGCAGCTTGATGCCGAGTTCCGCATTGCGGCTGCGCGCGGGGTCGAGGTCGAACGCGAGGCCGGCGCCGCCGTCGGCGCGATAGCCGAGTTCGTTGAACGTGGGCGTCTCGAAGCCCTGCCCATACGACGCGTACACGTTCACGCCGCGTGCCGCGCGCCACAGCAGGCCGGCCACCGGCGTCGTCGCGCCGTAGTCGACACGGCCGCTGTCGTCGGGATTGCCGGGCGTGACGTAGCGATCGCGCGCGTCGAACGCGACCTCGCTGTGGCGCACGCCGGCGACGAGGCTCCAGCGATCGGCGAAGCGCCAGGTCGCCTGCGCGTACTGGTCGAAGTCGCGCACGGTATCGTCCTCGTCACGGCGCAGCGCGCCCCGCACGCCGAGCACGTCGCCGACGAAGTTCTCGTATCCGCGCCGGTGCTGCGCCTGCCGATCCCAGCTGAGACCGGCGGCGAGTTCGAACGCACGCCCGCCGAGCTCGCCGGTCCAGGTCCAGCGCGCGTCGCTGCCGCCATAGCCGGAGTCGAGATCGACGACGCCACCGGAATGCTTCGGGTTCGCCTGCACCGCGACCGGAATCGCGAGGTACTGCTCGACCTCGCGCCGGCCGTAGTAGCCGAGCACGCGCAGCGCGTGGCCGTTGCCGAGATCCTGTTCGAAGATCGCACCGCCCTGGTTCTGGTGCACGCTCTTGCGCGTGTCGAACTGCGTCGCGACCGCCGCGACGCTGCGCGGATCGGCGTCGAACTGCGCCTGCGTGAGGCCGAGCGGATCGTCGGCGCCCGGCAACGCGAGGACGTTCGCGAGCAGCGTGAGCTTGCCGCCGTCGCCGATCTTCCAGGCGAGTTTGGCGTTGCCCGACTCGCGTTTCGCCGCGCTGTGGTCGCGCCAGCCGTCGGTCTGGAAATGCGTGAGGTCGAGGTTGTAGTCGACGTCGCCGGCGACGCCGCGCGCGTTGGCGCTCGCGCGCGCGCTGCCCCAGCTGCCGCCGACGAGGCCGAGCGAGACTTCGGGCGGAACGCTGCCGTCGGCGCCGAACAGCTGGATCACGCCGCCCGACGAGTTGCCGTACAGCGCGGAGAACGGGCCGCGCAGCACCTCGATGCGCGCGGCCGAATCGAGGTTGAAATGCGATACCTGGCCCTGCCCGTCCGGCATCGTCGCGGGAATGCCGTCCGTGTACAGGCGCACGCCGCGCACGCCGAACGTCGCGCGCGCGCCGAAGCCGCGGATCGAGATCTGCTCGTCCTGCGCGTAGTTCTGCCGGTCGCGCGCGAGCACGCCGGGAATGCCGGCGAGATAGTCGGAGGGATTGACGCCGAACACGTCGACGACGTCGTCGATCGCGACCGCGTCGATCGAGGCCGGCACGTCGAACGCGACCTGCGGCGTGCGCGTCGCCGTCACGACCACGGCCGGCAGGTCCGCGTCGGCGGCGGGCGCGGCGGTCGACCACAGACAGGCCACGGCGGGCAGGTACCGCCACCGGATCATGGGCATCGCGAGCAGGCTCTTCGGGCAGCCTGCGATCCTAAGGCATGCGATGCCGCTTGCGCGACCGCGTCAGAGGTAGCCGAGCACGAGCAACACGACCACGACGAGCACGAGCAGGCCTGCGCCTCCGCTCGGGTAATAGCCCCAGCTGCGGCTGTAGGGCCAGGCCGGAAGTCCGGCGACGAGTACCGCGACGAGGACGATGAGGAGGATGGTGCCGAGGCTCATGGCGTGCTCCTTCAGAAGATCATCGCGCTCGACACGCGCTCGCTGCGCACGACGCCGAGATCGGCTTCGATGTCGGCGATGTTCGCGCCCGGCCCGTAGATGCCGACCAGACGGTCGGCCTCGATGTTCGGGCAACGGTCGGCGGCGTCGAAGTAGACCTCCGCGGCCGCGTCGGTCCACACCACGATGTCGCTGCGCCGAAGCGCGTGATGCAGGTGCGACGCGATGGAGCCGAGGTCGCCCGTGAGCGATCCGGCGAGTCTCGCGCGCTGGGCGCGTCGTTCGGCAAACGTGGCGGGCGGTGCGATGGAAGCCATGTCGATCCCCTCTCTCTGCCCGGCAAGGGCGTGCGTTGCAACGAAGTGTCCGAAGTGCGCCGCGATCGGCGCGCTCGGAACGTAGTCGCGCCACGCGCAACCGTTCGTTAACGCGCGTACCTCGCGTTGGCGTTCGTTCATGCTGGGTCGGGCGCGCCTCGGCCTGCGGCGCGTGACGCTGGACGGGCGCGATGATCTGTGCGAGATAGCGCATCCGAGCGAACGACGAGAGGACACGAGGGTGCGCCCGACCATCGCCAACATGCGCTTCCTCGCCCTCATGGGCAGCCTCGTCATCATCGTGTTCATCGGCTACGTCGTGCGGCAGCGCGTAACCGACGACACGGTGGAAGCGTTCCACTGGCTCGATCATTCGAGCGAAGTGCGATCGACGATCCACGAGCTCGATGCCGCGCTCGCCGAACTGCAGGCGGCCGCGTACGCGCGCCGGCTCGCGCCCGCCGACGACGGCGTGACGGCGCGCTACGGGCAGGCGCGCACGCGGTACGAGCCGCTCGTGCAGAAGCTGCGCGACCTCACGCGCGACAACCCCGGGCAGCAGGAGCGCATGGGTTTCCTGCGCGCGCGGCTGGATACGATCGTCGCGACGCTCGACGGCTCGGCCGAGGGCGCGCCGGACGCGGCCATCGGCCTCGGCCGGATCGCGATCGGCGACGTCACCGACGACGTGCTCGCCGAGGAGGAACGCCTCGCGGCGGAACGCAAGCGGCAGACCGAACGGCGCATCGGCATCGGCCGCGTCGTCACGATAGGCACCGCGCTCGGCCAGGTGCTGCTGCTCGGCATCGCGATCTGGCTCGCCGAGCGGCAGATGCAGAAGCGCGTCGCGGCCGAAGCCCACACGCGCAGCGCGGTCGGTCGCGCGCGCCTCATCGTCGAATCGGTGCGCGAGCCGATCGCGGTCGTCGACGCGAACCTCGCCGTGCTGCAGACCAACCACGCCTTCGGCACGTTCTACGGGATCGAGCGCGCCGAAGGCACCGCGATCGACAGCGTCGAGGGTTGGCGCGATGCGGCGCTGCTGCAGCGTCTGCGCGACGTGGTCGGGCAGCGGCGCGAATTGTGGGATTTCGAAACCGACCAGCGCGACGCCGACGGCAGCCAGCGGCGCGTGATCGTCAACGCGCGCGCGATCGACCTGCCCGACCGCGAGCGCCCCGCCGCGCTGATCACGATCAGCGACATCACCGCGCGCAAGCATTCCGAGGAACAGGTGCTGGAGCTGAACCGGCAGCTGTCCGGCAAGATCGAACAGGTCACCGAGGTCAACCGCGAGCTCGAGGCGTTCTCCTATTCGGTCTCGCACGACCTGCGCGCGCCGCTGCGCCACATCGCCGGATTCGCCGACAAGCTGCGCACGCAACTCGGCGACGAGCGCGATGCGAAGCTCGCGCACTACTGCGAGGTCATCGCCGACTCGGCCCGGCGGATGTCGGCGCTGATCGAGGACCTGCTCGCGTACTCCAGGCTCGGTCGGCATGCGCTGCGCCTGCAGCCGGTCGACATGCAGTCGCTGGTCGAGGAGATCCGCGCGACCCTGATGTCCGCGCTCGAGGACCGGCGCGTGCAGTGGCGCATCGCGCCCCTGCCGGTCGTGGTCGCCGACGCGTCCATGCTGCGCCTGGTCTGGCAGAATCTGCTCGACAATGCCTTGAAGTACACTGGCGCGCGGGACCCGGCGCTCATCGAGGTCGGCTTCCGCGACGATGGCCAGATGCGCGAATTCTGGGTACGCGACGACGGTGTGGGTTTCGACATGAGATACGTCGACAAGCTGTTCGGTGTGTTCCAGCGCCTGCACAAGGCGTCCGAATTCCAGGGCACCGGCATCGGTCTCGCCTCGGTGCGGCGGATCATCGCCCGCCACGGCGGCCGGACCTGGGCCGAAGGCGAACCGGACAGGGGCGCGACCATCCACTTCACCCTTCCGCGTCACGAAGCCGTCTAGCGCACCGGCCGGCCACCCGACTCGGGCAGGCGCGTCCGCACGGGCGGGGCCCGCCGCGGTCCGGCAGGCAGGCCCGGTCGCACCATTCACAGGAGCAGCCACTTGATCCGCGAAATCCGCACGATCCTCCTCGTCGAGGACAGCCTCGCCGACGCCGAGATGACCATCGACGCGCTGCGGGAGGCACGCATCGCCAACCCGATCGTCCACGTCGAGGACGGCGTCGACGCGCTCGATTTCCTGCATGCGCGCAACGCCTACGCGGGCCGCAAGGACGGCAACCCGGTGGTCGTGCTGCTCGACATCAAGATGCCGCGCATGGACGGCATCGAGGTGCTGCGCGAAATCCGCACGAACGAGGTCACGCGCACGATCCCGGTCGTGATCCTGTCGTCCTCGCGCGAGGAGCGCGATCTCGCCGCGAGCTGGGATCTCGGCGTCAACGCCTACGTCGTCAAGCCGGTCGACGCGCGGCAGTTCTTCGATGCGGTGCAGACGCTCGGCCAGTTCTGGGCGGTCATGAACGAAGCCCGGCCCGAGGCCTGAGTGGCGAGCGCTCCTGTTCCGCTGCGCGTTCTTCTGGTCGAGGACAGCGAGCTCGATGCCGAGCTCGTGCTCGACCACCTGCGCGACGACGGCCTCGAACCGGAGTGGATGCGCGTCGAGGACGAACCTTCGTTCGTCGACGCGCTCGGCGCGTTCTCGCCCGGGATCGTCATTTCCGATCTCAGCATGCCGGAATTCTCCGGCTACCGCGCGCTCGACCTCGCGCGCGAAGCGGCTCCGCGCGTGCCGTTCCTGTTCGTGTCGGGCACGATGGGCGAGGAAGCCGCGGTCGAGGCGCTGCGCCGCGGCGCGACCGACTACGTGCTCAAGGACAACCTCGCGCGGCTCGCCAGCGCGGTGCGCCGCGCGCTCGACGAGGCCGAGCAGAAACGCGCACGCGACGCCGCCGAAGCCGAACTGCTGCGCGTGCAGCGCTACGAGAGCCTCGCCCTGCTCGCATCCGGCCTCAGCCACGACCTGCGCAACGTGCTGCAGCCGATCGCGATGGGCGTGGCGCTGCTGCGCGACGACCCGAACGAGGAGATCCGCAAGGTCGGCCGGCTGATCGAGGAATCGACCCAGCGCGGCCTCGACATCGTCGCCTCGATGCTGTCGTTCGCGCGCGGCTCGCGCGCGGCCGTGCACCGCATCCCGGTCGGCTCGCTCGTCGACGGCCTCGCGATGCTGCTGCGCGCGAGCCTCGCACGCGACGTCGAGCTCGCGCTCGACGTGCCCGACCGCACGCTCGAGGTCGACGGCAATGCGACCGAGCTGCAGCAGTGCCTGCTCAACCTCTGCCTCAACGGCGCGCAGGCGATGCCGGACGGCGGCACCTTGCGCGTCGTCGCGCGCCCGGCGGTACTCGACGCCACGTTCTTCGAGGCGGACGAAAGCGCACGGCCCGGCCGCTACCTCTGCATAGCGATCAGCGACGACGGCATCGGCATGACGCCCGAGGTGCGCAGCCGCCTGTTCAAGCCGTTCTTCACGACCAAGGAGAAGGGCACCGGCCTCGGCCTCCTGTCGTGCCGACGCATCCTCGAGAACCACGGCGGCGTGATCCGCGTCGACAGCACGCCGGGCCAGGGCTCGACGTTCTCGCTGTACCTGCCGATGCCATCCGCCGCGGACGACGGCGACGCGCTCCAGGCCGTCGGCGCGCGCGGCCGCGGCGAGCGCGTCCTCGTCGTCATCGAGCGCGAGAGCAAGCTCGTCATGCTGCAGGACATCATCGAATCGAGCGGTTACGTGGCTTCGCCCGCCGACAACGGCATGGTCGCGATCCAGTCGATCGAGCGCGACGGGCTGCCCGACGTCGTGCTCATGGACGGGCGCATGACCTTGATGACCGGCGTGATGACGGCCTCGCACCTGCTCGAGCTCGACTACCGCGGCCCGCTGATCCTGATCGCCGCGCCGGCCGAGCGCGCGGCGATCGAACCCGACCTGCCGCCGCTGCCGCGCATCCGCTTCATCGATCGGCCGGTCGATCCGGACCAGCTGCTGCGGGTGCTCGCCGAGGAAGTGCGCGCGCGCTGACGCGCGCGCGGGTTCGGGTCACGCCGGCACGAATTCGAGCGCGGCGGAGTTCATGCAGTAGCGGTTGCCGGTCGGGGGCGGTCCGTCGGGGAACACGTGGCCGAGATGGCTGTCGCAGCGCGCGCACCGGATTTCCGTGCGCACCATGCCGTGGCTCGCGTCGTGGATCTCGCGCACGTGCGCGGGATCGAACGGCGCGTAGAAGCTCGGCCAGCCCGTGCCCGATTCAAACTTCGCGATCGAGCGGAACAGCGGCAGCCCGCACAACCGGCAGGCGAACACGCCCTCGCCGTGCTCGTGCAGCAGCCCGCCGCA
>NZ_DATDMY010000288.1:0-18663 GCF_036518555.1 Dokdonella sp. | reverse complement strand
GTCGACAGCAGGCTCGCCTGTTCGCCATTGCCGACGTTCGCCGGATCGAGGCCGTCGAGCGCCTGCGCCGCGCCCGGCCAGTCGCCGAGGCCGGCATGGGTCGCCGCAGCCACCAGCTTCATCTCGGTGGCGCCGCGCACGTCGCCGCGCTTCTCGAAATCGGCGAGGGCGTGCGCCGCCTGCTCGAGCGCGGCGGCCGCGTCGCCCTCGAGCGCGTCGAGTTCGGCGAGCGCGGCATGACCGATCGTGGCCTCCTCGGCCATCTGCAGTTCCTCGGCGGTACGCAGGCCCGCCTCCTGCGCGGCGCGTGCCGCCTTCCACTCGCCGCGTGCGACTTCGATCATGCCGAGGTTCTGTTGCGCATGCACCGCGCCCGCCCGGTCGTCGACCTTCGCATACGTCGCCATGGCCTGTTCCGAGTAGGTCTGCGCATTGTCGAACTCGCCGATCTGGTAATAGATGAAGCCGACATTGACCTGGCTTTCGCCGATCAGCTGCGGGTCGCCGCCGGACTGGCGAAGGCTGAGCGCGCGGCGGTACGCGTCGAGCGCGCTGCGATAGTCGCCCTGTTCCTCGAACAGCAGTCCCGAGTCGTTGGCGAGGTCGGCCAGCGCGCCGCTGTCGCCGAGCGGCCCGATGATCGAGGCGGCCTTGTCGAGCGCGGCGCGCGCACCGGTGAAGTCGCCCTGGATCGAGCGCACGGTGGCGAGGTTGCGCAACGTGGCGGCCTGCCCGCGCAGGTCGCCGAGGTCGCTGCGCAACTGCTCCGCGTGCGCGAGCTGCTCGGCGGCGAGCGTGAGCTGGCCGAGACGACGGTAGCCGATGCCGAGCGCGTTGCCGACGTCGGCGCGCATGCGGCGATCGTCGAGCCGGTTGGCGAGCACTTGCGCGCGCACGAGGTAGTCGTCGACCGCACGCTTGGCGTCGCCGGCCTGGATCGCGTACTTGCCGAGCGCGTACCAGGCATCGATGTTGCGCGGATCGTCCGCGACGACGGGCGCGAGCAATCGCTGCGCCTGGTCGTAGTCGCCGAGCTCGGCGTTCGCCCGCGCGAGCAGGAGCGCGACGGTCGGGTCGGCGGGGGCGGCGGCATGCAGGGCGTCGAGCGTCGCGGCCGCGGCGCGCGCGTCCCCGGTCACGATCTGCGCGTACGCGCGCGCACGCCGAGCGATCGCGGCGTCGCTGGCCGCATAGAGGTCGACGATGCGACGCGCGACCGTGTTCGCGTCGGCGACGCGGCCGTCGCGGTCGAGCCGCTGCAGCAGCGACCACCAGAGCGAGACGTCGTCGGCATCGGCGATCCTGCGCATCGTCGCGTCGAACGCGTCGGCGGCAGGAGAGGCGTCCTGCAGGCGACCGAGTTCGACCAGCGTGGCCGCGGACGGCCACGACGAGGATGCGACCGGCGTGCCGAGGTAAGCGAGCAGGGCGGACTGCAGCTCGACGAGCCGCGCCGGCAGCGCCGCATCGTCGGCCGCGAGCGCCGAGCGGCTCCAGCGAGGCTCTGCCGAGGAGGCGTCGCGCACGGCGAACTCCACGGTGATTCCCGAGCGTTCGCGCCGGATGCTGCCGACGAGCACGCGCCGTGCACCGAGAGCTTCGGCCACGCGCGGCACGTGCCGAGCCGCCGCGGCGGCGTCGAAGCGCAGCTCGACGAGGGCGCGGCGCACGCGCTCGAAGTCCGCGTTGCGGCCGCCGGGGAGGCTCGACAGGACATCGGCGAGATGGCGGCCGATGCCGGTCGCGAGCTCGCCGTCGCGTGCGTCGCCGCCTTCGACGGAGAGCGGCAGCAACGCGAGATCGAGCGCGAAGGCGGGCTGCGCGACGGGCGCAGGCGTCCGGATGCCGTTCCAGTGCAGGACCAGCATCGCCGCCGAGGCGAGTACGAGCATCGCGGCACACGCGGCGAGCACGCGGCGACCCGCGCGACCGAGCCCGGGCACGCGCTTGCCGTCGATCGCGCGCACGACGTCGTCGGCGCTCTGGAAGCGGCGCGCCGGTCGCAACTCGAGCAACTTCGCGCACAGCCGCACGACGAACGCGGGGAGTTCGGGCTTGAGCGAGGATACCGGGGGCGGGTCGCGCACGATGCGCTGCGCGAGCATCTCCGCCGGGGTGCCGCCGCGGAACGGCAGCGTGCCGGTCAGCATTTCGAACAGGATCAGGCCGAGCGCGTACAGGTCGCTGCGAGCGTCGATCGTTTCGGCGCGCGCCTGCTCGGGCGAGAGGTACTCGGGCGTGCCGATGATGACGCCGCTGCCGGTGATGCCGGTACTGCCGGCCGAGCGCGCGACGCCGAAATCCGTGATCGCCGCGTCGCCGTTCTCGTTGATGAGGACGTTCGCGGGCTTGAGGTCGCGGTGCACGACATGGCGATGATGCGCGGCAGAGAGTCCGAGCGCGACCTGGCGCGCGATCCGCACGGCGTCCGCGGGCGCCAGCGCACCCTCCGCGTCGAGCAGCTTCTCGAGCGATCGCCCCGCGACGTAGTCCATGCTGATCAGCCAGAGCTCGCCGTGCTTGACGAGATCGTGGATGCGGACCACGTGCGGGCTCGACACCTGCCGCGCGAGCAGCAGTTCCTGCCGGAAGCGCTCGAACGCGTCCGGCCGGCTCGCGAACTCGGGGCGCAGCAGCTTCAGCGCGACGTCGACGTCGAGTTCGATATCGCGCGCTTGGTAGACCACGCCCATGCCGCCCATGCCGAGCAGGCGCACGATGCGGAAGCGACCGCCGACGAGTTGCCCGGGCGAGAAGTCGGTCGATGCGATGAGGCCGGTGACGGTCGCATTCGCGACCGCGCCACCGGCGTCGAAGGTGCGACCCGGCGACGTCATGCGCGCGCCTCCTTCGGCGTCGCCGAGTGCCAGCGCGGCGCGACGCCGACTTCGCTGACCGTCTTGCCGTCTACCGCGAGCAGCGACGAGACCCCTTCGAGCGCCGCATCGAGCCGGGCGAGCGCGAGCGCGGTGGCGGCGCGGTCGACGTAGGCGCCGAGCAGTTCCGCGTCGAGTCCGGTGAACACCTTCGCTTCGTCGCTCGTGTCCGCATAGGCGATGCCGAGCACTTCGCCGCGATACAGCATCGGCAGGCATGCGATCGCGCGCAATCCCTGCGCGACGACGCTCGGCTGCCCGCCGAGCCAGGCGCGCACGTGGGGGTCGGACGTGAATACCGGCTTGCGGTAGAGCAGGGCGCGATCGACCGCGCTGCGGCTCCCGGAGAAGGTACGCCCGTCGATTTCCTCGGGACGGATCGCGTAGCACGCGCGCAGCACGAGCGAGCGGTTCGCATCGTAGGCGAGCAGGAAGCCGCGTTCGCATTCGGCGATGTCGACGATGCCGCGCAGGAGGTCGCCGATCATGCGCGAGGTCGACTTCTCGCGCTGTTCGAGGCGTGCGGCCCAGGCGAGAGACGACGTGCGCCGCTCGGCGGCACGCGCCGCGAGCCGCGCCTCGCCTTCGGCGTCGATGCGCTCGAATTCGCAGAACACGTCGCCGAGCGCGAACCAGGCATTCTCCGGCAAATCCGCCTGCGCCGTCCTCGCACCGTCGACGCGCGTGCCGTTCTTCGATCCGAGGTCGGCGATGCGCCAGCCCCGATCGTCGCCGCGCAGGATCGCGTGGCGGCGCGAGACCGAATCGTGCTCGATGCATACGTCCACGCCCGGCTCGCGTCCGAGCACGAGATCGCGCCCTTCGCCGAGTAGGCGCACGGCGACCGCCTGGCCGGGGAGATGGATGCTGAGCTTCGCCGGCATCGCGCTGCCTTCAGGGAACGCCGTCGAGGCGTCCCAGTGCGAACTTGATGTTGCCGCTGAGCGTGACGAGCTCGCCCTCCGCATTGACGAGGTCGCGCGCCGAGCGCCAGGTGTTGGGCAGCGCCGGGCCGCCGAGCGCGGCGCAATGCAGGTCGAGGTCGTCGAGGCGGGCGATCGCCTGCGCGTAGTTTGCGGCGTCGAACGCGGCGCGACTGACGTCGAGGTCGGCCTGCAGCGTGAGCTGCGCCGAGAGGCCGATCGCGGGATCGTCGATGCGCGCCTCGAGCGCGTCGTAACCGGCGTCGGCATCGCCCGCGTAGTCCTGCACGAGCGTCTTGGCGATCACGAACTCCGAGAAGCTGCCGCCACTGCCGCGCGCGCGCACGCTGCCGGAGACGACCGCGCCGGTGACGTCGTGGAAGCCGAGGCCGAGCGGCGCCTTCATGAGCCGGTAGGGCGAGAACGGTGCGTACACGAGGTCGATCGTGTGGTACTCGACGTGCACTTCGTCGTCGAACTGAAGGCCGCAGCCGACCGGCGGCTCGACCGTGACGCGCACCGGGAACGCGCCGTCGATGACCTGGTTGCCGACGTCCGGCATGCGGCTCTCGACATCGGCGATCTCCGTTGCGTCGAGCACGTCCGCATCGAGGCCGAGGCAGGCGACCGTGAGGTTCTGCGGATTGTCGAACTCGATCTCGAACTCCGCGGTGTAGCTGCCGCCGCCAGGCGCGGGCAGGGCGATGTCGGCGTGTGCCTTGCGACCGTCGATGATCGTGACGACCACGCTGCCCGCGTGCACCGATGCCGGGCCCGCGACCAGAGCGCACGCCATCGCGGCGAGCGCATGGCGCGGAAGGCGCGTGATCCGGGTTCGGGGTGCGGTGGTGTCCACGATGCGAGCAAGGTAATCCAGTTGTTCCGCAGCGTCGATAGGCATACGCGCCGGATGAACGGGCGTGGGCGAAGAACGTCGTCCCTGCTGGGTGGAAACACCCACGGCCCGGTTCGCGGCGCGCGGCATTGGGGGCACGGCGCGACGTCGCATGGGTGAAACCGCTCATTGAGCCGTCGCATGCGTGGCGGCGACGATGGCTCCGCTGCACACGGCAGCGCATGGCCATCGATGGAGGCCCCTCATGTCGGCTCGATTCACTTCACTCGCCACGGCGCTCGCGCTCGCCGTAGGCACGTTCTCCGCCCCGGTCGATGCGCTCACGATCACGCGTGCCTTCTCGGGCCTCTGGGTCGACGCGACGCAGCCCGCGCGCGGCCTCGGCGCCGAGGTCGTCGCGGGCGCCGCCGGTCCCGAACTGCATGCCTACTGGTTCGCCCGCGATGCGGCGGGCAAGCCGCTCTGGATCCGCGCGAAAGGCCCGATCAAGGGATCGAGCGCGGTGCTCGATGCGAACGTCGCCTCGTCGTCACCGGGCACGCATTGGGGCAAGGTCACCGCGTCGTTCAGCGATTGCGGACACGGCAGCCTGACGTTCCAACCGGACGACGGCCGGCAACGCACCGCACCGGCGAAGCTCGTGCGTGCGACCGCATCCTCGGCGCAGGCGTGCACGGGCGGGCTGTCGGACGATCACGTCGCCTCGAACGACGTGCGCATCGTCCAGTTCCTCGGCAACACCGGCGTCGTGCCCGCGGCCAGCGGCAAGGCGCGCTTCGAGGATCGCGGCGATCGCACCGACTTCAAGGTGCAGGTCGAGGACCTTCCGGTCGGCGCGTACTCGCTGCGCGTGGCCGGCACGGAGCGCGCGACGTTGAACGTCGTCGCCGCGTCGATCGGCACGTTCGCCGAAGTGGAGTTCCGCAGCCCCGTCGAGCCCGGCAAGGTCCTGCTCGACTTCGATCCGCGTGCGCAACTCGTCGAAGTCGTGCAGGGGAACACCGTGTTCCTCAGCCGCATGTTCGACGGCGCCGGGCGTGACGACGGGGCGAACCCGGGCGGCACGTTCGAGCGCTACGTGCTCGAGCTCGAAGCGGCCAACGATGGACCGCAGATGCGCGCCGTGCTCGACGATGGACGCGGGCGCAGCGAGTTCTCGGTCGAACTCGAGGACTTCCTGCCCGGCACCTACGCCCTGATCGTCGACGGCGTCGAGCGCGGTTCGATCGACGTCGTCGCCATCGACGGCGGCACCGAGGGCGAGATCGAATTCCGCGATCCACCCGAACCCGGCCACGTCGACCTCGATTTCGATCCGCGCGGGCACTCGATCGCGATCGCGTCCGACGGCACGATCGTCTTGTCGGGCACGTTCCCGAGCGCGCCCACGAACAGCGTCGGGCATGGCGGCGGCGGAACCGACGATCCGCCGGGCGACGACCATGGCGGCGGCGCAACCGATGATCCGCCGGGTGACGACCATGGCGGCGGCAACGACGATCGTCCCGGCGACGACCATGGCGGCGGTCGCGGCCGACACTGAAACGCGGCGCATGAATGTGCCACGAGGGGCGCCGCGGGCGCCCCTCGTTGCGATCCGGGCGGGGAACCCCATCTTACCCGTCCCGCGGCCGGCCGCATAAGTCTGTGCGCGCCCGGTCCCCCCGCCTATGATGGATCCATGTCCGCCGTACTCGAACGACCGCAATCCCTGCTGCCGAGCCGCTTTTCCTGGCTGATGGGGCTGTATTCGGAGAACTATCATCGCCTCGCGCGCCTGTTCGCGCCGCAGGATCTCGCGATCGGCCGCTACCGTTCGTCGCTCGACGACGGCCTCGACGTGCGACTCGACGTGATCGAGCGTCATCGCTACACGCTCGACCTGCACCTGACCTATTGCTTCGTCGACCGGGAAACGGGCGAACATGCGCCGTCCGCGCAGTTGCGCATGTATCACGACGCGCACATGGCCGAAGTGCTCGATTGCCGCGCGGACCGGCGCCTCATCCGCGCGATCGGCCCGCTGCAGCCCGCGCGCAGCGTTTTCCAGCGGCGCGTGCGCATGAGTTCGTTCCTCAATCGTTGGCTCGAGTACCTCGCCGAGCAAGGTCATTCGATCGGCACGCTCGAGCCGACCGCATCCGGCTCCGCCGCGGGGACCTGAGCGTCCGTCCCCTGCTCGGGGGCGCGACCGGCGGCGACGCGCTCGTCTGGGCGTTTTCCCCCACGTTCCCCTCACGCCCAGCGGTCCGCCGGCGTTACAACACGATCCCGCGCGCGTATCCCGCCGGGGACGTTCCGGAGAGCCGCCATGTTGGTCCACCTGTTGTGCATCGCATCCACCGCGTTCGCTTCGTCCGTCGCGGCGCAAACCACGTTCGCGGACGTCACGCCGGCCGCGAATCCGTACTTCACGACGCCCGAAGACGCCGATTTCTGGGTCAACGCGGTCGCGCCGGCGGACGTCGACGGTGACGGCCGCATCGATCTCGCCGTGCTCGGATTCCACGTCGTCTACAACGCGAGCGTCGAGGACAAGCTCGTGATCCTGCACAACGACGGCGAAGGCGCCGACGGTCGCTGGAACTTCAGTGCGACCGAGATCCCTCCCGGTGACATCGTCGCCGGCGCTTCGGATCTCGCGTGGGGCGACGTCGATGGCGACGGCGACGTCGACCTCGCGGTCGCGAGCGAAGGCGTGACCGCGCTCCTGCGCAACGATGCCGGCTCGCTCGTGCGCGTCGCGGCACCGCTGCCCGGTTATTTCGAAGACTCCAGCTACGAGTCCGCCTACGACCTGCGCTCGCTGACCTGGGTCGACTTCGACAACGACGGCGACCAGGACCTGCTGATCCCGTCGACCTACGACGCGGAGACGTTCTCCTGGCGCACCGCGCTCATGCGCAACGACGGCAGCGACGGCAACGGCGGGCGCGTGTTCACCGACGTCGGCGCCGCGATCGACCCGACCGTGCATGCGCAGAGCGCGTGGTCGGACCATGACGGCGACGGCGACCTCGACCTGTTCCTCGCCAACGTCGACCCGTATACCGAGACCGGCTTCGTGCGGCTCTATCGCAACGACGCCGGCGCATTCTCCGCGTCCGATCCGCTCGCGATCCGCGTGGAGCACGGGCTGGCCGACGCGGCGGACGTCGATGCCGATGGCGACCAGGACATCCTCGTCGCCGGCAACATCCAGGAAGCCGACGGCAGCTTCACGACCGTGCTGCGCATCTATGCGAACGATGCGGGCGCCTATACGCCCGAGACGCTGGTGCAGGCACCCGGCAGCGACTGGCTCGACATCCATGCGGCGACGTGGGCCGACTACGATTCCGACGGCGACGTCGACGTGCTCGTGACCGGGAGCTTCGTCGGCGCGACCAAGATCGAGGGACGTAGCGAGATCTACGCCAACGATGCCGGCACCTTCACCGCACTCGGTGCGAATCTTCCGGCGCCGATCGGCTCGATCGGCCGCGGCGGGACGTTCACGTGGTTCGACCTCGACGGCGACGGCGACCTCGATTGCCTCGTCGCGGGGGCCTTCTTCGTCCCGGGCGGCAACGGCCTCGTCGAATCGCGCATGCACGTGCTGCGCAATCTCGCGCAGGCGGGCAACATGCCGCCCGCGATGCCGGCGGGTTTGCTCGCGAGTCCCGCGGGTGACGGCGTCATGCTGTCGTGGAGCGCCCCTGCGGACGATCACACGCCGCCATCGCAGCTCGGCTACGACCTCGAACTGCGTCGCGACGGCGACCTCGTGCCTGCACCGACGCGCCTGCCGCAGCCGGGCGCGCTCAACGCGGCGACGCACTGGACGATGACGAACCTGCCGCCGGGCAGCTACAGCTGGCGCGTGCGCGCCGTCGACACGGCGTATGCGGGCAGCGCGCCCGCTCACGGTGCGTTCGTGCTGCCGTTCGCCGCCGATCCGATCTTCGGCGACGGTTTCGATGCCTGAGTTCAGGCGCGCGCGAGGCGCAGCGCGTGCTGGAAGTCGGTCGCGAAACGCAACGCGTCGCCATCCTCGACGACGCCCATCTGGGCGAGGATGCGCGCGGGCTGCTCGCGCAAGCCGGACAGGATCACCGCGATCCCGCGGCGGCGGCAGCGCTCGATCATCTGGTTCAGCGCGGTCACGCCCGACGCATCGATGAGCGGCACGAGGCGCATGCGCAGGATGAACGTGCGCGGTGGTTTCGGAAACTGGTTCAATACGTCGTCGAGCCGGTTCGCGACGGCGAAGAACAGCGGGCCGGAAATCTGGAATGCCTCGACGCCGGGCGGCAACTGGGAGCGCTGGTCGTCGAGCGCGGGATCGTCGGCCTTGTCCTCGTCGATCAGCGACACGTTCGATTCCACCGCGACCACTTCGCTCATGCGATGCATGAACAGGAATGCCGCGAGCACGATGCCGACTTCGATCGCGACCGTGAGGTCGAACACGACGGTGAGCGCGAACGTGAGCAGCAGCACGACGCGGTCGCCGACCGGTCCGCTCATCAGGTGGCGGAAGCTTTCGATCTCGGCCATGTTCCACGCGACGACGACGAGGATCGCCGCGAGCGTCGCGAGCGGCACGTAGGCCATCAGCGGCGCGAGCGCGAGCATGAAGGCGAGCAGGAACACCGCGTGCATCATGCCGGCGATCGGCGTGCGTGCGCCGGCACGCACGTTGGTCGCCGTGCGCGCGAGCGCACCCGTGGCCGGCAGGCCGCCGAACAGCGCCGACGCCGCGTTGGCGACGCCTTGCGCGACGAGTTCGCAATTGGAGCGGTGGCGACCGCCGATCATGCCGTCGGCGACGACCGCGGACAGCAGCGACTCGACGCCGGCAAGGAACGCGATCGTGAACGAACTCGGGAACAGCTCCACCGTGCGTTCGAACGGGATGTGCGGGATCGCGAACGTAGGCAGCGCGTCCGGGATCGCACCGAAGCGCGAGCCGATCGTCTCGATCGCCGGATGCAACATCCAGACGAGCGCGACGCCGAGCACGACGCTGATGAGGAATCCGGGCAGGGCGGGGCGCCAGCGCCGCAGCAGCACGATGAATGCGACCGTTGCGATCGCGAGCATGGCGGCGGCGGGAGTCCAGCTCGCGGCCGCATGGAAGTAGGTTTCCCAGCGCGCGAAGAACTCGCCCGGCACCTTGTCGACGCGCAATCCGAGCAGGTCCTTCACCTGGCTGGAGAAGATGCTGACGGCGATGCCGGCCGTGAATCCGGTGATGACCGGTTTCGGGATGTATTTGAGCAGCGTACCGATGCGCAGGATGCCTGCCGCGACGAGCATGAGACCCGCGAGCAGCGTGCAGAGGATGAGGCCACCGTAGCCGAATTTCTCGATCACGTTGAACACGACCGGCACGAACGCCGCGGTCGGGCCGCCGATCTGCACGCGCGAACCACCGAGCAGGGAGACCAGGAATCCGGCGATGATCGCGGTATGCAGGCCCTTGTCGGGACTCGCTCCCGAAGCGATCGCGAGCGCCATCGACAACGGCAGCGCGACGATCGAAACGGTCAGCCCGGCGAGCGCGTCGCGCCGGAAGTCGGCGACGCCGTAGCCGCTCCGGAGCAGCGTGAAGAGCTTGGGAACGTACAGCGCGATGACGCGTCGATCGACCGGCATGCGTGACCCGACCCGTTGGATAGGCCGGTACCGGCGAGACATCCGGATCGGCGTCGCGCGAGTATACGTGGCTGGCCGACCGGCGCGAGCGGACGCGCTTCGCGCAACGACCCGCCCGCGCGCGTCGGACGGGCGGGTCGCGCGCGCGTCGCGCGCTACGTGCGCACGTCGAAGCGGTCGAGGTTCATGACCTTGTTCCAGGCAGCGATGAAGGCCGGAATGAACGACTCGTCGCCATCACCCGATGCGTAGACCTCGGCGAGCGCGCGCAGCTGCGCATTGGAGCCGAACACGAGGTCGGCGATCGTTGCGGTCCATCTCGACTCGCCGCTCGTTCGGTCGCGGCCTTCGAACGTACCGGGTTTCCCCTCGAGCGGCTTCCACACCGTGCGCATGTCGAGCAGGTTGACGAAGAAGTCGTTCGTGAGCGTGCCCGGGCGCTGCGTGAGTACGCCTTCGGAACGGTGTCCCGCATTCGCGTCGAGCGCGCGCAGGCCGCCGACGAGTACCGTCATCTCGGGTGCGCTGAGCGCCAGCAGGTTGGCCTTGTCGACGAGCAGGTGCGCCGCAGCGCCTTCGAAGCCTTCGCGTACGTAATTGCGGAATCCGTCGGCGACCGGCTCCAGGACCGCGAACGATGCGACGTCGGTCTGCTCGATGCTCGCGTCCGTCCGCCCCGGCGTGAACGGGACGGTCACCTCGTAGCCGGCCCTCTTCGCCGCCGCTTCGATCGCGGCGCACCCGCCGAGCACGACGAGGTCGGCGAGCGACACCTTCTTGCCGCCGGTCTGCGAGGCATTGAACCCGCCCTGCACGGCCTCGATCGCCGCGAGGGTCTTCGCGAGTTCGGCGGGCTGGTTCACTGCCCAGTCCTTCTGCGGTGCAAGTCGGATGCGGGCGCCGTTCGCGCCACCGCGCGCATCGCTCGCGCGGAACGTCGAAGCCGACGCCCACGCCGTTCCCACGAGTTGCGGGATGCTCAGGCCCGAAGCGAGCAGCTTCGATTTCAATGCGGCGATGTCGTCCTCGTCGACGAGCGGATGGTCGACGGCGGGGACCGGGTCCTGCCAGATCAGCGCCTCTTCCGGCACGAGCTTGCCGAGATAGCGCGCCTTCGGCCCCATGTCGCGATGCGTGAGCTTGAACCATGCGCGCGCGAACGCGTCGGCGAATTCGGCCGGATTGGCCATGTAGCGGCGCGAAATCTTCTCGTAGGCGGGATCGAAGCGCAGGGCGAGATCCGCGGTCGTCATCATCGGCGCATGGCGTCGACGCGGATCGTGCGCATCGGGGACGGTGTTCGCGCCGGCGCCGCCTTTCGGCTTCCACTGGTGGGCGCCCGCGGGACTCTTCGTGAGCTCCCACTCGTAGCCGAACAGCGTTTCGAAATAGCCGTTGTCCCACTTCGTCGGATTCGGCGTCCACGCGCCCTCGAGACCGCTCGTGATCGCGTGCGCGCCGACGCCGCTCTCGAAGCTGCAGCGCCAGCCGAGCCCGAGCTCCTCGATGTTCGCGCCTTCCGGTTCACGACCGACGTGGCGGGCGTCGCCGGCGCCGTGACACTTGCCGAACGTGTGGCCGCCGGCGACGAGCGCCACGGTCTCCTCGTCGTTCATCGCCATGCGTGCGAACGTCTCGCGGATGTCGCGCGCGGAGCCGAGCGGGTCCGGCTTGCCGTTCGGTCCTTCGGGGTTCACGTAGATGAGGCCCATCTGCACCGCGCCGAGCGGGTCGGCGAGTTCGCGCTCGCCGCTGTAGCGCTCGTCGCCGAGCCAGGTCGTCTCCGGTCCCCAGTCGGTCATCGTGGGTTCCCACACGTCCTTGCGCCCGCCGCCGAAGCCGAACGTCCTGAAGCCCATCGACTCGAGGGCGACGTTGCCGGCAAGGATCATGAGATCGGCCCACGACAGCTTGCGCCCGTACTTCTGCTTGATCGGCCAGAGCAGGCGCCGCGCCTTGTCGAGATTGCCGTTGTCGGGCCAGCTGTTGAGCGGCGCGAACCGTTGTTCACCCGCGCTCGCGCCGCCGCGGCCGTCGTGGATGCGATAGGTTCCCGCACTGTGCCACGCCATGCGGACGAACAACGGGCCGTAATGACCGTAGTCGGCCGGCCACCAGGCCTGCGAGTCGGTCATGAGTGCGTGCAGGTCCGCGATCACCGCGTCGAGGTCGAGCGAAGCGAACGCCTTCGCGTAGTCGAAGTCAGCGACCATCGGATCGGACAGCGGCGAGTGCTGGTGCAGCACCGAAAGGTCGAGCTGCTGCGGCCACCATTGGGCATTGGTGCGCGCCTTGCGTGCTCCCGAGAACGGGCATTGCGATTCGGCTGTCATGGTCGTCTCCGCGCTGGGTGTCGGAGCGAAGCATGCGGAAGTACGATCGATAGGTAAAATCGATTCTTCCGATGATCCTCATCGAGCACGCGTATCGGCAGCCGCGCGCCGACCACCGCGTTCGCAGCGCGCACGCAGCAACGGCGGCGCCGCGCGTGCGCATGATGGGACCGAGGGGCGCAAAACGAAAAAACCCCGCATTTCTGCGGGGTTTCTCGAGAAGAAGTGGCGGAGCGGACGGGACTCGAACCCGCGACCTCCGGCGTGACAGGCCAGCATTCTAACCAGCTGAACTACCGCTCCGCATTTTTCTGCAACTCGCGCACGTCCTGTGCGTATGCACTCCGTGTCGCCCTTCACTTCATGGCGTCCCCAAGGGGATTCGAACCCCTGTTACTGCCGTGAAAGGGCGGTGTCCTAGGCCTCTAGACGATGGGGACGCTGGAAAACCGAACCTGTCTGGTGGAGCCAGCCGGGATCGAACCGGCGACCTCTACAATGCCATTGTAGCGCTCTCCCAGCTGAGCTATGGCCCCGAGAGAGCGCGAGAGAATAGTGGGCGATCGCGCGTTCGTCAACTCATCGCGGTGGTTTTTTTCGCGCGACCGAACAGGCCGCCGCCGCGCGCATCCGCCGCCGGCGCTTCGCTCTCGATGTAACCCACCGCATTGTAGGCGTTGATGAAGTTGGCGACGTCGGCGGCGCTCGCGCCGCTCTGCGCGGCGATCTCCTCGACCGTCGCCGCCTGCTTGAGCATCACGGTGGCGATGCGGAAGTGTTTCGGGAACTCGCGCTCGCTCTGCGGCCAGCGCGAAAGCTTGTAATGGCCGCGCGCATCGAGGCCGGCTTCGAGCTCGCCCTCGTTGCGCACGAGATGCACGAGCCATTTGAGGCGGGGGAACGGCTGTGCGGCGAGGGCGCCCGCCTGCCGGCCGAACTCGGCCTCGCCGGTCACCTGGATCTCGCCGTGGCCGATCGTACGCGTGCACCAGGGCGTGATTGCCTTGAGATTGCCGGCGGAGCGCCACGTCTGCTCATGCGTGTCGATGAACAGGTCGGGCAGGCCTTCGGCCTGCAGGTGGAGACGGCCGGGAAAGGGCGAATTCTGGCCGAGCAGGTCGATCAGATGCAGCGTGCGGCCGTGCTCGACGGGCGTATAACCATGATGCGGCGCAGGTGCGTTCGGTGCGCGCGTCGCGGGCGCTGCAGCGGCCGGAGACGCGGTCCGCGGTGGCACGCTCGCCTGCGCGGCAGGCCTTGCCGGCACGGGCGCAACCTGCGCAGCCGGTGGCGGTGCGGCCGGCGCGGCGGCCGCTTCGGCCTTCTCGGGCGCCGGTGCAGCGACCGGATCGCCGGCGAGGTGGGCGCCGACCCGATTGAGGGTTGCGACGAGCCCGGCGGCGTCGACCGGCGTGCGCACCGCGAAATCGTACGACTCCGGGGTAGCGGTAAGCGCCGCGACGAGGCGGCCGCTGCCCTGCGCCTTGAGCCAGTCCATGTGCCCGTACACGGAATCCGTTTCGATGAGCAGCAGGTCCGCGTTGACGTAGTCGCCGACGCGCCAGCGGGCGTCCAGCCGCGTGCGCTGGTCGTCGAGGTGTGCATGGATGCGGGCGCTGACGTCGGCGGGCGCGCCGACGACGCACACGGTATGGAGCTTCGGAGTGTTCAAGGGTGGCTTCCCGTAGAGCGAGCACGTCGGAGGTAGCAAGGACCATGCCTGCGTCAATGTACACGGCCTCGTCCGGGAAGTGTGCGCCATTCCTCATCGACTGGCGCGAATCTGACGGTCAGTGTCAGGCTTGGACGGCTTCCGTGGCGGCCTCGGTCGGGGCTTCGACCGCGCGGCTGCGCTCACGCTGCTGCATCGTCCACAATTGGGCATAGCGTCCGCCGAGCGCGAGCAGTTCGTCGTGGCTGCCGCGCTCGACCACCCGGCCGTGCTCGAGCACGAGGATCTGGTCGGCATCGACGATCGTCGACAGCCGATGCGCAATCACGAGCGTCGTGCGGCCGCGCGCGATGCCGTCGAGCTCGCCCTGGATGATCTTCTCGGTGCGCGTATCGAGCGCACTGGTCGCCTCGTCGAAGACGAGGATCGCCGGATTCTTGAGCAGCGTGCGCGCGATCGCGACGCGCTGCTTCTCGCCGCCGGAGAGCTTGAGGCCGCGCTCGCCGACGCCCGTGTCGTAGCCCTGCGGCAGCGACTCGATGAAGCCGTGGATGTGGGCGGCCTTCGCTGCC
Source organism: Dokdonella sp. (assembly GCF_036518555.1). Taxonomy (GTDB): domain Bacteria; phylum Pseudomonadota; class Gammaproteobacteria; order Xanthomonadales; family Rhodanobacteraceae; genus Dokdonella_A. The sequence goes on along the minus strand of NZ_DATDMY010000288.1, from coordinate 3,791 downwards.
GCGATCACTTCCTCGCGCGTCACGTCGGGGCGGCCGTAGGCGATGTTGTAGTAGATCGAGTCGTTGAACAGCACCGTGTCCTGCGGGACGATGCCGATCGCGGCGCGCAGCGACTGCTGCGAAACCGCGCGGATATCCTGCCCGTCGATCGTGATGCGCCCCGCGCTCGCGTCGTAGAAGCGGAACAGCAGCCGTGCGAGCGTCGATTTGCCGGCGCCGGTCGTGCCGACCACGGCGAGGGTATGGCCCGCGGGGATGCGGAAGTCGACGTCGGCGAGGATCGGCCGATCCGGCGAGTAATGGAAGTCGACGTGCTCGAAGCGCACCTCGCCGCCGGTCACCGCGAGCGGCGGCGCACCGGGCGCGTCCTCGACCTCGCGCACCTCGGCCAGCAGGACGAACATGCGCTCGATGTTCGTGAGCGCCTGCTTCACCTCGCGATAGACCATGCCGAGGTAGTTGAGCGGTATCGAAAGCTGGATCAGGAACGCATTGACGAGCACGAAGTCGCCGAGCGTCATCGTGCCGGCGACCACGCCGCTCGCGGCGCGCCAGAGCAGCAGGGTGAGGCCGAGCGCGACGATCGTGGCCTGGCCGACGTTGAGCACCGCGAGGGTCTTCAGGCTCTTGACGGTCGCTTCCTCGAGCTTGACCAGGCTCGCGTCGTAGCGGCCGAACTCGTGTCGCTCGTTGCCGAAGTACTTCACGGTCTCGTAGTTGAGCAGCGAGTCGACCGCGCGCTCGTTCGCCTCGGTGTCGGCGGCGTTCGCGGCGCGGTAGTAGCGCATCCGCCACTCGGTGATCGAAAACGTGAAGGCGACGTAGGCGACCAGGGTGCCGAGCGTGATCGCGGCGAAAGTCCAGTCGAAACGCGTGATAAGGATGCCGCAGACGAGCGCGACTTCGAGCAGGGTCGGCAGGATCGTGTAGATGGTCCAGTCGAGCAGGTCGGAGGTTGCGGTCATGCCGCGCTCGACGTCGCGCGAGACGCCACCGGTGCGCCGGTCGAGGTGGAAGCGCAGCGACAGCGCGTGCAGGTGCTCGAACACGCGCAGGGTGATGTTGCGCGACGTGCGCGCGAGCACGCGCGCGAACACGATCTGGCGCAATTCCTGGAACATCGAACTCGACAGGCGCAGGGCACCGTAGGCCATGAGCAGGAGCAGCGGGATCAGCAGCGGCTTCGGTGCGAGATCGAGCGAATCGATCAGGCGCTGCATGACGAGCGGCACGCCGACATTGGCGAGCTTGGCCGCGACGAGGAACAGCAGCGCGGCGCCGACGCGCACGCGATAGCGCCAGACGTCCGGCCACAGACGGCGCAGGATCGAGAACGTGCTCGCGGATCGGGGTTCGGTCATGGGGTCCGTGCTGAGGATGCGCTGAACGCCCCACATGGGGGCGAGGCCGTCGCTGGGCAATGCAGGGTAGCAGCGGCGCTATGATCCCGCTTCCCGGGATTGCAGGAGCGGACCATGCAACGTCGAATCATTCTCTCCGGAGCGGCCCTGATGCTCGCCGTCGCCCTCGTGCCGTCGACCCGCGCGGCCGACCCCGCGGCATCGACGCTCGCGCGCGAGCCGGCGCCGAAGGGCGCGCGCGTGTTCTTCGTCGAGCCCAAGGACGGTGCGACGGTCGGGCGCGACGTGGAGGTCAGGTTCGGCGTGGAGGGCATCGCGATCGCGCCCGCGGCCGAAGGCAAGCCGGGGACGGGCCATCATCACCTCCTCATCGACGGCAAGGCGCTGCCGCCGCCTGAGGCCCCGATCCCGAACGATGCGACCCACAAGCACTACGGCAAGGGCCAGACCGGGGACACGATCCAGCTCGAGCCGGGCACGCACACGCTGCAGCTGGATTTCGCCGACGCGCGCCACGTGCAGTTCGATCCGCCGATCGTGTCGCCGAAGATCACCGTGCACGTGAAGTGAGGTTGGCAGGGCAACACGCGTAAAGGATTGAAACACAAGCACGCCGAGCACACGAAGAAGGCCAAAGAGGGATTCTGGTTTTTTCTTCCGTGTGCCCTGCGTGCTCCGTGTTTCAGGCTTTTACCGTTCTTTCCGACGCAACGCGTAAAAGCACGGAGCATCTCGAGAAAGGATCTTGATCCTCTTCGTGTGCTCGGTGTGCTTCGTGTTTCAGGCTGTTGCTTGGTCTCGACGAGCCGATCAGTCGATCGGCAGGTCGAGCATGAGTTCGCGCGCGTAGCGCACGGGTGGCGAGCCGAACGAGAGCAGTTTGTCGTGGTACGCGCGCAGGTCGAACGCGGCTCCGGCCTTCTGCTCGGCCTCCTTGCGCAGGTCGAGGTGCTCCTGCCAGCCGACGAAGTAGGTCGGTAGCTGCGCCGACGTCAGTTGCGCGCGCGTCCATTTGCCCGCGGCCTCGCGTTCCTCCTGGAACGTGTCCACGGTCATGAGCTTCATCGCTTGCGTGCGGCTCATGCCGTCGACATGGATCGCCTGGTCGAGGATCGCGTTGGCGATCACGCGCAGGTCCCACTTGAGGTGAACGAGACGATACAACGGATCGCGGTCGAGATAGCCTTCCTCGGCCATGACCTTTTCGGCATAGACGGCCCAGCCCTCGACGAACGCGCCCGAGTACAGCACCGCGCGCAGGGTCGATGGGTACTTGTTGGAATGCCACAGCTGCAGGTAATGCCCGGGCATCGCCTCGTGGATCGTCAGCTCGTGGATCGAGCGCGTGTTGTACTCGCGCAGGAACGAATCGACCTGCTTCTTCGACCAGTCGGTAGGGATCGGCGACACCGCGTAGAACGTGTCGAGCCCCTTGTCGAGCGGCCCCGGCGGGTCGCAGTAGGCGAGCGCGACGCCGCGCTGGAACTCGGGCATCGTGATGATCTTCACCGGTGCGTCGGGCAGCGAGACGATGCCCTTCTCGCGCACGAACGCGGTCGCCTTCGCGAGCGCTTCTTCGGCGGTCGGCAGCACCTTCTCGCGAGCGGGGCGATCCTTGTAGGCGAGTTCGAGCGCGGCCTGGATCGCCTTCTGCTGCTGCGCGTCGGTCGGATGCTCCGGCAGCGCAGGCGCCTTGCGTTTGCCTGCGAGGACCACGCGCGCGATCGCGTACATCTGTTCGCGCGTGCCCTTCAGCGCGGCTTCGGCGCGCGCGCGGATCTCCTGCCGCGTGAGCGGCGAATTGAGCGCGAACGCGAGCTTCGCATCGTACAGCTGCGCGCCGATGCGGAAGTCGCCTTTCGCGTTCGGCACGAGTTCGGTGTCGAGCCAGCGTTGCTGCTCCTCGACGGCCTTGCGCAACTTCGCCGCCGCGGCCTCGAGGCGCTCGCGGTCGGCGTCGGGAAGCTCCTTCGCGTGCGGCAGGATGAGGCCGTCGACGAGGCTGAGCACGCCCTTGTTCTGCCTGGAAACGGTCTGCGCGTGCACCTTCGGCACGCGCGCAGGGTCGAGATTCGCGCGCATCTGCGCGAACAGCGCCGGCAGCTTCTCCATGCGCGCGGTCGCCGCGCGCAGTCGGTCCGGCAGCGGCGCGAAGTCGCGCGCCATGAGACCGTACAACGCGCCGCCCGCGAGCTGGCTGTAGTACGTCGGGTCCCACGCCCAGCTGCGCAGGGTTTCGTTGGCGAAGATGTCCGATCGCAGCTGGTTGCGCAGCATGCCGTAGTCGACCTGGTTCTCGCGCGAGAGCGCGGAGCGATCGATCTTCTCGAGGTCGGCGAGCATGCCGCGCGAGAATTCGAGCGAGCGGCGCAACCCGTCCGCGCCGAGGTCGTCGAGTTCGGCGTCGTGGCGATGGTCGCCGACCGTCGT
>NZ_DATDMY010000287.1:0-11035 GCF_036518555.1 Dokdonella sp. | reverse complement strand
GCCTGCTCGCGCGGCGTCTCCGCCTGCCAGCTCGTCTTGAGCACTTCGCCGGCCTCGTTGGCGGCGCGCGCGGTGTCGCCGTCCGCGAGCGCCTCGCGCGCGGCGATGATCCGAGCCGAGCCGAGCAGCGCTGCGTCGCCCGCGCGCGTGGCGTCTTCGAGCACGCCGGCCAGCAAGGCGCGTGAATCCGTGGTGCGCCCGTTCGCCGCGAGCACGTCGACGCGCGCGAGCGTCGCGTAGCGTCGCCACTGCGGATTCGGCTCGCGCTCGACGAGCTCGCGCAGGCGTGCTTCGCCCGCGAGCGCCGCGGCGGGGTCGAGCAGGTAGAGCTTCGCGTACGCGGCGGCGACGCGGGCGAACAGCTCGCTCGTGCGGTCGTGGAAGTTCGCCAGTTGCGCCGCGCCGCGCTCGAGCAGCGGCAGCGCTTCGGCGTAGCGGTCGCGGCGCGCCTCGAGGATGCCGAGGTTGGCGTCGATGCGCGCGAGACCGAGCCGGTCGCCGACGCTTTCGAGCACCACGCGCGCCTGGGCGAAGTCGGCGACCGCATCGTCGAAACGGAACTGCGCGCTGCGTGCGATCGCGCGACCGGTCAGGGCGCGACCGAGCTCGGGTGAGGGTGCCGCGTCGCCGAGCAGGGCGACGACGCTGTCGGCGCGGCGCTCCACGGCGGCATAGTCGTCGCGCCGCAGCGCGATGTTGCCGAGCCCGTTGAGCACGCGTGCGCGGAACAGCGGGTCGTCGTCGGCGGAACCGGCGCCGAGCAGCGCGTCGAACGTCGCCTGCGCCGCGTCGAGGCGGCCGCTGCGGAAATCGATGTCGGCGCGCCGGAAACGCACGTCCGCCCGCGCCGACTGCTCGGGGTCGAGCGTGTCGAGCAAGGCGCGCGCGGTATCGAGCTGGTCGGCGAGGATCGCAGCCTCGACCTGCTGCAGCACGCCGTTGAGCGCGCGTTCGCGCGGCGGCAGCACGTCGTCGTCGCGCGGCGGAACGAGGCCGAGCTGCGCCGCGGCGCGATCCGCGGCGATGCGCGCGGCCTCGAGCAGCTCGCGTGCCTCGCCCTCGGCGAACAGCGCGGGCGTGCGCCCACGCAGGCTCTGCACGCTCACGCGCCAGTACCCTCCCGACAGCGCCGCGTGTGCGCGCAGCACGACCGCGGCCGTGGAGGCCTCGGCGATCTGCTGCAGCTGGGCAGCATCGGGCTCGCCGGCGCCGAGTTCGCGCGCGAGCGGGATCACGTTGTCGCTCGGCACCATCGCCTGGCCGGCTCCGCGCAAGCGGTCCGCGATGAGATCCATCACGCCGAGCCGTGCCCAGCCGTACTTGGCATCGGCCTCGACGACCACGGGAAGCAGCAGGGCGAGGTTCGCGTGCGACGTCGATGGCGGCGCCGGCGCGTGCGACCGCCACCATGCGCCCGCTGCAACCAGCGCGCAGAGCACGATGCCGAGGACGATCGCCGGACGGATCGCGCGCGCCGGACGCGCCGGCGCGGCTTCCGGGTGCGCGCCGCTGCGATCCGCGGGTTCGTTCGCGTGGGCGCCTGCGCTTGCGGCGGACGCGCGCGACGACGTCGGCTGCGCCGGCCGCGCGTCCTCGACGGTTTCGACCGCCGCGACCCACGCGTAGCCGAAGCGCGGCACGGTCCGGATCATGCGCCGATCCTCGTCGGTGTCGCCGAGCGTGCGCCGCGCACGCAGCATCACCTGGTCGAGCAGGTTGTCGCTGACCTCGCTGCGGCCCCAGACTGCGGCCATCAATTCGTCGCGGCCGACCGCGCGCGCGCGGTGTTCGATCAGGTACGCAATGCAGTCGAACGCCTTCGGCGGCAGGCTGAGCAGCTCGTCGCCGCGCCAGAGTTCGCGCCGCGCGGGATCGAGCCGGAATTGGTCGAAACGGAACTGGAGCACGCGTGCGCTTCCCGCCGATGGTGCGCGCGCAACCGCGCGCACGCACGATGGTAGCGGTGGCGCTGCCCGCGGCGAAGCTTCGCGGCAACGCATGCGATCGTCCGCGCCGACCGCGCCGCGGCCGATGCAGTGCGCGCGGAGGTCGAGGCTTGAATGCGGTTCGGTTGCCCTGCCGGCGTGAAGCGGCGCGGCGTCGCCGTGGACAGCGTCGTCCTCGCGCGCTAGGCTCGATCCAGCGGAGATGGCATACCTCCGGCCCGCAACGCGGGCGAACCGCCGCTTCGGCTGATGATGCCTGCCAAGCCCAACGGGCTCGCGCAGGCGTCGTATTTTCCATCGACGACACCGCGCGTGCCCTCGACAGGAGGAGTTCGTCCCGTGGAGGCCGTGTGCATCTTCGTCGGCGCGGGGCTCGGCGCATGGCTGCGCTGGGCGCTCGGGCTGCTGCTGAATCCGGTGTTCCCCGCCGTGCCACTCGGCACGCTTGCCGCGAACCTCGTCGGCGGCTTGCTCATGGGCGTCGCGCTCGGCGTGTTCACCGAACTGCAGACCTTGCCGCCCGCGCTCCGCCTCGCGGCGACGACCGGCTTCCTCGGTGGCCTGACGACCTTCTCGACCTTCTCGGCCGAAGCGGTCACGTTGATGCTGCGGCAGGAATACGCCTGGATGTGCGCGCTCGTCGCCGCGCATGTCGGGGGTTCGCTCGTCGCCACGCTCGGCGGCATGCAGCTCGTGCGCCGCTGCTTCGAGTCCTGAACGGGGCGTCGGACATGACCGGATACCACCTGCGCTTCTATACCGTCGTCGGTCGCCGCCTCCAGCACGCACTCGTCTACGAGTGGCTGCTCGAGCAGGCGATGAAGATCGGCATACCGGGCGGGTCGGTGTTCCGCGCGATCGCCGGCTACGGGCGGCACGGTCGGCTGCACGAGCAGCACTTCTTCGAACTCGCGCAGGAGCCGATCCTCGTCGAGTTCCTCGTCAGCGCCGAGCAGGCCGACGCGCTGCTCGCGCTCGTCCGCAAGGAGGACCTGGCATTGTTCTACGCGAAAGTGCCGGCCGAGTTCGGCATCGTCGACTCCGCCGCGACGTGAGGTGTGAAGTCAGCATGCCCGCCCGCGTGAATCGTTGACTAGCGCGGTATCAGAGGCACGATGAATCGCTCTCAAGCTTCTTGGATGCCGCCGCACAGTCGTATGGGATCCGTCGGATAGTCCTCGTACGCGAATTATCCGGCGGCCGAGCGCGCCGCGGTGCTGATCTGGATGCGGCCGAGCCCATATCGCTCTGGCTGGCAGCCGCGGAGCGATTCGGCATTTCATCGGATGAGATTCTGAAGCGTGCCGTGCGGGAGCCCTATTGGTTGCTTCCATCCTATGCGCGGACTGCGTATTGCCCCTTGTGCTTCGAATACGACCTCACGCGTCAGCGGACGCCCTACTTTCGGCGCGAATGGAGCTACGGACTCGTTACCCTATGTCTCAGACATCGCGCGCTCCTGCGCGAATGGCCCTCGCGGATGGACGGGCAGCGCCTCCTTCCCAAGGATTGGCTCATATCATCGAACCCGAGTCGAGAATCCCCCGCGTTCTTCAATGCCGCGTTACATGAAGCAAAGTGCAGTAGCGAAAGACCGCTTCCGGAATGCCTTGCCATACTCAAGGGCTTCCAACGCGTATGCGAGATGGCGGGACTCACGGGCGGCCGTGCGATACCTGCCACCGCAGAGATCGAACGTCGACATCGCATTCGTCATTTCCTCCGCAAGGCACTCGGAAACCTTGAACCTCCGGCGGAGTTGCGGCAGGGCCACCTTGCCTTACCCGATGTTCCTCAGGTGCGACTCGCGCGCCGGTCGCGTCCACTGGGACGTTACGGCGAATCTGGGCCGCTTCCAAAGTCGCCTTCAGAGACGTGGTGTGGCGGCGTTCGCTCCTGATGCCGCTAGCGATCGAGGAGTTGAGCACGCGGTAGCCTCGTGTAAGAAATTTCTTACACGTCTGGCAAATGCGGTCATGTATAGTACTTGCGGGGAATCAAGCGCACAGGGGATCCATGTTTTTCCGCAAAGTAGCGTTCGCTGCTCTGGTCCTTGTTGCCGCAAATCCGGCGCGGAGTGGAGTCCAGACACAGTCGTTTGTGGTGGTGCCTTCCGGTCCGGGGACCACCGTGTTTAGTTCCGTCGGCTCAATCAGTGCGCCCATGGCGGAGGCGGGTCCGCGCGCAACGGCGTCCTGGCCGGTGACGTTGGATGAGCAGTTGCTCGGCACGCTTCCGGCGACACTGGATATCAATCTGCCTGGTCGCCCCCTAACGACGTTCGCTCGCCTGAGAGGTGAGCGCCGTGGTGGCAACGCCCTGCTCTGGACCGGTCAAAGCAGCGACTGTAACGCGATCTTCAGTGTCGCCCCCTCCTTCAAGAAGGGAACGATCTCATGCTCTAGCGGCCAATATGGCATCGACCAGACTTCTTCAGGAGCTCTTCGGCTAAGTCGGTACGACAATGCGGGCGGTGGAACGAGCTTCGAACCCGCACCATTCGTTCCGTTGTCGGCGGGCGCAACGACCTTGGGAGATTCGAAGGGAACGACGGACCAGACCGTCGACATCCTTGTCTTGTTCAACGGCTCCTTCACCACCTTGAACATCTGGTCGACGGCGCAGTTCGCGGTCGATCAAACGCAACTGGCGATGGACAGTAGCACCAGCCCTGGCCAGCCGAACATTGCTGAAGTGAGGCTGGCAGGCGCGCAACGAATTTCGCGCACCGTCTACAACGAGCCCAGCCACGACCTGTCGTTCTTGCAAAGCGACACTCAGATCGATGCGCTCAGAAACTATTGGGCTGCAGACGTCGTCGTTTACATTACGACCGGAACGGGGCCCGTGCTTGGGATCGCGTACATGCCACAGGAGAGCGGTCTCCCTGCGCCGGGGCCTGCATTCGCGCCCTGGGCGTATGCGGCAGTTCTACTGGACTACGCGACGAATACGGGGGACTACGTCTTTGCACATGAGTTCGCCCACACGTTCGGTGCGAACCACAACCCGGACCACTTGCCCGCCAACCCTACGCCTGTCCGCTCCTATGCCTTCGCTCATTGGGATGTAGAGACGGAACTGGACAGGGGATACATAACGATTATGTCCTACATCAACGAGTGCACCGGTCATCCGTGCGAGCGACTGCTTCACTACTCGAATCCGGACGTCTATGTGGACTGGTTTCACACCGGTCTTGGTACGAGAGACAACGCCCGACTCATCAAGGAGATCGCGCCGATCCAGGCCCAGTACCGTGCTAGTGTAGGGCGCATCTTCGCGAGCGGCTTCGAGTAGGAGCTTTCAATGACGAGCGCATGGGTTCGGCTGTGCGGCTTCCTACTCGCCTGCGCCGCCGCAAATGAAAGTATGGCCGGCAGCGTGCTGCTGCCGGCCGATGTCGCTGTCACCTTGACGGCTACCCCCAGTTCGAATCTCAACGCAGGTCAGCGAATCACTATGGTGATTTCGGTGACGAACAATGGTCCCGATCCAGTCGATCGTGTCGTGCTGCTCAGCTCAGCGATCTACAACGAGCTCGACACGACGACGGCGTCCGCCGACTGCGCGGGGAATCTGGTCCTAGCCGTCGTCGATCTCGGAAGCAGCTTCTACTATATGTACACGTGGTCAGCCGCAACGGCGGCGACGCCAATCGCACCTGGTGAATCGCGCGGCTGTACGTTGAACATCGACTACACGGCGATGGCTCCGCCTATCTTCCCCGTAACATTCGGGTTTCCGAACTGGCTATCTGATCAGAATCCCTCGAACAACACGGCAACAGCCACCCTGTTGGGAGCGGCCGCATCTCCCGCGGCGCCCGTGCCCACTCTGTCTGCGTGGGGCGCTGCTCTGTTGGCCACGACAATTGCCTTGGCGGCTCGCGCTCTTTTCTCTTTGGTGGGCAGCGATCGTGCTCACCGTTCCGGTTGAGACGCGCGGCTTGCATCGCGATCGCCAGCTGCGGGCGCAAACGAGTGCCAACGTACGTCCGACCGTCGACGGTCGCCTTGGGAGCATCGTCTCGACGGATTCGATGCGTATGCGACTTACGATGATGCACGGTCCCAGAAGACTTCGAAAGCGAGATACTCTCGTACAACGATCTATGGGCTGCATACTGAGCGGTTGCCCGAAATCGCGCTACTGACATGATTTCGACCAACTGACAGCTTTTGCCGTCGTCGGACTGACAGGCATTGGCGGAACTAACACCGTGGCCGGGCGCCAAGGCAACATCGATCAACGGGTTGACACGCTAATGCGAATCGTTATCATTTGCGTCGAGCCGTACAACCCGGAGTGATCGCGATGCTCGATTCGACGTCCACCGCGCAAGCCTTCCCGCTCGATGCCGACGCGCCCGCGGCGGCGCGCCCCGTGGCGATCACGCCGCGTGCGGCGCGGATCAGCAGCAGCACGCTGCTCGCTGGCGGACGCGAACTCGTGATCGATCATGCCGGTCAGGAATACCACCTGCGCCTCACGCGCAACGACAAGCTCATCCTCACGAAATGAAGCGGCCAATCGACCGCGGTCGCCGCAACCCGGGTCGAGGCCGACGATGATCGCATTCGACGACGACCGCACCGCGAGGGTTCCGCCGCACGCGGAGCCGCGCTTCCCGGCGACGCCGTCGCCGCGCCTCGACCTCGCGCGCCTCGCCGATGCGCTGCCGAAGCTCGGCCCCGTGCTCTGGCTCGAGCGCGGGCCATCCGCGCCGGAAGCGGCCGTGAGTGCGCGCGCGGGCGACGTGGTCCTGCTCGATCACCCCGCGCTCGGCGTGCTCGCGCGCTGCACCGAGGTCGCGATCCACGAAGCGGTCACGCCGAACGGTCCGCGCGAATGGCTCGCGTTCGACGATGCCGGTGGCCAGGCGCGCGCGAAGCTGTTCCTGCTGCCCGACAGCGACTTTCTTGCCTGGGACACGATGGCGGCGCGCGGCTGTGCGCCATCGCGCACGGCGCCGACCCGCTGGAGCGCGCACCGTGCCTTCCTGCGCAATGCGTTCGCGCGACTCGCGGGTGCCTGGCGTGCGCGCCTGCTCGAGTTCGACCAGCGCCGGCTACCGTGGCTGCGCACGCTCGACGCCCATGCGCCGCTGCGCATCTCGCTGCTCGGCCTCGAATTCGCGCGCACGATCGCGCGCGACGAAGGTGCGCAGTTCGTCTCGCCACTCTACGCCGCCTGAGCCGCGACTCGCGATCGCATCGACGCGCCGATCGCGCGCCGGGTCACGCGCCGCGGTCGCAGTGCAGCGCGCGCGTCGCGCGGCGGTCGCCCGCGGCACTGCGGCCGACGAGGATGCCGAGCGCGACGATGCCCGCGACGACGAGCAACGCGCCGCAGGCAGCCCAGCCATGGGGAACGGCCTCATCGAGGAACAGTACGCCGAGTACGCTCGAGAACAGCAGCTCGGCCGCCTGCATCGCCTCGACCGCACCGAGCGCGGCGGGATCGTCCTGCACCATCGCGGTCGCGCGGAAGAACAGGATCGTCGCGATCGTACCCGTCAACAAGGCGACGCCGGCCGCGAGCAGCAGCTGCATCGGCGCGGGCGCGCCGGCCGCGTGCCCCGCGTAGGCGGCGACGAGCCACCAGAACGGCTGGCTCGCGAGCGTCATGCCGAACACGCGCTGGGTCGCGTCGAGCTGCTCGCCGGTGCGCTCGAGGTGGAGCAGGATCGCGCGGTTGCCGAGCGGGTAGAGGAAGGCCGACAGCGCCACCGCGCCGAGGGCGAGCCACGCGTCGCGATCGAGATGGCCGTGGAAATGCGCCCCCTGCATGAGTGCGACGCCCAGGACGATCACGCCGCCGAATGCGAGCGCCGCGCGCGGCAACCGCGCACGCGCGTCGCGATAGAGCAGCGGTGCGAGCAGCATGCCCGCGATCACCGTGAGCTGGAACGTGCCCGCGACGAGCCACGCGGGTGCGAACGCCGCGGCCCAGGTCAGGCATACGCAGAACAGGCCGAAGCCGATGCCGCTCCACGCGAGCCACGCGGCCGGATGCGCGCGCAGCGCCGACCACACCGCCTCGAAGCCGCCGCGCCAGGCGAGCACGAGCGCGAGCATCGGCAAGGTCAACAGGTAACGCAGCGCGGCCGACCACGCCCAGTGGCCGCCCGCGCTCGCCATCGCGCGGTTGAGCACGTACGTCGCGGTGAAGAACAGCGCGGCAGCGAGCCCGAGCGCGACGGCAGCGAGCGCCCTGCGCGACGTCCTGCTCATGGCCTGCGCCGGCTGCCGCGCAGGCGCTCGAGCGGGAAACTCGCGACGTCGCCGCCGCGATCGCGGCGCGGCTGGCCCGGCGCGGGCGCTCGCGCGATCGCGTAGACGACTTCGTACGTCGCGGGCAGCACTCCGTCGGAGCGGAAACGCTCGTACGCGGCCTCGACGCGGGCGAGGTGCGCCTTGCCGGTCAACGAGCGCTGGCGCCGCGCGTCGGCGTTGGTCGCTCCGATCGCGCGCAGCTCGCGCATGAGGCTGCGCGCGTCCGCGTAGGTCAGCGTGAAGTCCTCGCGCTCGAGCACCGGGTCGCGAAAGCCGCTCGCGAGCAGGCCATCGCCGATGTCGTGCATGTCGATGAAGCGGCTCACGTGCGGTGCCTGGTCCACCTCGGCGAACGCGGCGCGAAGCTCATTCAGCGTATCGGGGCCGAAAGTCGAGAACAGCAGCAACCCCTCCGGACGCAGCACGCGACGGAATTCGGCGAGCGCGAGACCGGGGTCGTCGCACCACTGCAGGCACAGGCTCGAATGGACGAGGTCGACGCTCGCGTCGGCGAGTGGCAACGCCTGCGCGTCGGCGCAGACGCGCGAAAGGCGGCCGGCAGCCTCGTCATCGCGCGCCACGCCGGATCCCGCGCACCCGACCTCGCGCAGCATCGGCAGCGCGAGATCGAGCGCGATGAGCTCCGCGTGCGGGTAGCGCGCACGCAGCGCGACGCAGCCTTCACCGGGGCCGCAGCCGACATCGACGATGCGGCGCGGAGATACATCGGGAAATCCGTCGAGATGTTCGCGCAGTCGCGCCGCGACCTCCGCCTGCAGCGGCGAATGCGCGGCGTAGCTGCTCGCGGCACGGCCGAACGCGCGCCGGATGTGCGAACGGTCGAGACCGGCGCTCACGCGGGCAGCTCCGCCGCGAAGGCGACGAGCGCGTCGGCGATCGCCGGCGCGAAGTCGAGGAAGGGCGCGTGGCCGCCGTTGAACTCGAGGTGGCGCGCATCGGGCGCGTGCTCCGCCGCCCAGCGCATCGCGCCCGGCGGTACGAGCCGGTCGCGCCGGCCGCCGATCCACAGGCTCGGCATCGCGAGCCCGCCGAGCGCATCGCGCAGGTCGTTCGCGTCGAGCGCGGCGAGGCCGTCGCAGAGCGCATCCAGGCGCGGCTCGCCGCGCGCGAACACGATCTGCTTGAGTTCGCGCAGTTCCGCCTGCGCGTGCGTCGAGCCGAGCGTCTCGAGCGCGAGGAAGCGCTCGATCGCGTGCCGGTAGCGCGCGTGCAGCTCGCTCGCGAACTCGCCGAACACGGTCGTCGCGACGCCGTGCGGCCAACCGGGCGCGGCGACGAAGCGCGGGCTCGATGCGAGCATGACGAGGCCGCGCACGCGCGTCGGTGCGTCGAGCGCGGCGCGCAGCGCGACGAGGCCGCCGAGCGACCAGCCGACCCACAGCGCGCGCGGCGTCGCCGCGGCGATGCGCCGCGCGCTGTCGACGACGTCGAACCGCGTCTCGTCGCGGCCGAGGCCGTGGCCGGGCAGGTCGACGAGGTGGACCCTGAAGTGCGGCGCGAGTGCCGCGAGCAGTGGCGCGAAGATGCCGCCGTGCATCGCCCAGCCGTGGATGAGCACGAGGTCGACGCCGTCGCCGTGGGTTTCGATGTGCATGCGTGGTCAGGCCTGCGTTGCGAGGGACGGTTCGCGCACGCGGGCCGCCGCGAGCGCATCGAGCAGGCGTTCGACGTCGCCCTCGGCGTGCAGCACGGACAATGCGATCCGCAGTCGCGCATGGCCCTTCGGCACCGTCGGCGGCCGGATCGCGGGAACGAAGAAACCGGCTTCGGCGAGGCGCTGCGAGCATACGAGCGCAGCCGCGCTGTCGCCGACGACGACCGGCTGGATCGGCGTGCGCGACTCGGGCAGCGCGATGCCGCGCGCGGCGGCGCCTTCGCGGAAATGGGCGACGAGGCAGCGCAGGCGATCGCGGCGCCAGTGCTCGAAACGTGCGATGTCGATCGCGACGCGCGTCGCCGCGGCGAGCGCGGGCGGCAGCGCGGTGGTGTAGACGAAGGTGCGTGCGGACTGCACCAGACCGTCGACGAGCGTCGCGCCGCCCGCGACGAATGCGCCGGCGACGCCGAGCGCCTTGCCGAGCGTGCCCATGAGCACGGGCACGTCGTCCTGCGAGAGGCCCGCTTCGGCCACGCTGCCGCCGCCGTCGGCGCCGAGCACGCCGAGGCCGTGCGCGTCGTCGACCATGAGCGTCGCGCGTTCGGCACGCGCGAGCGCGGCGAGCTCGCGCAGCGGTGCGACGTCGCCGTCCATGCTGAACACGCCGTCCGTCGCGAGCAGCGCGGCGGCCTCGGGGCGCGTGCCGAGCTGGCGCGCGGCGCTCGCGACATCGCCGTGCACGTAGCGCTTGAGCGTGCAGCCCGCGAGCCGCGCTGCGTCGAGCAGGCTCGCGTGGTCGAGCCTGTCCTGCACGCACAGGTCCTCGCCGTCGAGCAACGCGGAGACGACGCCGAGGTTCGCCATGTAGCCGGTCGAGAACAGCAGCGCGCGCTCGCGGCCGGTCCAGCGCGCGAGCGCCTGTTCGAGTTCCGCGTGCTCGTCGCGGTGTCCGCCGAGCAGGTGTGCCGCGCCCGCTCCGACGCCCCAGCGCGCCGCCGCGCGCGCGAAGGCCTCGCGCAATGCCGGATGCTGCGCGAGGCCCAGGTAGTCATTGCTCGCGAAGTTGAGCAGCCGTCGGCCCTCGACGATGATGCCGGCGCCGTCCACCGCATCCACGCGGCGCAGACGGCGCAGCAGCGACGCGCGTGCGCGCCTGGCCTGCTGGTCGTCGAGGCGAGCGAGCAGGTCGGGAC
>NZ_DATDMY010000286.1:0-10252 GCF_036518555.1 Dokdonella sp. | reverse complement strand
ATGCCGCCGCCGGTCTCGAGCGGCGTCGGTCCTTCGTAGCTGAAATGGATGCGCAGGCCCCAGCGCGAGCCGTCGCCGAGCGCGGCCGGGAATTGCGCGGCGAGGTGCGACGTGTTGACGACGACCTCGCGCACGCCCGCGGCCGCGAGCTTGTCGAGGTGCCGCTCGATCAGCATGCGCCCGCCCGCACGCAGCAGCGGCTTCGGCGTCGCGTCGGTGAGCGGGCGCATGCGCTCGCCGCGGCCCGCGGCGAAGATCATCGCGCGACGGATCGTCATGCGGCGGACTCGCGTGCCTGCGTGATGTCGCGCTCGCCGAGCGCGCGCTCGAGCAGCGCGACGAACGCGGCGAGTTCGGGATAGCCGCGCGCGACCTGCGCCACGTAGCGCCAGACCAGCGGCAGGTCGCCGAGGTACTGCGCCTTGCCGTCGCGGTACCAGAGCCGGCAGAAGAGGCCGAGCACCTTGACGTGGCGCTGCAGGCCGACGAGGTCGAACCAGCGCCGGAAGCGCGCCGCGTCGACGTCGACGAGGTGCGCGTGGCGCAGGCGCAGCCGGTACGCCTCGACCCAGCCGTCGACGCGCTCGTGCGGCCATTCGATGTAGCAGTCGCGCAGCAGGGAGGCGAGGTCGTAGGCGATCGGGCCGGCGACCGCGCCCTGGAAATCCACGATGCCGGGGCTCGGGAGCCTCGGCGCGCCGGAGGGGTTGGACGACTCCCGACCCCCGCTGCCCGATTCCGCGCACACGAGCAGGTTGCGGCTGTGATAGTCGCGATGCATGAACGCGCGCGGCTGTTCCAGCGCCGCGTGCGCGAGGAACGTGAACGCCGCTTCGATGACGTCCCACTCCTCGCACGCGGGCACGTAACCGAGATGCCGCTGCAGGAACCATTCGGGCAGCAGTTCCATCTCGGCGACGAGGCGGCCGCGGTCGAACACGGGCAGGCCGGCGGTGTCGACCTGCGCCTGCATGCGCAGGAGCGCGTCGAACGCAGCGCCGTAGAGGTGGTCCGCGCTGTGCCCGTCGAGTTCGGGCAAGTAGGTGCGCGTGCCGAGGTCCTCCATGAGCACGAAGCCGTCCGCGCGGTCGACGGCGAACACGTCGGGCGCATGCAGGCCCGCCGCGCGCAGGCGCGCTCCGACCTCGAGCCAGGTGTCGAGCTCGGCGCGATCGTGCGGCGCGTCCATGAGGATGCGTGCGGGCGCACCGGGCGAGCGCACGCGCCAGTAGCTGCGCGCGCTCGCGTCGGCGGAGGCCACCTCGATGTCGACGCTCGCCGCGAGCGCACTTTCGGCGAAGCGACGGCGCGCGTCGGCGCGGAGGTCAGGGGTCACGGCACGTCCTGCGTGATGACGGGTCGCGCGAGTCTAGCAAGGCGCCTGCGCGCTGCCGCATGCCGCCAGCTCAGGGACGTTCATTGCCGTCGCGGAAGATCGGGTCCGCGATCTCGACCGGCGCACAGCCCGCGACCGGCTGCGCGCGCACGAGCGCATCGATGTCGACGACGGCGTCGTGCGAGAGTTCGCCCATCGGCGGCAACATCGTCGCCTGCTGCTCGATCATGATGACGCCGTAGAAGCCGCCGTCGAAGTCGACCCACGGCGCGTAGCCGAACTTGCCGATGCTCGAGATCGCCGGCGCCGCGGGCGGCGGCGGAAACGTCTCGATCCATGCACCCACGCTGTACGCGTGGCGGCCGTCGGCGCCGGGCGGCGAATAGGCGAGCGCGGCGCCGCCGGTCTGGTCGGCATCGAGGAGCGCGATCGCCTGCGGCGAGAGGATGCGCCAGCCATTGCCGACGCCGCCCGAGAGCAGCATCGCGAGCACCTTCGCATAGTCGGGCAAGCTCGCCTGCGCACCCCCCCCGCGATGCGGTAGTTCGCGGTCGGCCCGAGGCCCTGCCAGTCGATGCCGGTCGCGCCGAGCGGCGCGCCGATGCGGTCCCGCCAGCCCGCCTGCCAGTCCTCGCCGCCGCGCACCTCGGCGACTTCGCCACCGACCTGCATCGAGATGCCGCCGTACGCGAAGTACGCGCCCGGGGGCGGGAACGGCATGTCGACGTGCTGCGCGATCCACGCGACGTCCTCGGCGAGCGTGACCGGGAAGGCGAGCACGGGGCTGTCGAGGTCGTCGCCGTAGCCGGCCGTGTGCGAGAACATCTGGCGCATCGTCATCGTGCCCTTGAGCCCCGTGAACTCGGGCAGGTAGTCCGACACGGGCGCATCGAGCGCGATCGCGCCGCGATCGACGAGTTGCAGGATGCGCACGCCCGCGAGCAGCTTCGATGCCGATGCGAGCGGAATGCGCACGTCGTCGTCGTAGGCGGACGCGCCGCCGCCCGCGTGCAGGTACTGCTTGAGCAGCAGGCCGCGCGCCGTTCCGATCGCGATGCCGGCGTCGTCCACGCCCGCGCGCTGCACGAGTTGCCGCACCCGCGCGGTGACGGCCGTGAAATCGCATTCGACCGCCCTCGCCGCCGGCGTCGCGGCGAGCGTGGCGAGCAGGCACAGGCACGGGTACGGGAGCGGGCGCATGGACGATCCTTTCTCGAGTCGCTGGCGGCACCAACGTGCCCGAATGGCTGGCGTTGACAGGCCAAGGTTTGACCGCACCGCGGGTTAAACAGTACTATTTCGGTACTGATTAACGACCGGCACGCCGCCATGCTCCGCGTCAGCAAGCTCACCGATTATGCGACCGTCGTCATGACCTGCCTCGCGGCGGCCGGCGACGGCGTGCTCAGCGCGCAGGTGCTGGCCGAACGCGCCCGGCTCGAGCTGCCGACCGTGAGCAAGCTGCTCAAGCAACTCGCCCAGGCCGGGCTCGTCGCGTCGACGCGCGGCATCAACGGCGGCTATCGCCTCGCGCGCGCGCCCGAGCGCATCACGATCGCCGACGTGGTGACCGCGATGGAGGGCCCGATCGGCATGACCGAATGCAGTGCGCATGCGGGCCTGTGCGGCCATGAGTCGCACTGCGGCGTACGCGTGAACTGGCAGCGCATCAACCATGCGATCGCGAACGCGCTCGAAAGCGTCACGCTCGCCGACATGCTCAAGCCGCCACCGCGGCGCGCCGGGACGATCCCGTTGCGCGTCGCGACGGCGTGAGGAATCCGCGAACGTCCTTCGCGAACGACAAACCAGTCACAGGCAGCCCGATGGCGACCCAGACCAGCACCGAAATCGAGATCGAACGCGCCCGAGAGCCGACCGGCAACGCGGCGGTCGAGGCGGCGCTGAACCGCCGCTACGAGGCCGGCTTCGTCACCGACATCGAGAGCGAGAGCCTGCCGCCCGGGCTCGACGAGGACGTCGTGCGTGCGATCTCCGCGCGCAAGAACGAACCGGAATGGATGACCGATTGGCGCCTCGCGGCGTACCGCCACTGGCTCACGATGGCCCCGCCGCACTGGGCGAAACTCGAGATCGACCCGATCGACTTCCAGGCGATCAGCTATTTCTCGCAGCCGAAGAACCGCCCTAAGTCGCTCGACGAGGTCGATCCGAAGCTGCTCGAGACCTACGACAAGCTCGGCGTGCCGCTGCACGAGCGCGCGCGCCTCGCCGGCGTCGCGGTCGACGCGGTATTCGACTCGGTGTCGGTCGGCACGACGTTTCGCAAGGAGCTCGCGGCGGCGGGCGTGATCTTCTGCTCGATGTCCGAAGCGATCCGCGAGCACCCGGACCTCGTGCGCCGCTACCTCGGCAGCGTGGTACCGACCGGCGACAACTACTTCGCCGCGCTGAATTCCGCGGTGTTCTCCGATGGCTCGTTCGTGTTCGTGCCGAGGGGCGTGCGCTGCCCGATGGAACTGTCGACCTACTTCCGCATCAATGCGCGCGACACCGGCCAGTTCGAGCGCACGCTGCTCATCGCCGAGGAAGGGGCGAGCGTGTCCTATCTCGAGGGCTGCACCGCGCCGATGCGCGACGAGAACCAGCTGCACGCGGCGGTGGTCGAACTGGTCGCGCTCGACGATGCGTCGATCAAGTACTCGACCGTGCAGAACTGGTATCCGGGCGACGAGAACGGCGTCGGCGGCATCTACAACTTCGTGACCAAGCGCGGCGACTGCCGCGGCGCGCGCTCGAAGATTTCCTGGACCCAGGTCGAGACCGGCTCGGCGATCACGTGGAAGTACCCGAGCTGCGTGCTGCGCGGCGACGATTCGGTCGGCGAGTTCAATTCGGTCGCGCTCACGCACCATCGCCAGCAGGCCGACACCGGCACCAAGATGATCCATATCGGCCGCAACACGAAGTCGAAGATCGTCTCGAAGGGCATCAGCGCCGGACGCGGGCAGAACACCTATCGCGGCCTGGTCAAGGTCGAGAAGGGCGCCGATGGCGCGCGCAACCACACGCAGTGCGATTCGCTCCTGATCGGCAAGAAGTGCGGCGCGCACACGTTCCCGTACATCGAGGTGAAGAACCCCGGTGCGATCGTCGAGCACGAGGCGACGACGTCGAAGATTTCCGAGGACCAGTTGTTCTACTGCCGTAGCCGCGGCATCGGCGAGGAGGACGCGGTGTCGATGATCGTCGACGGCTTCTGCAAGCAGGTGTTCAAGGAGTTGCCGATGGAGTTCGCGGTGGAAGCGAAGAAGCTGCTCGAGGTGTCGCTCGAGGGAGCGGTCGGATGAACCTGCCGGGCGTTCTTCTCGCGATCGCCGGCGTCGCCGCGCACGGCGCGGATCCCGGCAGCGTGCGCTACGTGCCCGAGATCGTCGGCCGGCTCGCCGGCGTGCCGGCGTATCCGCCGACGAATGTCTGCCTGCGCCACAGCGGATCGGAGTCGACCCAGTGCGCGTACACGGACATGCAGGGTCGATTCCGCATTCCCTCGTTCGGCGAGGTACACCCCGAGCCGGCGTCGGAAGACGAGGCGCGGCCACCCGTGTACGCGGACTACTGGCTGGAACTGGGTACGCGCACGCAGGCCCCGAGGCGCCTGCGCCCGCTCGGCCTGGTCGGCGAAGCGGACGCGGTGCTGCATCTGGACTGCGACCTTGCGCGCGCGGGTTCGGATCCTTGCGACGCGAGGGGTGCCGGATGAGCGTCGCGTGCCACCACTGGGTCGCCACGTTCGCGCCGGACGGCCGCGATCGTTGCAGCGGCCTGCGCGCAAGCCGTTACGACGCCGCATCGCTCGCGTCGCGGTGCGCGCCCGCGTTCCGCCTCGCCGCGTGCAAGCGCGACCTGCGCCGCACGCCGAGCGGCGGCGAGCAGGCATTCACCTACGTGCTGTTGCGCCGCGCCGGCGCCCAAGACCAGGACATCCAATGCTGAAGATCGACGACCTCCATGTCCGCGTCGCGGGCAAGGAAATCCTCAAGGGGCTCTCGCTGGAGATCGCCGCGGGCGAGGTGCACGCGATCATGGGCCCGAACGGCGCCGGCAAGTCGACGCTCGGCAACGTCCTCGCCGGGCGTGACGGCTACGAAGTGACCGCGGGCCGCATCGAGTACCTCGGTCGCGACCTGCTCGCGCTCGAGCCCGAGGAGCGCGCCGCCGAAGGGGTGTTCCTCGCGTTCCAGTACCCGGTCGAGATTCCCGGGGTCAACAACACGTATTTCCTGCGCGCCGCGCTCAATGCGCAACGCAGGCACCGCGGCGAGCCCGAGCTCGACTCGATGCAGTTCCTGAAGAAGGTGCGCGAGAAGCTCGCCGTGCTGCACCTCAAGGACGAGTTGCTCCACCGTGCGGTCAACGAAGGATTTTCGGGCGGCGAGAAGAAGCGCAACGAGATCTTCCAGCTCGCGCTGCTCGAGCCGCGCCTCGCGATCCTCGACGAGACCGATTCCGGCCTCGACATCGACGCGCTGCGCATGGTCGCCGACGGCGTCAATGCAATGCGCGACCCGGCGCGTGCGTTCCTCGTCGTCACGCACTACCAGCGCCTGCTCGACTACATCGTGCCCGACGTCGTGCACGTGCTCGCCGACGGGCGCATCGTCGAGAGCGGCGACAAGTCGCTCGCGCTCAAGCTCGAGGAGCACGGCTACGCGTGGATCGCGGGGCGCCACGCGCCGGCGCACGGCGGCGCGGGAGTCGCCGGATGAGCGCGCTGCTCGATTCGCTGCTCGGCGAGCGCCCGGTTCCGGCCGGGCTCGCCGGCGTGCGCGCCGCCGCGGCAGCCGCACTGCGGCGTCGCGGGCTGCCCGGTCCGCGCGACGAAGCGTGGAAGTACACCAGCCTGCGCGCGCTCGAGCAGCGCCGTTTCGTCGACGGCGATCGCGGCGCACGCGCACGCGCGATCGACGCCCCGTTCCTTCCCGGCGCGTACGCGGCGCGCCTCGTATTCGTCAACGGCATCCATCGCGAAGATCTTTCCGAGGTCGGCGCCGTGGCGGGCCTGCACGTCGAGCGACTCGGCGGGCGACCGGACGAGCTCGCCGCGCTGCTTCGCTCGGCGCCGACCGGCGACGCGTTCGGCGAACTCAATGCCGCACTCGCGCTCGACGGCGTGCGCGTGCGCGTCGCCGCGGGCGCCCGCATCGAGGCGCCGGTGCAGATCGTCCACGTCGGCGCGCCGGCCGAAGCCGAGGTCGCCTGGAGTCTGCGCACGCAGGTCGAGCTCGGCGACGGCGCATGGCTGCGGCTCGTCGAGCACCACGTCGGCACGGCGCCGAACGCGAACCTCGCCAGCATCGTCGCCGCGTACCGGCTGGGCGCCGGCGCGCGGCTCGACCTCGTGCAGGTGCAGGATGCCGCGGACGGCGCGTATCTCGTGCGTCGCAGCGAAGCCACGCTCGGTGCCGAGGCGACGCTCGACCTGAACACGGTGGAGGTCGGCGCGCAGCTCGTGCGCCACGACCTCGTCGTCGACCTCGCGGGTCGCGGCGCGCGCCTGCGCTCGTGCGGCGTGTTCGCGCTGCGCGCGCGCCAGCACGCGGACACGCACCTGGCGGTCACCCACAATGCGCGCGACACCGCCTGCGACATCGCTTGGCGCGGGGTCGCCGACCAGCGATCGCGCGGCGTGTTCCACGGCGCGATCACCGTCGCAGCGGGTGCCGACGGCGCCGACGCTCGGCTCGCGAACAAGAACCTGCTGCTGTCCGCGCAGGCCGAGATCGACACCCAGCCCGTGCTCGAAATCCATGCGGACGAGGTCAAGGCCGCGCACGGCGCGACGGTCGGCCAGCTCGACGAGCGTGCGTTGTTCTACCTGCGTTCGCGCGGCCTGCCGCTGGAGCTCGCGCGGCGCATGCTCGTCGCCGCGTTCTGCGGCGCGGTTCTCGACGGACTCGAGCCCGGGCTGCGCGCGCACGTCGACGCACTGCTCGCGGCGCGGCTGCCGCAGGCGGAGGTCCTGCCATGAGCAAGATCCAGGCACGCGACCACGCGTTCGACGTCGGGCGCGTGCGCGAGGATTTCCCGCTGCTCGCGCGCAGCGTTCACGGCAAGCCGCTCATCTATTTCGACAGCGCGAACACCGCGCAGAAGCCGCGCGCCGTGATCGAGGCGGTCGACCGCTATTACCGCGAGTTCAACGCGAACGTTTCGCGCGCGGTGCACCAGCTTGGCGAGGAAGCGACCGCGGCGTACGAGGCCGCGCGCGACAAGCTCGCGGCCTTCCTCGGCGCGCCGTCGCGCGACGAGATCGTGCTGACCAGCGGCACGACGCAGGCGATCAACCTCGTCGCGTACAGTTGGGCGCTGCCCCGGCTGGGGCCCGGCGACGAAATCCTCGTCACGACGATGGAGCACCACGCGAACATCGTGCCGTGGCAACTCGTCTGCGAGCGCACGGGCGCGCGCCTCAAGGTCGCGCCGATCGACGAGCGCGGCGAGCTGCTCGTCGATCGCTTCGTCGAGGCGCTCACGCCGACGGTCAAGCTCGCCGCGGTCGCGCACGTTTCGAACGTGCTCGGCACGATCAACCCCGTCGCGGAGCTCGCACACGCGACGCGCAGGCGCGGCATTCCGTTGCTCGTCGACGGCTCGCAGGCGGCGCCGCATATTCCGGTCGACCTGCGCACGCTCGGCTGCGACTTCTACGCGATGACCGGCCACAAGCTGTTCGGCCCGACCGGTACCGGCGCATTGTGGGCGCGGCGCGAGATCCTGCGCGACATGCCGCCGTTCTTCGGCGGCGGCGAGATGATCCGCGAGGTGCGCTTCGAAGGCACCACGTTCGCGGATCCACCGCATCGCTTCGAAGCGGGCACGCCGAACATCGCCGGCTTCGTCGGCCTCGGCGCCGCGATCGACTACCTCGGCGGCGTCGACCACGCCGCGATCGGCGCGCACGAGCAGGCACTGCTCGCGCACCTCACGGACGCGCTGCGCGCGGTGCCCGGCGTGCGCCTGTTCGGCGAGGCCGCGCGCAAGGTCCCGGTGGTGTCGTTCCTCGTCGAGGGCGCGCACGCGCACGACCTCGCGACCCTGCTCGACCATGAAGGCATCGCGGTGCGCTCGGGCCATCACTGCGCCCATCCGCTGATGCGGTTCTTCGGCGTGCCGGCGACCCTGCGCGCGTCGCTCGCGTTCTACAACACGCACGAGGAGATCGAGCGGTTCGTCGGTGCACTTCAGCGCGTGCGCGCGCTGCTCGCCTAGGGCGGCGCGATGGCTGCGCCCGACGCGTTGTATCCGCAGCTCGTGCTCGAGCATCGGCGCCATCCGCGCCTTCGCGGCCACCTCGTCGATCCGACGCACGCGGCGGACGGCGCGAACCCGCTCTGCGGCGACCGGCTGCGCATCGAGCTCCGCTGCGACGCCGGCCGCATCGCCGACTTCCGCCATTCGGGAGAAGCCTGCGCGGTCGCGGTGGCGACGGCGTCGATGCTCGGCGAACTCGTCCGAGGCCTCGGCGCCGCCGCGGTGGCAGCGCTCGAAGAGCGTTTCGCCGCGTACATCGAGGGACGCGGCGACGCGGACGGGCTCGGTCCGCTCGCGGCGATGGCCGGGTTGCAGGAGCACCCTTCGCGGCGACAATGCGCGTTGCTGCCATGGGCCACGCTGCGCGCCGCGCTCGCCGGGTCGGCCGACGCGACCACTGAAACGGAGCTTCCGATGCAAGCGACCACCGCCACCGACCGCTTCGCGTTCCGTGCCGCCGAGCCGGCGGACGTCGACGCGATCGTGGAACTCGTGCAGTCCGCCTATCGCGGCGAAGGCAGCAAGCAGGGCTGGACCACCGAAGCGGACATGCTCGACGGCCAGCGCACCGACGCGGCGGGGGTGTCCGCGCTGCTCGCCGCGCCCGGCAGTCTCGTCCTGCTCGCCGAATCGGGCGCGCGCCTGGTCGCCTGCGCGCACGTCGAGTGCCAGGGCGTGACGGCCTATTTCGGCATGTTCTCCGTGAGCCCGCAGTTGCAGGGCGGCGGCATCGGGCGCGCGATGCTCGGCGAAGCCGAGCGGATCGCGCGCGGGGAATGGGGTTGTCGCCAGATGCAGATGACGGTCATCTCGATCCGCGACGAGCTCATCGCGTGGTACGAACGCCGGGGCTATCGCCGCACGGGCGTGTTCAAGCCGTTCCCGTACGGCGACGAGCGCTTCGGCATCCCCAAGCGCGACGACCTGCGCTTCGAGCTGCTCGTGAAGGCGCTGTAGGTTCGGCAAATGGGGCGCGAAACCGAAAAAGCGGAAACTCGGCCCTTGCTTGGTGTTTCATCTTCGATTTCCCGATCCAGCAATGGAGCGATGCAGCGATGAACTGGGTGCGCGTGTGTGCGACCGCCGAGCTGCTGCCGGGCGAGTATCGCGTGGTGTGGGACGGCGATACGCCGATCGCGGTGTTCAACCTCGATGGCGACTACTACGCGATCGAGGATGTCTGCACCCACGACGGCGGCGAGCTCACCGGCGGCGTCATCGAGGGGCGCGAGATCGAATGCCCGCGCCACGGCGCGCGCTTCGACATCACGAGCGGCGCGGCGCTGTGCCCGCCCGCGTACGAACCGACCGCGAAGTTCCCGGTGAAGGTCGAAGCTGGCGCCGTCTGGACTCGCGATGATCGGGGGTGAAGATTCGAGCAGGACCAAAGCCTGAAACACGAAGGACACGAAGGACACGAAGAACACGAAGGAAAGGCGCGTTCAAAATCCGGAGCGCGGAGCGCACGGAACACGCGTGCGAAAGCTAGGGGTTTTTTTGCGTGTGCTCCGTATTTCAAGCTCTGTTCTTCGCCCAGCTCAGCCGCGGTCGTCGCGGGTCCAGACGGCGCCGTCTTCGATCCTGACCGGGAACTTCGCGGTGGGTTCGTAGGCTGGAGGAC
The DNA here is from genome assembly GCF_036518555.1 of Dokdonella sp. Taxonomy (GTDB): domain Bacteria; phylum Pseudomonadota; class Gammaproteobacteria; order Xanthomonadales; family Rhodanobacteraceae; genus Dokdonella_A. Next base: position 20 of record NZ_DATDMY010000286.1, on the reverse strand, counting down.
AGAGCGCGGCGCCGCTCGTG
>NZ_DATDMY010000285.1:0-11049 GCF_036518555.1 Dokdonella sp. | reverse complement strand
CAGGCCGATGCCGTCGGTGCTGTCTCCGCGCCAGCCGTCGCCGGCGCGAATGAGCGTGTTCACGCTGCCGCAGCGACGCGCGCGGTCGGATAGCGCGTCACATAGCGCGGTCGCATCCTCCTTGAGCGGCAATGTCACGTTCGCGCCACACCCGCCGTCGCGCGCGAACGCGGCGAGCGTCGCCGCGAACGTCTCACGGCCCGCTTCGATCGCGCGGTAGTCGAGCGCGATGCCGAGCTGCGCGCCGAACGCGGCATGGATCCGCGGCGACAGCGAATGCGCGATCGGCTGCCCGAATACGGCGTAACGGTTCATCTGGCGTCCGGGGGAGGTGCAAAGCCTGAAACACGAAGGACACGAAGGAAGAGCGAAAGAAGGCGAAGCTTGAATGTTTGCTCTTCTTCGTGTCCTTCGTGCTTCAATCTTTTCGCTGTTGCCTGTCGCCGCCTCAACCGCGCAACCAGCGCGCAGCGTCGAGTGCGAAGTAGGTGAGGATCGCGTCGGCGCCGGCGCGGCGGATGCCGGTGAGCGCCTCGAGCACGCAGGCGCGCTCGTCGAGCCAGCCGTTCGCGAACGCGGCCTTGAGCATCGCGTACTCGCCGCTGACCTGGTAGGCGAACGTGGGCGCGCCGAAGCGCTCCTTCACGCGCCGCACGATGTCGAGGTACGGCATCGCCGGCTTGACCATGACCATGTCGGCGCCTTCGTCGAGGTCGAGCGCGACTTCGCGCAGCGCCTCGTCGCCATTGGCCGGATCCATCTGGTAGGTGGACTTGTTGCCCTTGCCGAGGCTGCCGGCGGAGCCGACCGCGTCGCGGAACGGACCGTAGAACGCCGACGCGTACTTCGCTGCATAGGCGAGGATGCGTGTATTGACGTGGCCGTCGACTTCGAGCGCGGCGCGGATCGCACCCACTCGGCCATCCATCATGTCCGACGGCGCGACGACGTCGGCGCCGGCTTCGGCATGCGAGATCGCCTGCTTGACCAGCGCCTCGACCGTCGCGTCGTTGACGACGTAACCACGCTCGTCGACGAGGCCGTCCTGTCCGTGGGTCGTGAACGGGTCGAGCGCGACGTCGGTGATCACGCCGAGTTCGGGCAGCGCCTGCTTCAGCGCGCGCACCGCGCGCTGGGCAAGCCCGTCGGGGTTCCACGCCTCGCTCGCATCGAGCGACTTCGCCTCGGGCGGCGTGACCGGGAACAGCGCGAGCGCCGGGATGCCGAGGCCGTGCGCCTGCTCGGCGACACGCACCAGGCGGTCGATCGACACGCGCTCGACGCCGGGCATCGACGGGATCGCCTCGGCGACGTCGCGGCCTTCGCGCACGAACACCGGCAGGATGAGGTCGGAGGGGGTGAGATCGGTTTCGCGCATGAGCGCACGCGAGAACGCGTCGCGGCGCATGCGGCGCGGGCGGGTAAGCGGATAAGCCATCGGTTCCAGGGTCGGCTGGGAAAAAGTGCATTCTACGCGGCCGGAATGATCGGCCGCGCGGCACGATGTCCCGGCCGATTCCGCGCCGCAGCATGAAAAACTGTTAAGCAATCGTTAGTACTCGCGCGGGTATCGTGTTCAAGTGCTCCATGAAGCTGTCCCGATAACTACAACGCTGCAGAGAAAAACGTGGTTCCTCCAATCCTGATCGCGGCGCTCTGCGGGGTGGCCTTCCTCGCCGCAGCCTGCGTACGTCGCATTCCCCAAGGCCAGGTGTACACCTTGCGCGGTCGAGACGGGCGAATCCGCAGCGTCGGCCCGGGCCTGCACGTCGTGCTGCCCCTGCTCGAGCGCGTTGCCCACAAGATCGACCTGGCCGGGGCCACGGTCGCGGTCGACCAGCTGCAACGCGGCGCTCAGGGCTACCGCGCGCTGGTCTACTTCCAGGTGCTCGACCCGCAGCGTGCCGACGTCGTCATCGACGACGTCGAAGGCCTGCTGCAGGTGACCACGCGTCGCCTGTTCGACTATGCGGTACTGCCCGACGAGGCCGAGGCGCGCCGGCGCTGGCTCAAGCAGTCGCTCAACAGCGAACTGCGCGAGCGGGGCCTGCTCGTCGCGCGCGTCGACCTCGCCGCTGCCTGACGCGATTCGTGGCGCGGTGGATTTTGCGCGCGCGCGCGCGGATACTGCGCGCCCCCGTATCGTTGCGACCGCCATGTCTGACCGCGATCCGCTGCGGCAGCGTCTCGGCGCGGGTCTCGCGGCCCTCCGACTCGAACTGCCCGCCGCCGCCGTCGAGCGACTGCTCGACTACGTCGAGCTGCTGCAGCGCTGGAATGCCACCTACAACCTCAGCGCGGTGCGCGCTCCGGTCGACATGGTCACGCGCCATCTGCTCGATTCGCTCGCGGTCGCGCCGTACGTGCGCGGCGCGACGCTCGCCGACCTCGGCACGGGCGCCGGCCTGCCCGGCATTCCGCTCGCGATCGCCGCGCCGGAACGCGCGGTCACGCTGGTCGATTCGAACGGCAAGAAGACGCGCTTCCTGCGCGCGGCCGTGCGCGAGCTCCACCTCGCCAACGTCAGCGTCGCCGAAGCCCGCGTCGAGTCGATGCGCGGTCGTTTCGACTGCATCACCGCGCGCGCGTTCGCGACCCTCGCCGACATGCTCGCCTGGGGCGGTCACCTGCTCGCACCGGGCGGCCTCTGGCTCGCGCTCAAGGGGCGGCACCCGCAGGATGAAATCGATGCCCTACCCCCCGGCTTCAGCGTCGAGGCGGTCGTGCCGCTCGCGGTGCCCGGTTTGGAGGCGGAGCGCCACGTGGTCATAATCAGGAGTTCCGGCGCCGACGGCCCGGACCCACAGGAACGGGTGGCACGGCCATGACGCGCATCATCGCGATCGCGAACCAGAAGGGCGGGGTCGGCAAGACCACGACCGCGGTCAACCTGGCCGCGGCGCTCGCCGAGGAAAAGCACCGCGTGCTGCTGATCGATTTCGATCCGCAGGGCAACGCGACGATGGCGTCCGGCATCGACAAGCGCACGGCCAAGCCGAACGGCTGCGAAGTACTGCTCGACGAAGCGCCGATCGAGCGCGCGATCGTGACGACCGAGGGCGGCTTCGACCTGCTGCCAGGCAACGGCGATCTCACCGCGGCCGAGCTCAAGCTCATGGACGCCCTCGCGCGCGAATCTCGCCTCAAGGAGCAGATCGCGAAGCTCGGCGATCGCTACGAGACCGTGCTCATCGATTGCCCGCCGACCTTGCACCTGCTCACGATCAACGCGCTCACCGCCGCGCACGGCGTGCTCATTCCCGTGCAGTGCGAATATTTCGCGCTCGAAGGCCTGACCAGCCTGCTCGACACGATCAAGGCCGTGCGCCTGCGCCTCAACCCGCAGCTCGAAGTCGAAGGCCTGCTGCGCACGATGTACGACGTGCGCAACAACCTCGGCAACGAGGTGTCGCTGCAGCTGACCAAGCATTTCGGTGACAAGGTGCTGCGCTCGATCATCCCGCGCAACATCCGCCTCGCCGAGGCGCCGAGCCACGGCAAGCCGATCAACCTGTACGACCGCGAATCGCGCGGTGCCGTGGCCTACCTGAGCCTCGCCGGCGAGATGCTGCGGCGTCATCCCGCGGGCGCGGCGACGACGCACTGACGCGACGAGCGCACGAGGAAACCCCACGCATGGCCGCCAAGAAACGCCCTTCCAGCCTCGGCCGAGGCCTCGACGCGCTGCTCGGCGGGGGCGGCGACGCGCCCGCCGCGGCGATCGACACCGAGGGAGAGCTGCGCACGCTCGAGATCCACGCGATCCAGCCGGGCAGGTACCAGCCGCGCCATCACTTCGATGCCGAACCGCTCGAGGAACTCGCCGCGTCGATCAGGGCGCAGGGCTTGATCCAGCCCGTGGTCGTGCGCGCGATCGGCCCGGACCGCTACGAGCTCATCGCCGGCGAACGTCGCTGGCGCGCGGCGCAGCAGGCCGGCCTCGGCGAGATTCCCGCGCTGGTGAAGGCGGTGCCCGACCAGGCCGTCGTCGCGATGGCGCTGATCGAAAACATCCAGCGCGAGGACCTCTCGCCGCTCGAGGAGGCGCAGGCGCTGTCGCGCCTCATCGACGAATTCGGCCTCACCCACCAGCAGGCGGCGGAAGCGGTCGGGCGCTCGCGCGCGGCGGTATCGAACCTGTTGCGCCTGCTCGAATTGCCGGCCGAGATCAAGCGCCTGCTCGACGAGCGCGAACTCGAGATGGGCCATGCGCGCGCGCTGGCGACCCTCGCGGAGGCGCGCGCGGTCGCACTCGCGCATACCGCGGTCGAGCAGCGCTGGTCGGTGCGTGAGCTCGAGGACGCGGTACGCCGGGTCGGCGGCGACGCCACCAAGCCGGCCAAGCCGACGGCCAAGCCGGATCCCAACATCGCCGCACTCGAACGCGACCTCGCCGAAAAGCTCGCGACGCGCGTGCGCGTCGCGCACGCGCGCAACGGACGCGGCAAGCTCGTGATCCACTACCACAGCCTCGACGAGCTCGACGGCATCCTCGAGCGCATCCGCTGACGAGCGGCGGCGCGACCGCCGCGATCGCGCATATATGCGACGCGACGAGGCAACCCCGGACCGCCGTTCGGGTACACACGGGAACCGCCACCCCTGGGGAGTACCGTCATGCGCCGTACCGCTTTCGCCGTCGCCAGCCTCGCCTTCTGCGCCACACCCGCATTCGCCGCCGATCACGTCGTGCTCGCCAAGAACGGTCCCGGCGGTCGGCACTTCGAGCCCTCGCCACTGACCATCGCGGTCGGCGACACCGTCACCTTCAAGAACGACCCGGCCGGACTCGGTTTCCACAACGTCAAATCCGACGACGGTGCGATCACCGCGTTCCGCTGCGCCAACGGTTGCGACGGCGCGGGTGGGAACGGCGATGCGGCGTCGAACGCGTGGCAAGCGACGGTCGCCTTCCCCGATGCGGGGACGATCGGCTACTACTGCGAAATCCACGGCGGCAGCGGCGGCGTCGGCATGGCCGGCTCGATCACGGTGCAGTCGGCCGCGACGCCGACGGTCGAGGTCACGCCCGCGAGCGTGAGCGGCTCCGCCGCCGCCGGCGCCAGCGCGACGACCGCTTTCGACATCGCGAACAGCGGCGCCGCGACGCTCGACTGGTCGCTCGACACGTCCTCGACCGGCTGCGTCGCGCCCGTCGACGTACCGTGGATCGCGCTTGCCCCCGCATCGGGCTCGATCGCCGCCGGCGCCGGGGCCGCCAGCATCGGCGTCACGCTCGACGCGAGCAGCCTGACACCGGGCGCGTACAGTGCGAACATATGCGTGCACAGCAACGACGCGGCCCACGACCCGTTGACGCTGCCGGTCAGTTTCACCGTCAATACGCCCGACCTGATCTTCGAAAACGGCTTCGATGGGTGACTCCTCCGCATGACGGAAGTTGCAAGCCAGGACGGCAATCCCCGGTCTGTTGCAGTGGCGGGTAATCGCCAGCAGCAGTTCGAGGCCCTCGTGCGTGCGCATTCGAGCGAGCTTTATCGCTACGCGTACTGGCTTTGCGGCCAGGACGCGCTTGCGCAGGATCTGGTCCAGGAGACCTTCCTGCGCGCATGGCGTTCGCTCGATGCGCTGCGCGAGGACATTGCGGCGAAAGCATGGCTGGCGACGATCCTGCGGCGCGAACATGCGCGCCTGTATGAACGCAAGCCGATGCCGACCACCGATATCACCGACCTCGAACTCAGCGATGACGCACCTGGCCCGGAACACCGCGGGGAGGACGCCGTGCTGCGCGCGGCGATCGCCAAGCTCGAGCCGAAGTACCGCGAGCCGCTCGTGTTGCAGGTCCTGGGCGGTTTCTCGTGCGGCGAGGTCGCTGCACAGCTCGGCATCAGCGAATCGGCCGTGATGACCCAGGTGTTCCGCGCGCGGCAGAAGCTGCGTGCGTTGCTCGACGGCAAGGATTCGGAGGCAGGTCCCCATGGACTGCCTTGAGTTCCGCCGCCGCCTCGGCAGCGATCCGCAGGTCCTCGATACCGGAGCGCGCGCCCACATGGCCAGCTGCCGCGACTGCGCGCCACTCGCCGCCGAAGCGCAGGCGTTCGACGCGCGCCTCGCGGCGGCGCTCGCCGTGCCGGTGCCGGATGACCTTGTCGAACGCATTCTCCAAGCGCAGCGCCGACGTACCGTGGAGCCGTTCCAGCCGCGTCGTCGACTCGGCTGGATCGCGCTCGCCGCGGCGGCGAGCGTTCTGCTCGCTTTCGGCGTGGTCCGCTTGCGCCAGGCGACCGGCTTGCGCGCGATGGTCGCCGCGCACGTGACCGCGCCCGACGAACACGCCGCGCTCGCGATGGTCGCGCCGGTACCGCAGGCCGAGGTCGAGCATGCGTTCGCCGATCGCGGCGTCAAGCTCGCCGATGTACCGCCGGAAGTCGCCTACGTCGCCGAATGCTCGATCGGCCGTTGGCGCAGCGTGCACATGGTCAGCGCCGGCACGGACGGCCCGGTCAGCGTCGTCTACGTCGTGCGCGACCGCGCCAGCAAGGCGTCTTCGTTCCACCGGGCGGGTCTCGTCGCGCGCGAGGTGCCGATGGCCGACGGCACGCTGTTCATGCTCGCCGATTCCGATGCGCGTTTCGACGCGCTCGAGCATGCGTGGCGGAACGCGCTCGAAGGCCTGCCGCGCGTCGCTTCCGGCAGCAACTGACGATCCTTCGCGGCCCGGCTGCGACAATTGCGCGCAGGTGCGGGCGGGAGTTGCGGCCACCGCAGGCAAAACCGGCGATAATGCGCGCCTTTCGCGAACCGACCTGCCGTCATGCCCGCATTGTCCGTGGTCGTGCCCGTCTTCAACGAGCGCGACAACATCCCGCCGCTCCTCGCGGAGATCGCCACCGCCCTGCGCGGTCGCGTCGATTTCGAGATCGTCTACGTCGACGACGCGAGCAAGGACGACAGCCTTGCGGTGCTCGCCGCCGCGAAGAGCGGGTATCCGGAGCTGCGCGTCGTGCGCCATCTCGCGCAAAGCGGACAGAGCACGGCGATCCGCAACGGCGTCAAGGCGGCTCGCGGCAGCTGGATCGCGACGCTCGACGGCGACGGCCAGAACGACCCGGCCGACATCCCCAGGCTGATCGCGATGCGCGACGCGTCGCCGGCGACGATCAAGCTGTTCGCGGGCTGGCGCGTCGACCGCCGCGATTCCGGCAGCAAGCGCTGGGCGTCCAAATGGGCGAACGCGATCCGCTCGCGCCTGCTGCACGACGATACCCCCGACACCGGTTGCGGCATCAAGCTGTTCGAGCGCGCGAGCTTCCTCGACCTGCCCTATTTCGACCACATGCATCGCTTCCTTCCCGCGCTCATGCAGCGGGCCGGCTGGCAGGTGAAATCGGTGCCGGTCAACCACCGCCCGCGCGGCAGTGGCATCTCGAAGTACAACAACCTCAACCGCGCGCTCGTCGGCATCGCCGACCTGCGCGGGGTCGCCTGGCTCATCAAGCGCTCCAGACGCACCGCGACCGAAGAAATCTGAGTCGGCGCCGCTCGGTCGAGCACGGCGCCTCGATGCGCGTTGTCCGGGAGGCAACGCGACTTCAGGGCCCCCGCCTTCGCCCGAGTGCATCGCCCGCGCGTGGCCGCCGCGAGAGAATCGCCCGTCGCGTCAGCCGGTGTTCTGCAACGCCTGCGCGATCCCGTGCACGCTCGACACGAGCGCGGAAAACGTCGCGTCATCGGGGCTCCCCGCCGCGCGCCAGCGCTGCAGCAGGTCGGCCTGCACGAGGCTGATAGGGTCGGTATACGGGTTGCGCAGGCGGATCGACTGGGCGAGGCGCGGGTCGTCGGCGAGCAGCTCGTCGCGACCGCGCAGGCGCAGCAGCCACGTCGCCGTGCGCTCGAACTCGGCGGCGACGAGAGGAAAGAAGGCGTCGTGGAGAGGGCCGGCGAGGCGCGAGAAGCGCTCGGCGATGCCGAGATCGCACTTCGCGAGCAGCATCTCGAGGTCTTCGACGAGCGTACGGAAAAACGGCCAGTCGCGCGCCATCTCCGCGAGCAGCGCTTCGTCGCCGCGCGAGGCGGCACGTTCGATCGCGGTCCCGACGCCGTACCAGCCGGTGAGCCCCGAGCGGCATTGCGCCCAGGCGAACACCCAAGGGATCGCGCGCAGCGATTCGATGCCGCCCGCGCCGACGCCTCGTCGCGCGGGACGCGAACCGAGCGTCATGCGCTCGATCACGTCGATCGGCGTCGCGAGGCGGAAGTAGTCGACGAACCCCGCCGTGCCCGCGACGAGCCGGCGATAGGCCGTTGCGCCGTCGTCGGCGAGTGCATGCATCGCCTCGCGCCAGCGCGGTTCGCGCGGCTCGGCCGCGCGCGGCCGCAGGGTCGCGAGCAGCACTGCGCCGGCGGCCTGCTCGAGACTGCGCAGCGCGAGTGCGCGGATGCCGTACTTCTGGTGAATGACCTCGCCCTGCTCGGTGACGCGCAAGCGGCCGTCCACTGCCCCGCGCGGCGCCGCGATCACGCCACGCGTGACCTTGCCGCCGCCGCGACTGATGGAGCCTCCGCGCCCGTGGAAGAAGGTGAGCGCGACGCCATGCCCGCGCGCGACCGACAGCAGGTCTACCTGCGCGCGCTGCAGCGCCCAGCGTGCGGCGAGGATGCCGCCGTCCTTGGCGCTGTCGGAATAGCCGAGCATGATCGTCTGGCGGTCGCCGCGCGCGGCGATATGTGCGCGGTAGACGGGTTCGGCGAGCAGCGCGGCGAAGGTCGAGGGTGCGGCGCGCAGGTCGTCGATCGTCTCGAACAGCGGCGCGACGTCGAGCGGAACCGCACCCGCGGCGTCGACGAGCCCGCCCGCGCGCGCGAGCGCGAGCACCGCGAGCACGTCCGCGACGCTGCCGGCCATGCTGATCACGTAGACGCCGAGCGCGCCGTCGCCGTGGCGCCTTCGTGCGTCGGCGAACGTGCCGAACACCGCGACCGTGCGCACGAGCGTCGCATCCTCGTCGCGCACGGCGAGCGACCGCGAACCGAGCGCGTACGGCGCGATCACCGCCGCGCGCGCCGACGCATCGTCGGGCAGCGCGCCGAGGCTTTCCGCGAGCGCGGCCGCGTGCACGCGCGAATCCTGGCGCGCGTCGAGCCGCGCGAGATGGAAGCCGAACGTCGCGATGCGACGCTGCAGCCGCCGCACGGCGAACCAGCCCGCGTTCGCGCCCGCGTGCGCGCGCAGGCTCGCGGCGACGAGTTCGATGTCGGCCGCGAACTCGCCCACGTCGGCGTAGGCGCCCGGCGTGTCGTGCGCGGTTGCCGCGAGTCGAGCGCCGATCAGCTGCAGCAGGCACCGGTACGGCATGTTCTCGTGGCGCGGACGAATCTTCGCGGCCGCCTCGGGCACGAGTTCGCGATACACCGCGAAGCGCGCGCGCACGGCGTCGTCGACGCCGACGCGGTCGAGCGTCTGCGTGAGCAGCCGCGCGAGGTCCGCGCATTCGCGCCGGTAGCAGGCGAGCACGATCTGGCGCTGCTTGCGCAGCGCCGCCGCGATCGTCGCCGCGCCGACGTTGGGGTTGCCGTCCATGTCCCCGCCGACCCACGACGCGAAGCGCACGATGCGCGGCAGCGCGGGACAGGTGCCGTAGACGTCGACGATGGCCCGCTCGAGTACTTCGTAGAACACCGGGATCACCCGGTAGAGCGGATCGGAGAGATAGAAGTCGACGTGATCGAGCTCGTCCTGCACCGACGGACGTACCGGCGACAGATCGGCGGTCTGCCAGCTGCTCGTCAACGCCATGCGCAGGCGCGCCCAGTCCACGGCGCGCTCGGCGTCGGTGCGCGGACCGACGAGGTCGGCGAGGAGTGCGCGGACGATCTCCTGTTCCTTTTCCAGCAGCGCGCGCCGCGAAGCTTCGGTCGGATGCGCCGTGAACACCGGTTCGACGTCGATGCGCGGCAGCGCTTCGAGCAACTCGGCGGCGTCGACCCCGGCGGCGCGAAGCCGCAGCAGAACGTCGTGCAGGCCGTCGGGCTGCGGCGCCGCGCGGGCGAGCTGGTAGTCGCGCCGGCGCCGGATGCGCTGCACGCGCTCGGCGACGTTGACGACCTGGAAGTAGGTCGAGAACGCCCGCACGATCGCGTCGGCGTCGGCGGCATCGAGCCCGGACAGTCGAGACGCGAGACGATCGACCCGCTCGCCCGCCTCGCGGCGCAGGACCGCCTCGGTGCGCGCCGATTCGACGCGCTCGTAGAAGGCCTGTCCGGCCTGCTCGACGAGCAGCTCGCCGACGAGCCGGCCGAGCCGGCGGACGTCCTCGCGCAGCGCCGGGTCGGTCGGTTCGTAGGCCGCTTCGCGCGTCGTCGCCACGGGTCGTCGGCTCCGCTGGGGGAAACCTCGACTCTACCAGTGCGTCGCGGTCGCGCATCGGCCGCTCGGGCCCTTCCCCGATGGCGGCCTGGCGACGGTCGGCCTGCGCCCCCTTGCCGCAAGCCGCTGATTCCGCTATAAAGCGCGGCTCCCTGCATCGTTCATCGCCCTTAGGGCACGCGGATCCCGGCATGCGGTCCGCCCGCGTCGATCGGTCGGGGATCTCCAGCACCGCATGGCGCATCGTCGCCGCTGGGCCGCCGCCGTCCTGGCCAAGGTCGGCATCGAGAATCGACGAGGTTCGCAATGTCCAGAATCTGCCAAGTCACCGGGAAGGGCGCCCTTTCCGGCAACAATGTTTCGCACGCCAACAACAAGACGCGGCGCCGCTGGCTGCCGAACCTCCACGAGCGCCGCTTCTGGGTCCCGAGCGAGAACCGCTGGGTGAGCCTGCGCGTGTCGAGCCACGGCCTGCGCACGATCGACAAGAAGGGCATCGAAGTCGTCATCGCCGAGCTGCGCAAGCGCGGCGAAAAGGTCTGAGGAGTAGAGCATCATGGCATCCAAGCGCGACAAGATCCGTCTGATCTCCTCGGCCGGCACCGGCCACTTCTACACCACCGACAAGAACAAGAAGAACACGCCGGAGAAGATGGCGGTCAAGAAGTACGACCCGGTCGTGCGCAAGCACGTCGAGTACAAGGAAGGCAAGATCAAGT
>NZ_DATDMY010000284.1:0-7704 GCF_036518555.1 Dokdonella sp. | reverse complement strand
TGCCTGCGCTCGCGCGCTGGCTGCCGCGTGGCTCGCGCTGGCGCCGCGTCGTCGAGACCTTGCCCGCCGTACCACCGCTGCTGCGCAGCTCGGAGCGGCGCCCGGCCCGACAGACCGGTCGCGCGATCGCACTGTTCCGCGGCTGTGTCGGCAGCGTCTACGAGGCCGACACGCTCGCCGCCGCGCGCATCCTGCTCGAGGCGGCCGGCCACCGCGTCACCGAGGTCGATGGCCACTGCTGCGGCGCACTGCCGCGCCATGGCGGCTTCGTCGCCGCCGCCGCGCGTGAAGCCGCGGCCGCGCGTGACGCGCTGCTGCGCACGCGGGCCGATGTCGTGCTCGCGTGCAGCAGCGGTTGCCACGGCGACCTGCGCGGCGAGGTCGCCGCAGGGAGCGCGCTCGACGTGCGCGACGTGCACGCATTCCTCGCGGCCGATGCGGGGTTCGCCGGGTTGCGCTTCCGGCCACTCGCGCTGCGCGCCGCGCTGCACCTGCCGTGCACGCAGGTCAATGTCGTCGGCCAGATCGCGTCGATTCGCGCGGTGCTCGCGCGGGTGCCGCAGCTCGCCGTGATCGAGTTGCCCGAACAGCCTCGCTGCTGCGGCGCCGCCGGCAGCTACTTCGTCGAGCAGCCGTCGTTCGCGGACCGGCTGCAGGCGGAAAAGCTCGCGCAGGTCGCCGCGCTCGCGCCCGACCTGCTGCTGACGACGAACATCGGCTGCCGCATCCACCTCGACAACGGCCTGCGCGCACGCGATCGCGCACTGCCGGTGCGACACCCGCTCGCGCTGCTCGTCGCGCAACTCGCCGACGCATGAGGCGGCGGCGATTGGCGGTCGCCGGCATTTGGATCGACAATGGCGTCATGATCGAACGATCGCTGTCACCGCTGGATCGCCTGCTGGTCGAGATCGGCCGCGCGCTCGAAACCGTGAGCGTGGCGAAGCCGGTCGCCTCGCAGCCCTCGCCCGCGGGCGATCTCGCCGACCCCGCGCTCGACGAGCCTGCGCGACGCCATGCGGCAGGCCTCATGCGCGTGAACCATGTCGGCGAAGTCTGCGCGCAGGCGCTTTACTTCGGCCAGGCGGCGGTCGCGCGCGAGGCGCCGCTGCGCGGGCAGATGCTCGCGGCCGCGGCGGAGGAAACCGATCACCTCGCCTGGTGCGGCGAGCGCCTCGAGGAGCTCGGCAGCCGGCCGAGCCTGCTCAATCCGCTCTGGTATGCGGGCGCCTGGGCGATCGGCGCGGGTGCAGGCCTCGTCGGCGATCGCGTCAGCCTCGGTTTCGTCGTCGAAACCGAGCGCCAGGTCGAAGCGCACCTCGGCGAGCACCTGGCGACGTTGCCCGCCGGCGACGAGCGCAGCCGCGCGATCGTGCGCCGGATGAAGGACGACGAGGCGCGCCATGCCGAGCACGCGCTCGCCGCGGGCGCGATCGCGCTGCCGGCGCCGATCCCCGCGCTGATGCGCTTCGCCTCGAGCGTGATGAAGGCGGTGGCCTACCGGATCTGAGGGCCGGGCCAGGCCTGGACGCGCAGGCGTTCAGGCGCCCGGCCTTCGTTCACATCAGGTTGCGCCCGTGGAACAGCTCCTCGATCTCGCGCTTGAGCAGTTGCTCGATGCGCTGGCGCTCCTTGAACGAGAGGTCGTCGGCGGTCGCCTCGAACAGGTAGGTGTCGAGGTCGAAGTCCTTCACGTGCATCTTCGTGTGGAAGATGTTCTCCTGGTACACGTTGACGTCGAACATCTCGTATTTCTGGCGGATGTGCTTGGCCAGGTAGTCCTGGATCGAGTTGATCTTGTGGTCGATGTAGTGCTTGCGGCCCTTCACGTCGCGCGTGAAGCCGCGCACGCGGTAGTCCATCGTGACGATGTCGGACTCGAAGCTGTCGATGAGGTAGTTCAACGCGCGCAGCGGCGAGATGACGCCGCAGGTCGCGACGTCGATGTCGGCGCGGAACGTCGCGATGCCGTTGTGCGGGTGCGTTTCCGGATAGGTGTGCACCGTGATGTGGCTCTTGTCCAGGTGCGCGACCACGGCGTCGGAAATGACGTCCTTGCCGAGTTTGTCGACCACCGGGTGCTCGGAGATCAGGATCGTCACCGACGCGCCCTGCGGGTCGTAATCCTGGCGCGCGATATTGAGGATGTTGGCGCCGATGATCTCCGCGACGTCGGTGAGGATCTGCGTGAGGCGATCCGAATCGTACTGCTCGTCGATATACTCGATGTAGCGGCGACGCTGCTCTTCCGACACCGCGTAGCAGATGTCGTAGATGTTGAAGCTGAGTGCCTTGGTCAGGTTGTTGAAACCCTGCAGCTGCAGGCGCGGGATCGGTTTGACCACGGCGGACTACCTCGAAACGACGGAAACGAACGAAGGGGTCGCCGCGGAGTCCGCGGCGCCCCCGCCAAGGGGGCGGATTATGGGCCAAGCATCACCACGATGAAACCGGATTCGCGCGCCGCCTCGCGGCGTCGCGATCCGACCGAAGCTGCCGTTTGTCGCCACGCGCGGCACAATTTGCAATAAGATGAATCATCCGGCCCCCGGCGGGCTCGCAAACGCATGGAACCTCCGTGCGTTCCGCCATGGCCAGCATGACCGCTGCGGCCCGTCCGCGCGGGGGGACCCCATGGAAGCGCAAGGCAAGATCGCCGATTTCCGTTACACCCTGCAGCGCGAGGTCAACCGCGTGCAGGCGCCCGCAATGCTCACGCCGGACCGCGCCGCGATGGAGCGGTTCCTCGGCGCCTGCCATCGGCGGCGCTACGCGAGCAAGACCGCGATCATCCGGCCCGGCGATTCGGCCAACATCCTCTACTACGTGATCGACGGCTCGCTGACCGTCTCGTCGGAAGACGAGGAAGGCCGCGAGCTGATCCTCGCCTATCTCAACCGGGGCGAGTTCATCGGCGAAATGGGGCTGTTCGTGGAAACCCCAAGGCGCGAGGTGATGGTGCGCACGCGTACGCCGTGCGAACTGGCCGAGATCGGCTACGAGCGCATGTTCAACCTGTTCGAGGGCCCGTTGCGCGACGAGTGCCCGAAGATCCTGTTCGCGATCGGTTCGCAGCTGACCAACCGCCTGCTGCACACCTCGCGCAAGGTGAGCCGGCTCGCGTTCATGGACGTCACCGGCCGCGTCGCCAAGACCTTGCTCGACCTCATCGACGAGCCCGACGCGATGACCCATCCGAAGGGCAAGCAGATCCGCATCTCGCGTCAGGAGATCAGCCGCATCGTCGGCTGTTCGCGCGAGATGGTCGGTCGCGTGCTCAAGCAGCTCGAGGAACAGGGGATGATCGAGGTCTCGGGCAAGACGATCGTCGTCGTCGGCACCCACTGAGGCGCACGCGCGCTCGAGCGGTTGCCCGACGCGGCGACGCGCGGGGCAAGCCGGCCGCCGTGGGCCGTCGCCGGGTCCGCGCCGTGCGCCTGAGTGAAAACACGGATGCGGCGCGCGCGCGGTCGAGCATAATGCACGCATGCGCGTGAAGACTCTTCCCCTCCTCGTTCGCCTGCTGGGCGCCGTGATGTACGCCCGTGCCGGCGCGGTCGAAATCCTCGACGTCAACGGCCATTCCATCGCCGTCGACGCGCAGACCCAGGTCATCGTCGACGACGTACCGCTGTCGCCGGGCAGCCCGCTGCCCGACAAGCCGGGCTTGCGGGTCGAGGCACGCTACGCGACGGTGGCGGCTCCACGCGGCGTCGCCGCGGCGGCGACCGTCGTGTTTTCGTACGCGGTGCGAGGGCCGGTCACGTCGACCGAGCCGCTGCGCGTGCTCGGCCAGGAAGTCACGGTCACCGCGGATACGCGGCTCACGGGCGTGCCCGGCGGGGCGATAGCGAATGTCGCGCTCGGCGACCACCTCGACGTCAGCGGGTACGTCGACGCCAATGCGACCCTGCTCGCGTCGTTCGTCGAGTACCTGCCCACGCCGACGGTGCGCTGGCTGCTGTCGGGGTACGTGAGTGCCGTGAACGGCGACGAGGCATCGATCGGCCCGCAGCGCGTGAGTCTCGCGGGCGTCGCGCCGATCGACTGCGGCGGGGGCGTCGCAGCCGGCCAGTACGTCGAGATCCGCGCCGACGCGATCCCGGGTTTCGGTGCCGACAGCGTGCTCGACAGCGTGACGCGGCTCACGTGCGTCACGCCGATGCCGGTCGGGACGCCGGGCGCGCTCGGCGCGCTCACGGGACTCGTCGGCGCGGTCGGCGGCAACAGCTTTACGTTCGGTCCGTACACGGTCACCTACGACGCGACCACCGAGTTCCGTTTCGGCAGCGCGGACGATCTCGTCGAAGGTGCCGCCGTCGAGGTCGACGGCGTGTTCGGCGACGGTGGCGCGTTCGCCGCACAGGGCATCCAGTTCGACGCACCGATGATCCGCCTCGAAGGCCCGGTCGAACCCGGCGACGTGCAGGCGGGTGTCGACGGCACGGTCACCGTGCTCGGCAATACCGTGCGCCGCGCGGCACAGCTGCGCGACGAGGACGGGATCTACGCAAGCGGCATCGCACAGCCGCGCCAGGTCGAGCTGCGCGGCTATCTCGATCGCCTCGGCCATCGCTGGGCGACGCGCGCTCGCCTTCGCGGCGCGCCGGCGCCTGCGGACGCGCGTGCAGGCGGGCCGGTGGAGAGCGTCGCCCGGCCGCTGCTGTCCGTGCTCGGGCTTTCGCTCGATGCCACGGGCGCGACCTTCGAGGATCCCGCCGGCCAAGCGATCGATGCCGACACGTTCTTCGCCGGTGCGGTCCCCGGGGCACTGGTCGAGCAGAGCGGCGCGTGGAACGGCGTCGACACGCTCAGCGGCGGCGTGGTGGCGCTCATCGCGCCGCTCGACCCGCCGCCGGCCGATGCGCCGCGCACGCTCGTCGTCGGCACGCTGCGCGGCGGCGACGCGCTCTTCGCGAACGGCTTCGACTGACCGCCGGTGGCCGCGCGTACAGCCGGCGCATGCGAGACTGCCGCGCACGACTGCCGAGCGGAATAAACAGGCCGATGAGCCATCACGTTCCTGCACGCCGCGTCGACGCGGCGAACGATCGTCTCGGCGAGCGCCTCACGCGCGCCGTGCTCGACATCGCCGGCCACGTGCCCGAGACCGACGAGCAGGCGAGTCGCACGCCCGAGCGTCGCGCACAGGCCATCGCTTCGGCCGCGGCGAGCAAGGCGGCGTTCGCCGCGGGATCGCTCGCGCTGCCGCCCGGCCCGCTCGGCTGGTTCACCCTCGTACCGGAACTCGTCGCGATCTGGCGCATCCAGAGCCAGATGGTCGCGGACATCGCGGGCGTCTACGGCGTGCGCGCCGACCTCACGCGCTCGCACATGCTGTACTGCCTGTTCCGCCACGCGGCCGCGCAGGCGCTGCGCGACGTCGGCGTGCAGGTGGGCGCGCGCCTGCTGATCCAGGACCTTCCCGTGCGCCTCGTCGAGAAGGTCGCGGCGAAGATCGGCCTCAGCCTGTCGAAGCGGCTGGTCGGCCGCGGCATCACGCGCTGGCTGCCCGTCGTCGGCGCGCTCGGCGTCGGCGCCTATGCCTACTACGACACCGGCCAGGTCGCGCGCACCGCGATCGCGCTGTTCTCGGGCGAAGCGCCACCGGCGTCGCGACGGACCTGGCACCTGCGGCGCGCGTCGACCGGATGACAGGGGCCGCGTCGTCGCCGGACGGACGTGCCGCGCGCCGCGGCCGTCGCGCTGGATTGTGATTTGAGTCACACTTTGCGCCTCTCCGCGCGCCTTGCCCATGGCTGGCCGCATACGCTGGGTGCAGCGCAGCATGTTTCCGGGCCCCGTCCCGGCCCTGTCGGGTAAAGTAGCCGCATGTATCTTGAGTATTACGGCCTGCGCGAGCCGCCGTTCTCGATCACCCCGGATCCCCGCTACGTGTTCCTGTCCGAACGGCATCGGGACGCGCTCGCGCACCTGCTCTACGGCATCGGCAAGGGCGGCAGCGGCGGCTTCGTGCAGTTGACCGGCGAGGTCGGCACCGGCAAGACGACGCTGTGCCGGCTCCTGCTCGAGCAGCTGCCCGAGAACACGCGCATCGCGCTCGTGCTCAATCCGAAACTGTCGCCGGTCGAGCTCGTCGAGACCGCGTGCGAGGAACTCAAGCTGCCGATCGAGGGCAAGCGCGGCAGCCTGAAGGCGCTCACCGACACGCTCAACGCGTTCCTGTTGGACGCCTACGCGCAAGGCCTGCGCGTCGTCCTCATCGTCGACGAGGCGCAGAACCTGTCGACCGAATCGCTCGAACAGGTGCGCCTGCTCACCAACCTCGAGACGCCGACGCAGAAGCTCCTGCAGATCATCCTGCTCGGCCAGCCGGAACTGCGCGAAATGCTCGAGCGGCCGGAGCTGCGCCAGCTCGCCCAACGCATCACCGCGCGCTATCACCTCACGCCGCTCGATGGCGCCGAGACCGAAGCCTACGTGCGTCATCGCATGGCGGTCGCTGGCTGCATGCGCATTCCGTTCTCGCGACTCGGCATGAAGGCGCTGTACCAGCGATCGGGCGGGATTCCGCGCCTCGTGAACATCATCGCCGACCGCGCGCTCATGGCCGGTTACGCGCGCGAGCAGGACAGCATCGGCGAACGCCTCGTCGATCGCGCCGCCGACGAGACCCTGCCCGGTCACGCCCGCTACTGGATGCGCCGCTATGGCATGCCGGCTGCGGCAGCACTGCTCCTGTTCGCCGCGGGCACCGGCGCATGGTGGTGGCAGCAGCGGCCGCAGCCGACGGCATTCGTACCCGCCGCACCCGCCAGCGCCGCGCCGCGCGCCGGCGACGCCGAAGCGGCGAGGCTCGAAGCGCGGCTGGCCGAGAAGCCGGAGACCGAGCTGACCGCGTTCACGCAATTGCTCGCGCGCTGGCAGGTCGACGCCGACTCGGTGTCGGTGCGCGAAGCGACTCGTTGCGCCGCGATCGTCGCGCCCGGCGTCGCTTGCCTGCGCGGACGCGCCTCGCTCGACCAGCTCGTCCGCTTCGATCGGCCGCTGATCCTCCTGCTCGGCAAGGGGGATCACCCTGCGCATGCGCTGCTGCAGGGGGTCGGCAAGCAGCATGTGCGGCTCGACCTCGCCGGCGCGCGCTACGAACTCGCGCGCGATTCGCTGCCGGCGTTCTGGAACGGCGATTTCGTGGTGCTCTGGCGGTTGCCGCCGGACATCCCCGCGACGCTCGAGCGCGGCGCGAGCGGCAGTGGCGTCGCGTGGGCGATCGAGCGCATGAAGACGTTCGACGGCGGGGCCGGTGCGGCCACGCCCGCGGTCTTCGATGCCGCGTTCGAGGAACGCGTGCGCGCCCTGCAGCAAGCGTATGGCATCAAGGCCGACGGCATCATCGGCCCAGAAACCCTGTTCGCGCTGTCGGCGCTGGACGACGCCGGGCCGCACCTCGCCCGTACCGTGGAATGAACCTGCAACGCGAACGCAGTCGGAACCCCCCATGTCGTTGATTCTCGAAGCCTTGAAAAAGTCCGAACAGCAGCGCCGCCTCGGCGAGATGCCGACGCTCGGCACGCCGGTCCTGCCGAGCGCGCGCCGACGCAGCGTGCTGCCGCTCGTGATCGGCCTCATCGTCGTCGCGCTCGGCGTCGGCGGGTGGCTCATGCGTCGCTCGCCGCCCGCCACCGAGGCGCCCGCGTCGACGGCACCGAATCCCGCGCCCGTCGATCGGACGGCCGCGGTGCC
>NZ_DATDMY010000283.1:0-4851 GCF_036518555.1 Dokdonella sp. | reverse complement strand
GTACAGGCGCGAGGTCTTGCCGCCGCCGAGCACGTCGGCGGCGAGTTCGAGCAGGCCTTCGTCCGCATCGGCGAGGCCGGGCACGTTCCACTCGCGCACGATGCGCGTCTGCGCGACGCGGTCGGTCATCGTGTCGCGCGTGGACTGCGTGCGCGGTGCCGTCCACGGCTGCTGGCGCGGCACCGGCGCGCCCGCCGGGATGTCGCCGAAGTACGCCTGCACCTTCTCCTTCGCGACCTCGGGCGTGATGTCGCCGACGATCGAGATCGTCACGTTGGCGGCGCCGTACCAGGCCTGGAACCACTGCTTGACGTAGGCGAGCGAGGCCGCGTCGAGATCCTTCATCGAACCGATCGTGTCGTGGTGGTACGGATGGTTCGCCGGGAACGCATTCGCCGCGACGCGCTCGTCGACGCGACCGTACGGCTGGTTCTCGCCCTGGCGCTTCTCGTTCTGCACGACGCCGCGCTGCTCGTCCAGTTCGGCCTGGCCGATCGCCCCGAGCAGGTGGCCCATGCGGTCGGATTCCATCCACAGCGTCATGTCGAGCGCGGTGGTCGGCACGGTCTCGTAGTAGTTGGTGCGGTCGAACCAGGTCGTGCCGTTCTGGTCGGTCGCGCCGGCGAGTTCGAACGGTCGGAAGAATTCGTCCTTGTGGTTCTCCGAGCCCTGGAACATGAGGTGCTCGAACAGGTGCGCGAAGCCGGTCTTGCCGGCCGGCTCGTCGGCCGAACCGACGTGGTACCACACGCTGACCGCGACCACAGGGGCCTTGTGGTCCTCGCTGACGACGAGGGTGAGGCCGTTCGGCAAGGTGAATCGCGTGAACGGGATGTCGATCGCATCGCCGCGGGCCGCGGGCGCGGCGGCGGCCCCCATGCTGGCGAAACAGGCGGCGGCGGCGAGGCAGGCGAAGGACTTGCGCATGGATTCTCCTGGCGATGCGCGGAACACGGAAAACGTGCAGGTTACGCGGCCGTCGGCGTCGGCCGCAACGGACGTAGGTCACGGCCGCGACGACCGACGCGCGGGCCTCTGAAGCCGGCGGTCGGTTCCGTTAGACTGCGGCGCGGCGGCAGGGTTCGCCGCGTCGCAGGAGATGCGCATGTCGCATGCCCTCGTCACCGGCGCGAACCGCGGCATCGGCCTCGAGTTCGTGCGCCAGCTGCTCGCGCGCGGCGAGCGCGTGATCGCGACCTGCCGCCATCCGGGTCGCGCGCTCGAATTGACCCGTCTGGCGGGCGCCCACCCCGGGCACCTGCTCGTGCTGCCGCTGACCTTGCCGGATCCGCGCTCGATCGCCGAACTCGCGCGCGAGATCGTCACGCTCGACCTGCGCGTCGGGCTGCTCGTGAACAACGCAGGCATGCTCGTGGAGGGCGAGCGCTTCGGCTCGATCGAGGCGAAGGCGCTCGCCGACAGTTTCGCTACGAACGCGCAGGGCCCGTTCCTCCTCGCGCAGGCGCTCGCCCCACGCCTCGCCGACGGTGCGCGCGTGGCCAGCCTCACGAGCACGCTCGGATCGATCGGCGGCACCGATTCGCTCTACAGCCCGAGCTACTCGATCAGCAAGGCCGCGCTCAACATGGCCTCGCGCCTGCTCGCGCTCGCGCTCAAGCCGCAGCGTGCGATCGTGATCGCGCTGTGCCCGGGCTGGGTGCGCACCGACATGGGCGGCGCGAACGCACCGCTGAGCGCCTCGGAATCCGTCGCGGCGATGCTGCGCACGATCGACGCGCTCAAGCCCGGCGACAGTGGCCGCTTCCTCTCCGAACGCGGGCACGAGATCCCCTGGTAGCTGTCCGCGGCGTGTCCGCGGGCGTGTCCGCACGCCGCGGACGCGCACGCCCGCAGGGCGCATGCGCGCATGCGTGGCTTGGCGACGTATCCGGCGTCGACGCGCCGATGCACGCGCGAGCGCGCGGAAACCGCGTGAAACGGCCGCGTGCGCGTGCACGACGTGACTTCCGGCCTAGCAACTCTTTTCGCCTTCGCTGCATCCATAGATCCGTGAGCAGGGCAGCTCCCCTGGTTGGCACATCGCTTGCTCTGCACGAACTGGAAGCTCGCAAAAAGGAGAAATGTCATGAACGTCCGCACTCCGCTCATCCGCGCCGCCCTGGCCGCGACGATGGTCGCGGGTTCCTTCGCCATCGAACGCGTGCCGCACGCGGCCGCCGCCGACGCGGGCATGTCGGTCGAGGCGCGCGCGCCGCTGCACGCGACCTTGCTGCCGGCACTGCGCGTGACCGCGCGCGCGGCGAACCCGGACGACAGCGTCGCCAGCGAACTCGCCGCGGGCGAGGCGTTGCCGGTGACCTTGCTGCCGACCGTGCGCGTGACCGCGTCCGCCGCCGACTTCGCGATGCTCGTCGCACCGTTCGAGCGCGTGCTCGCCGGCGACGCCGACGGCGTGCTGCTCGCCGCCGAGTGACACCACGGCGCGAGCGCGGCATCGACGCCGCGCTTGCGCCCCGGGTGGACGCACCGCTCGCACCGATCCGGCGTCCCCGTGGGCGATAATGCGCGCGTGCTGCACGTCGTCCTCTACCAGCCCGAGATTCCGCCCAACACCGGCAACGTGATTCGCCTGTGCGCGAACAGCGGCGCCGCCTTGCATCTCGTGCGGCCGCTCGGTTTCGACCTCGATCACGCCAAGCTGCGCCGCGCGGGCCTCGATTACCACGAGTTCGCCGAGGTCGCCGTGCACGACGACCTCGCGGCGTTCGCCGCGGCCGTCGCGCCGCGTCGGCTGTTCGCGTTGTCGACGCGCGGGCGCGAGCGCTACGACCAGGTCGCCTACGCCGACGGCGATGCGTTCCTGTTCGGTCCGGAGACGCGCGGCCTGCCGCAGGACGTGCTCGACGCGATCGCGCCCGAACGGCGCCTGCGCCTGCCGATGCGGCCGGGCAATCGCAGCCTCAACCTGTCGAATGCGGTCGCGGTGGTCGTGTTCGAGGCGTGGCGGCAGCTCGGCTTCGCCGGCAGCGCGTGATCCCTTCGGAGACATCCTGTGGGCGCGGCGGAAGCCGCGATGCCGTCCTGCACGCGGCGGCATCCCGACTGGTGCCGCGCGGCAACGCAGGGCAGGTCCCGGCCAACCGGTCGCGTCGAAGGCGGCGGGCCTGGGCCCGCCCTACGGATATTCGGGTTTCTGCTCGCGTGCGAGCAGCGCACGCATGCCTTCCGCGGGCGTGAGTTCCTCGTGCAGCACCTTCTGCACGAGCGCGGTGATCGGCAGTTCGACGCGGTGCGCGTCGGCGAGCTTCATCACGGTGTCGACCGTCTGCACGCTCTCGACGACCTGGCCGATCTCGGCGATCGCCGTTGCGAGCGGGGTCCCGCGGCCGAGCGCGAGGCCGAGCCGGCGGTTGCGCGAAAGATCGCCGGTGCAGGTGAGGACGAGGTCGCCGAGGCCGGCGAGGCCCATGAGCGTTTCCGCGCGCGAGCCGAGCGCGCCGCCGAGGCGCAGCATCTCGGCGAGACCGCGCGTGATCAGGCCCGCGCGTGCGTTGAGGCCCATCTGCATGCCGTCGGCGACGCCGGTCGCGACGGCGAGCACGTTCTTCATCGCGCCGCCGAGCTCGGCGCCGAGCACGTCGTTGCCGGTGTAGGCGCGGAAGCGCGGCGAGTGGAGCGCGCGCGCGACCCCCTGTGCGAACGCCGGATCGGCCGAATGCACGGTGAGCGCGGTCGGCAGGCCGAGCGCGACTTCGCGCGCGAACGACGGCCCGGTGACGACCGCACCCGGATGGCCGGGTAGGCGCTCGGCGACGAGCTCGTGCAGGAAGCGGCCCGATGCGGGGTCGAAGCCCTTGGTCGCCCACGCGATGCCGACGCCGGGTGCGACCCACGGCGCGATCGTGAGCAGCAGGTCGTCGAACGCGTGGCTCGGCACCGCGATCAGCACGGTACCGGCGTCGCGCACGCAGGGTTCGAGCGCGGCGGACAACTGCAGCGCGTCGGGCAATTCGAGATCGGGCAGGTAGCGCGCGTTGCGGCGCGTCGTCGCCATGTCGACGACCGCCTGCGGCGTGCGACCCCAGAGCGTGGTCGGCACGCCGTTGCGCGCGAGTTGCACCGCGAGCGCGGTGCCCCACGAACCCGCGCCGAGCACGGCGAACGTGTTCATCGCGCGAGCTCCGCCGCCCGGCGAGCGCCGGCGGCGGAGTCCCTCATGGAATGGACCGCCATCATGCGCGGCCGCGCAGGATCAGGCGTTGGCGCCCTGCGGAGCGCCCGATTCGGCGCGGCGGCGCATCTGCTCGGCGTACAGCGCATCGAAGTTGATCGGCTGCAGGAAGAACGGCGGGAAGCCGCCGTTCTGCACGAGCTCGGAGATCACCTGGCGCGCGTACGGGAACAGCACGTTCGGGCAATAGGTCGCGAGCACGGCGTCGCGGCCCTGCGCATCGAATCCGGTGAGACCGAAGATGCCGGCCTGCTGCACTTCGGCGAGGTACGCGGTCTTGTCCTCGACGCGGCAGGTCGCGGTCACGCTGAGCACCACCTCGTAGACGTCGGCGCCGAGCGGCGCGACGCGCTGCGCAAGGTTCAGCTCGACGTTCGGCTGGCCCTGCTGCTGGAAGATCTGCGGCGCGCTCGGGGCCTCGAACGAAACGTCCTTGACGTAGATGCGCTGCAGGTTCAGCTGCGCCTGATTCTGCTCGGGGGCGGTCGCGCCGTTGGTGTTGTCTGCCATGGGGTGTGCTCGATTGAAGGGGTAAAAGGCCGTCGATTATCCCTTGGACGCGGCGGCGGCGCACCCGGCCCGCGCGGTCGCGCGGAGACGCTCGCCGCCGGGTCGCGCGCGCCTTGCGACGAGCGCGCCGCGACGGCATCGCCGTGCAC
>NZ_DATDMY010000282.1:0-16199 GCF_036518555.1 Dokdonella sp. | reverse complement strand
AGCTGCGTTACGTGGTCGAGGAGGCGCGCGAACTCGGGGTCGAACCGCTGCTCGGCGTGCGCATGCGCCTCAAGAGCCTGGGTGCCGGCAAGTGGCAGAACTCGGGCGGCGACAAGGCGAAGTTCGGCCTCACGCCGCGCCAGCTCCTGACCCTGCTCGACGAACTCGACGCGGCGAAGCTGTCGCATACGCTCAAGCTGCTGCATTTCCACATGGGTTCGCAGATGTCGAACGTGCGCGACATCGCCAATGGCATGCGCGAGGCGGTGCGCTACTTCGTCGAGCTCTCGCGCATGGGCCTGCCGATCACCCACATGGACGTCGGCGGTGGCCTCGGCGTCGACTACGAGGGCACGCGCTCGCGCTCGGACTGCTCGATCAACTACGGCCTCGACGAATACGCCTCGGCGATCGTCGGCGTGCTCGCCGAGGCGTGCAAGGCGAACGGGCTCGCAGCGCCGCACGTGTTGACCGAATCGGGCCGCGCGTTGACCGCGCACCATGCGGTACTCGTCGTCAACGTCAGCGAGATCGAGGAAGCGCCGCGCGGCGCGGTCCCGCCGCCGCGCGCGGACGAGCCGAGCGTGCTGCGCCGCCTGCGCGAAGTGCTCGGCGAGATCGAGCAGACGCCGCCGACCGAGCTCTACCACGAGGCGCAGTACCAGCTCGCCGAAGGCTACTCGCTGTACGGGCTCGGCCAGCTGTCGCTCGAGGACCGCGCGCAGCTCGACGACCTCTACTACGCGATCGTCAATGCGGTGCGCGCGCGCCTCAAGCCCGACGAGCGCGCGCACCGGCAGGTGCTCGACGAACTCAATGCGATGCTCGTCGACAAGTACTTCGTCAACTTCTCGGTATTCGAGTCCGCGCCCGACATCTGGGCGATCGACCAGGTGTTCCCGATCGTGCCGATCGCGCGCCTCGACGAGGCGCCCGATCGGCGCGGCGTGATCGCCGACCTCACCTGCGACTCCGACGGCCGCATCGACCACTACGTCGAAGCCGACGGCGTCGACGTGAGCCTGCCCTTGCATGCGCCGCTCGCGGACGAGTCGTATCGACTCGGGGTATTCATGGTGGGCGCCTACCAGGAAACGCTCGGCGACATCCACAACCTGTTCGGCGACACCGACGCGGTCAACGTCAAACTCGCCGGCGACGGCTACGTTTTCAGCCATCGCCGCCGTGGCGACACGACCGACCTCATGCTCGACTACGTCGGCTACGACCTTGCCGCGCTGCGCGCGGCCTACCGCGACAAGATCGCCGCGGTCGGCGTCGGCGCGGACGAGGCGGCGCGCCTCGAGGCTGCGCTCGAGCATGGCCTCACGGGCTACACCTATCTTGTCGAGTGACCAGGCAACGCCAGGCAAGGAAAGGCAAAAGCCTGAAACACGAAGGACACGAAGGAACGATCGGAGAAGAGCTTGAAACACGGAGCACACGGAGCACACAGAGGAAGAACTCCTGGACCAAACCTCCTGGTTCCTCGTCTGTCGCTTTCTCCGCGTGCTCGGTGAGCTCAGTATTTCAATCTTCCTTCTTCGTTCTTGGCTTTACTTCGTGTCCTTCGTGTCCTTCGTGTTTCAATCTTTGAGCTTTGCACGCTGGAGAAGTATTCCATGAACGAAATCAGGGCCGGATTCGTCGGTCTCGGTGCGATGGGCTTGCCGATGGCCGCGCATCTCGCGCGCGCCGGCCTGCTCGCCGCGGCGTGGAACCGCTCGCACGACAAGGCGCGCGCGCTCGCGGACGAGTTCGCCGTCGCCGCGCCGGAGGACATCGCCGATCTCGTTCGCGCGTGCAACGTCATCGCGCTGTGCGTGCCCGCCGACGCCGACGTGATCGAGCTCGCGCGAACGATCGCCGAGCACGCGCGCCCGGGCACGTCCGTCGTCGACCATTCGACGGTGTCGTCGGTGACCGCGAAGCAGGCGCACGCAATCCTCGCCGCGCGCGGTTGTGCGTTCCTCGACGCACCGGTGTCCGGCGGCGTCGAAGGCGCGAAGAACGGCAAGCTGTCGGTGATGGTCGGCGGCGACGCGGAGGCGCTCGAGCGCGTCCGCGCCGTGCTCGCCTGCTATGCGGCGAAAGTCAGCCACATGGGCGACGTCGGCGCGGGCCAGAACACGAAGGCGGTGAACCAGGTGCTCGTCGCCGGCATCGCGCAGGCGGTGTGCGAAGGCCTTGCATTGTCCGAACGCCTCGGTCTCGATCCGGAACGACTGTTGCCGACGCTCGGCGCCGGTGCCGCGGGCAACTGGTTCCTCGACAAGCGCGGTGCGACGATGCTCAGGAACGAGTTCAAGGTCGGCTTCAAGCTCGCGCTGCTGCACAAGGACCTCAAGATCGTGCGCCAGCTCGCGCTCGACGCGGGCACCGACCGTTCGGTCATCGAGAAGTCGCTCGCCGACTACGCGGTGCTGCTCGCGCAGGGCCACGGCGACGAGGACATCTCGGCGCTGATCCGCCTCAAGCGACCGCGCTGAGCGCGACGGCGGCGCGCGCGGCGCCGCCCCGCGAGCAGCGATCAGCCGTCGAAGCCGTTCGCGAAGATGATGTCGGTTGGCGCGGGCACGGCGAACTTGTACAGCATGGCCGGGTTCGCGTAGTTGACCATGTAGACCGCTCCGTTGACGACGATCGGGCTGCCCCACTTGAGCGAGCCGACCGCGGGCGAGGTCCAGAGCACGCTTCCATCATGCGGGTCGCGCGCGACAACGCACGTACCGGATGCGCAGCCGCCAGCGTGATAGAGGACGCCGTTGGCGACCACGAGCGAGGTTGCCGACGTCGACTTCTGCCACGTCGGCTGGAGATGCGGCATGTTTGATCCGCCCAATGTGAGCTTCAGGCCGGAAATGCCATTATTGTTCCCGATGTAGAGCCAGCTCGCGCCGTCGCCGCTATTGTCAACCCAGACAGCGGGCTGGGTCTTCAGTCCGGATTGGGAGATCGGGACGTTGATGAGCTCCAGTTCGCCACCGACGCCGCCAGCGCTTCCGGTGCCGCTCATGTCGTCCAGATCGATCAGGCGCAACTTAGAGTCCTTGCCGGTCTGCGCGCCGAGATGCTGGATGGCGCTGCCTACCGGCGCCGGAACGATCGCGAGAGAGACGGAACCCAAATCGACGTCCTGGCCGTCCAGTTGCGCATAGTTCGAAGGCGTGTAGCTATCGAGCGGCAGACCGCCAATGTCGGCGGTGCCGTCCGCGCGCAAAGCGAGTACGCTATCACCCCAGTTCTTCCCGCCCGTGTTCGCGTTGAACAGGCCATTGCCTGTGACGATGTAGATGCGGTCGGTCGCGGCGTCGTATGTGGCACCGGGTCGACCCCAGATTCCGCTCTGGGTTTCGCTGCAGTCGTTCACGCCATTCTGACCATTCAAGATCATGTGCACCGACACATCGCTGCACAGCGTATTGAACACGCGCTGCGAACCGGTTGCTAGGTCGATCGTGGTGATGTGACCCTGATAGTCACCTCCATCGCCGATATACCCATCATTGACGACGTACAGGCGCGCGACGCCACCCGATGTAGCGAATGCGAGCCCGGACGCACCTTTCTCGACCTGCGGTTTGAGCGTCGCGATGTGTGGCCAACCATCACTCGTCACCTCGATGCCGTCGCCGATACTGTACTTGTGCACCTTGCCGTCGGCGCCGTAGCTGTAGACGTACTGGCGGTCGGGGTCGATCGCGGGCGAACTCTCGATCGGCGTGTGGCCGCCCGGCGTCGTCATCGTCCACACCTCGCTGCCGTCGGCCGCGTCGAGCGCGGTGATCCGGCCGCTCTGCGCGGTCACGAACAGCAGGTCCTTTGTGCCGTTCGCGGTGGCGATCGCCTGCGCAAACACGGGGGCCGCATTCACGCGGCCAGTCAGCGTGACCGCGTACTTCTGTTCGAGCTGCGCGACGTTCGCCGCGGAGACGGCGGTCTCGGCAGTGTTGTTCGCGCTGTGCGCGGGGTCGAAACCCCACTGTGGCCAGTCGGTCGCGAAGGCCTCGGCGGCGAGGAGCCCGCCGGTGGCGAGCAGGGCGGTGCGGAGCAGGGCGTGCGAGCGCGTCATGACGGACTCCGGGGCGCCGTGGGCGCTGTGAGGGGAGTCCGATCCTACGCCGGAAGGGTCGCCAGGACGACGCGCGACGTGTCGAAGCTGCGGAGCGGGTCACGCCTCGCGTGGCCGTCGCTCAGCGCACCATGCCGTCGAAGCCGTTGCGGAAGATCACGTCGCCCGCGGGCAGCGCGAACTTCCACAGCTTGCCGTTGTTGTCGGTGACGTAGAGCGCGCCGTCGACGAGGATCGGGCTCTGCCAGTGCACGTTGCCGATGTGCGGCGAACTCCACAGCACGTCGCCCGTGAGCGGATCGTGCGCGGTGACGCAGAGGCCGCCGTCGGCGCACGGGCCCGCGTGGTAGAGCACGTCGTTCGCGACGATCGGCGAGGTCGATGCGTTCGACGATCCGACACGGTTCCAGCGCATCGTCAACGCGGGGCGGTTGTTGCCGTCGAGGCCGAGCTGCAGACCCGACAGGCCGCTGCCGTTGCCTGCGAACACCCAGGTCGAATGATCCGCCGGATTGACCCACACGGCGGGCTGCTCGCGCATGCGGTCGCCGGGAAACCCGTTGCCGCCCTGCGGCACGTCGATGAGCTGGATCTCGCCGCCGACGTGCGCGGGGCCGCCCTGGCCGCTCATGTCGTCGAGGTCGATCAGGCGCAGCTTGCCGTCCTTGCCGGCCTGCATGCCGAGGTGCGCGACCGTGCTGCCCGCGGGCACCGGCAGGATCGCCATCGACACCGAGCCGAGGTCGGTGTCGCCGTTCTGCAGGTTCTGGAAATTGGACGGCGTGTAGCTGTCGAGCGGCTGGCCGTTGCCGGAGCCGGTGCCATCCGGCGCCAGCGCGAGCACGCTGTCGCCCCAGTCGAAGCCGCCCGTGTTCGCGTTGAACGTGCCATTGCCCGTCGCGACGTACACTCGATTGGTCGCGGCCGAATAGGTCGCTCCGCCGCGGCCCCAGATGCCGCTCTGCCGGCCCGCGCAGTCGTCGGTGCCCGGCGTGCCGTTCAGCACGAAGTGGATCGCCTTGTCGCTGCACATGACGTTGAACAGGTGCTGCGTGCCGCTCGCGAGATCGATCGAGACGAGGTGGCCCTGGTAGTCGCCACCGTCGCCGATGTAGCCATCGGTGACGACGACGAGATGGTGCGTGTTGCCCGAGCTGGCGATGGTGAGGCCCGATGCGCCCTTTTCGACGCTCGTCTTCAAGGTGATCGTCTGTGGCCAGCCGCCGCTCGTGACCTCGCTGCCGTCCCCGATCGCGTACTTGTGTACCCTGCCGTCGACGCCGTAGCTGTAGACGTACTGCAGGCCCGGATCGATCGCGGGCGATGCGGTCGTCGGTTGCGGCCCCGACGTCGACTGATGCCACACTTCGCTGCCGTCGGCGGCGTCGACCGCCATCAGGCGGCCGTTCTTGCTGAGCAGGAACAGCAGGTCCTTCACGCCGCCGGCCGTCGCGACACCGCCCTGGTACACGGGCGCGCTGTCGACCGACGATGCGAGCGCCGCGCCGTTCGGATACACGGACAGGAGTTCGGCGAGATTCGCGGCGGAGAGCGTCGTTTCGGTCGCGTTGAACCCGCTGTGCGCGGCGTCGTAGCCGAACTGCGGCCAACTGCCGGCGTGGACGTCGGCGATGCCGAACGCGATCGCGACGGCGAGGGAGGAACGCAACAGCGTGGCACGGGTCATCGTCGGGCTCCGGGCATCGGCGGGCGTCCGCCGCATCGGGCCATCGTACGCGCGGGCGCTCCGCGCGATGATGACGCACGCCACGGCTTTCACGTCCGCCGACGCGGCGTGGTAAAACGCGCATTCCTGTCCCTGCGGAGATCACCCATGCGTCGGATCGGAATCTGTTTCGCCGTTCTCGCCGCGAGCGCGTCGCTGCACGCGGCGATTGCTCCCGCGGACCTGGAACTCGTGCGCTGGCCGGATGCGTCGACGACGTTCACGGAGCCCGTCGCGATCCGCGCGCCGGACGACGGCAGCGGTCGCACGTTCGTGGTCGAGCGCTGTGACAACCCCGGTAGCTCGAACACGACCGGGCACATCCGCGTGGTGAAGAACGGCAGCGTGTTGCCGACGGCCTTCCTGTCCGTCGCGGTGAGCTGCTCGAGCGAGCAGGGGCTGCTCGGCCTCGCGTTCGATCCGCAGTTCGCGAGCAACGGAACGTTCTATGTGACCTACACCGCGACCGGCAGCGGCCTCGGCGACAGCGAGGACCAGGTGCTTGCACGCTACACGGTATCGGCCGGCAATCCGGACGTCGCCAACCCGACGGGCACGGTGATCCTGCGCGTGCCGGACATCGCGGGGAACCACAACGGCGGTGACCTCCACTTCGACCACCAGGGCTACCTCGACTGGTCGATGGGCGACGGCGGCGTGCAGAACGACCCGAACGGCTTCGCGCAGTGCACAGGGCGCAAGAAGGCCGACAACAACCCCGCGACCTGTCATTCGACGTCGGGCTCGGGCCCCACCTACTACCTGCTCGGCAAGATCATCCGCCTCGACGTGCACGCGACGACCGCCTCCGCGCCCGCGAACTTCTGCGGCGCGACGCCGGGGCAGCCGGCGCCGTACGCGATTCCGCCCGGCAATCCGTTCCGCGATGTCGCGCAGTTTCCGCAGGAGTGTGCGGAGATCTTCAACTGGGGTTTCCGCAATCCGTACCGCTTCAGCGTCGATCGCGAAACCGGCGACCTCCTGATCGGCGACGTCGGGCAGAACGCGTGGGAAGAAGTCGACTTGCAGTCCGCAGGCAGCGCAGGCCAGAACTTCCAGTGGAACGCCTGCGAAGGCCGCCACACGTTTCCGGGCGGCACGCTCGGCTGCAGTGGGCCGGCCGGCAGCGTCGTGCCGAAGCTCGACTATGCGCACGCCTCCGCGCCGTTCGGTTGCGCGGTCAGCGGCGGCTACGTCTACCGCGGGCCGATCGCGCCGTTGCGCGGCCAGTACGTATTCAGCGACTACTGCACGGGCGACATCTACATCGTCGCGAACACGGCCGCTACGGTGTGGACATTCGAGACGCTCGCAGGCACGCCGGGCCTCAACACCTACGGTTTCGGCGAGGACGCGCAAGGCAATCTCTACGTCGCCAGTTCCGGCGGCGAGATCTACCGGTTCCATTCGCCGAGCAACGACGACGTCATCTTCGCGAACGGCTTCGACTGATGCGCGCGCACCGTGAATCGTCCCGTCGTCGCGCGCGCATTGCCGCGGCCGTCGCCTTCGCCTGGGCCGCGAGCGCGTCCGCGCAGACCGTTCCCGCAGACCTCGCGCTCGACGTCGTCACCGACCAGGTCGTCGCGCCGATCGGCGTGCGCGCGCCGCACGACGGCAGCGGGCGCCTGTTCGTGATGAGCCAGGCGGGCACGATCCGCATCGTCAAGGATGGCGTGCTGCTGCCGACGCCGTTCCTCAGCGTGCCGGTCACCTATCCGGGATTGGGCGGCACGAGCGGCCTGCTCGGCCTTGCGTTCCATCCGAACTACGGCCACGACGGAATGCCGCACAACGACGAGTTCTACGTCGTCTCGATGCGCCCGCCCGGCTGCACGCCCGCGGGCACGTGCCTCGGCAGCGGTCCGGACGAAGTGCTCGAACGCTACACGGTCTCGGCCGCGAATCCCGATGTCGCCGATCCGACCGGCACCGTGGTCATGCGCCTCGCCGACAACTCGCCGCCGTCGTACCACAATGGCGGCGACATCCATTTCGGTCCGGACGGCTACCTCTACATGTCCTCGGGCGACGGCGGCCAGGAGAGCGGCACGCACTGGCTCGCCGAGTGCCTGTGGAAGAAGCCGAACGACACGACCTCGGCGAGCTGCGGCACGAGCGCGGCGACGCCGCAGTATTTCCTGCGCGGCAAGCTGCTGCGCATCGACGTCGACACGCGCGGCGGCATCGCCGGCGCCGAGATGTGCGGCACCGCGACCGGCGTCGCGGCGGAGTACGCGATACCGCCGGACAACCCGTACGTCGGAAGCAGCCAGACCTGCGACGAAACCTGGCTGTACGGGTTCCGCAATCCGTGGCGCTGGAGCTTCGATCGCGCGACCGGGGACGTCTGGATCGGCGACGTCGGCCAGAACCAGTACGAGGAGGTCGACTTCCGCGCGGCGGGCTCGAGCGAGCCGCCGTTCTACGGCTGGCACTGCATGGAAGGCACGGCCGTGTTCAACACGAGCCAGGCGTGCGCGGCGCCGATCGCGGCCAACGTGTTGCCGCTGCTCGAGTACACGCACGCGAGCGGTCGCTGCGCGATTACCGGCGGCTATCGCTACCGCGGCCCGATCGTGCCGTTGCGCGGCATGTACATCTACGCCGATTCCTGCTCGAGCGAACTCTTCTTCGCCAAGCCGGACGGGCTCGGGCAGTGGAGTTCGACGGTCTGGCGCGACGACGCCAACGATTACGGCACCTATTCGGGTTTCGGCGAGGACGAGGCCGGCAACCTCTACGTCGCGAATACCGCGACCGGCGTCGTCTACCGCTTCGCGTCGTCGCAGACGACGGTCACGCACACGGTGACGCCGCACACGGGACCCGGTGGCGCGCTCTCGCCGGCGACGCCGCAGGAGGTCGACGAGGGCGGCACCGTCGCGTTCGACGTGCACGCGGATGCGGGTTACGCGATCGACGCCGTCGACGGCTGCGGCGGCGCGCTCGCGGGCACGCTCTACACGACCGCGCCGATCGTCGCCGACTGCGTGGTCGACGCGGCGTTCGCCGTGAGCGCTTCGGACATCGTGTTCCGCGACGGCTTCGACGCGGTGCCCGCGCGGACGCCGCAGGCGAGCGTCACTGCGCGGGCTGTTCCTTCAGCGCGATCGCATTGATGCCGTTGTCGGCGAGCGAGCGCTTGGCCGCCTCGAGTTCGCTCGCGCTCGGATACGGGCCGAGGCGCACGCGGTGCCAGGTCTTGCCGTTGATCGTGACCGGCTGTACCTGCGCGACGAAGCCCGCGAGCGCGAGCTTCGCCTTCGCTTCGTCGGCCGCCTTCGGGTCCGGGTAGGAGCCCGTCTGCAGCACGTAGCGCCCCGACGCGGGCGCGGGCGCGGTCGTCGCCGGCGTCGCGGCCGTGCGTGCCTGCTGCTCGGCCTTCGCCTTCGCCGACAGCTCGGCATCGGGAATCACGACCTCGGCTTCCGGCAACACCTGGTAGAAGTCGTAGTTCTTCTTCGGCTTCGCTTCGGCGACCGGCGGCTCGCTTTCCTTCGGCGCGGTCGCCGCCGGATTCGGTTGAGGCAGGTCCTTGCGGCGCAGCAGCGGCGCCCAGTCCTTGACGAGCACGAGCGCCATGAGGCCGATGCCGAGCAGCATGCCGGCGAGCAGCCAGAGCCATGCCGGCGTCTGTCCGCCGTTGCCGCCGCGCGTCGCCTGGCGTCCCTTCTTCGCTGCCATCACATGCTCTCCGGGGCGGATACGCCCAGCAGGTCGAGGCCGTTCGCCAGCACCTGGCGCACGGCGTTCGCGAGCGCGAGCCGCGCGTCGCGCAGGTTCGCGTCGTCGACGATGAATTGGCTGGTGTTGTACCAGCCGTGGAATGCGGCCGCGAGTTCGCGCAGATAGGTCGCGACGAGGTGCGGCTCGAGGTTCGCGCCCGCGTTCTCGACCACTTCGGCGTAGCGCGAGAGCTCGACCAGCACGAGCTGCTCGGCGTCGCCGTCGAGGCGCGCGAGGTTCGCCAGTCCGTTCGCGCGATCCCACGCGAGGCCGCGCTCGCCGAGCTGGCGCATCACGCTGGCGACGCGCGCGTGCGCGTACTGCACGTAATAGACCGGATTGTCGTTGGTCTGCGCGCGCGCGAGGTCGATGTCGAACACGAGTTGCGAGTCGGACTTGCGCGCGATGAGGAACCAGCGCGTCGCATCGCGGCCGACCTCGTCGATGAGGTCGCGCAGGGTCACGTAGCTGCCGGCGCGCTTGGACAGCTTCACTTCCTCGCCGCCGCGCATGACCGTGACCATCTGGTGCAGCACGTACTCGGGCCAGCCCTGCGGGATGCCGCAGTCGAGCGCCTGCAGGCCCGCCTTCACGCGCATGAGCGAGCCGTGGTGGTCGGAGCCGAGCTCGGTGATCGCGCGCTCGTAGCCGCGCAGCCATTTGCTGCGGTGGTAGGCGACGTCGGGCACGAAGTACGTGTACGAGCCGTCGGACTTGCGCATGACGCGGTCCTTGTCGTCGCCGAAGTCGGTCGTACGCAGCCAGAGCGCGCCGCCCTCCTCGTAGGTGTGGCCGTGCGCGACGAGTTCGCGCACGGTCTCGTCGACCTTGCCGTCGCCGTACAGCGAACTCTCGAGGAAATAGACGTCGAAGCCGACGCCGAACGCGGCGAGGTCGGCGTTCTGCTCGCGTCGCAGGTAGGCGACGGCGAAGCGACGGATCGCATCGAGGTCGTGCGGATCCTTCGCGCCGGCCACCACGTGGCCTTCCACCTCGACGCTGTCGCCGCGCAGGTACGCTGCGGCAACGTCCTTGATGTAATCGCCGCGATAGCCGTCCTCCGGCCAGCCGGCGTCGTCGGGGCCCCTGCCGAGCGCTCGCGCCTGCACCGAGATCGCGAGATTGTTGATCTGGGCGCCGGCATCGTTGTAGTAGAACTCGCGCACGACCTTCCAGCCGTTCGCGTCGAGCACGCGCGCGATGCAGTCGCCGATCGCCGCGGCGCGGCCATGGCCGACATGCAGCGGGCCGGTCGGGTTGGCGGAGACGAACTCGACGCCCGCGGTTCGACCGTCGCCGGCGTGGCCGCAACCGTAACCCTTTCCCTTCACGAGGGCCGCGCCGACTTCGGCCTGGTACGCGGCAGGGCTGAGGAAGAAATTGATGAAGCCGGGGCCGGCGATCTCGACCTTCGAGATCGCCGCCTGCGCGGGCAGCGCCGCGACGAGTGCGGCGGCGACATCGCGCGGCTTGCGGCCCGCCGCCTTGGCCAGCAGCAAGGCCGCATTCGCCGCGAAATCGCCGTGATCGCGGTTCTTGGTGCGCTCGACGACGAACGCGGGTGCGACGCCCGCAGGCAGTTCGCCACGGGCCTGGAGGGCGGCGATCGCAGCGAGGACGAGGTCGCGGAGCTGATGTTTCACGGGTCGGGCCGGCGTGGAAAAGCCGCGTATTGTATGCGGTCCGCACCGGTTCGGCGCGGCCGCGCCGCGCCTTGTCATCGAGTCGTCGCCGATCGCCGCCATCATCGCGGGCGCGACCGGATGGAGCGGGTGGCGTGCGGGATGCGCACGGCGCCCCGGGTGCAGGGACGCACCGTCGCCCGCGTGGCGCGCCGATCAGCCCGTGAGGTCGGCGAGGGTCGCGCGATACGCCTCGATGACCTGGTCGCCGGTCTGCGGCGCCCCCTGCACCGCGATGCGTGCGCGTACGCCCATGCACAGTGCCTTCAGCTTCGGCGCATTCGCTTCCTTGCCGGGGCCGAACGCGGCCATTCCGGCGTCCGACTGGAAGCGGTGCAGTTCGAAGAAGAAGCGATCCTGGCCGTCGGTCAGGAAGTTGAGCACGGGCAGCGCGCTCTCGCCGGCGGCGAGCGAGCGTCCGCTCAGCATCTCGCGTTCGCGGCAGAGGTTTTCCGCCGTGCTCGCGAAGCGCGCGAACGGCTCGGCGACGTTCGCGGTATCGAGGTCGGCCGCGACGAGCGCGAGGCGCTGGGCCGCGACGACGAATCGCTCCGCGCGCCATCCCGGATGCCGCCGGTCGAGGACCTGATCCAGGCGCGAGGCGAGCGCGCCGCCGCTCTGCACGAGGTCGGCCGCGTTGTACGGGTGGCCGCCCGCCGACGCGCGCGCGTCGAACGTGCTGCCCGCGATCATGAGTTCGAGCGCGACGTAGAGGTCGGCATCGCGTTCGCGCGAGAATCCGCACGCGTCGAGAATGCGCCCGGTCTCGTCGATGCTCGCGCGCTCGTTCGCGCCGATGCCGTCGACGGGGTGTTGGGCCTCGCGCTGGCGCAGGTCGTGGCAGGCGCCGAACAGCATCAACGCGCACCAGTCGCGCAGCGCCAGCGCCTGCAGCCCGAGCGTGTCGCGCAATCGATCGATGCGACTGCCGCAGATCTCCAGCACGTGCCCCTCGTTGTGGTACGCGTGGAAATCGCCGCCGAGCGTGCCATGGCGGAACGCGAGCCGGGCGTGGCCGAGTCGCACCGCGTCTTCGGTGCGTTCGAGCAGCGTTCCGTTGCCGGCCGCGGAGAAGACGGCCCACTCGGCGCGACGGCGCGCGAGCAGCGCTTCGACCGGCGCCGCCGCCGTCCCGACGAGCGCGCGAGCCGTGGCGACGTCCGGGATGCGGCGTTCCGTTTCATCGGCTGCGTAGCGGCTCGGGAACGCGAGGATCACGGCGGTCGATTGGAAGTGCGGTGACGTTGGTCCGAGTATAAAGGGGGACATCGCGCGCGTGCGGGTCACAGCCAGCCGCGCTGCGCGAGCGAGGTCGGCGTGCCCTGGCCGACGACGAAATGATCGAGCAGGCGCACGTCGACGAGTTCGAGCGCTTCGCGCAGGCGCGCGGTGATCGCGCGGTCCGCCGCGCTCGGTTCCGCGACGCCCGACGGGTGGTTGTGCGCGACGATGACCGCGGCCGCATTGTGCACAAGACACCGCCGCACGACTTCGCGCGGATGAACGCTCGCGCCGTCGATGGAGCCGCGGAAAAGCTCCTCGAACGCGATGACCCGATGGCGGTTGTCGAGGAACAGGCAGGCGAACACCTCGTAGGGGTATCCGGCCAGCCGTGCCTTGAGGTAGCGGGCGCTCG
Source organism: Dokdonella sp. (assembly GCF_036518555.1). GTDB lineage: Bacteria > Pseudomonadota > Gammaproteobacteria > Xanthomonadales > Rhodanobacteraceae > Dokdonella_A. Next base: position 3,354 of record NZ_DATDMY010000282.1, on the reverse strand, counting down.
CGGACGGGTCGGTCAACGCATCGCCGCGGCGCAGTTCCGCGTCGAGGTAGCGCCGACCGGTCTCCAGCGCGGCCGCAAGGCGGCACCAGGCGACGACGCCCATGGACGCGTGCGCGCGCGGTGCGTCGAGAAGGGCTTTGAGACCGCCCGCGGCGACGAGGAGGTCGCGGGCGAGATCGACCGCGGTCTTTCCGCGCCGGCCCGAGCCGAGGAAGATCGCGAGCAGCTCCGCGTCCGAAAGAACGCCGGCACCCTGTGCGAGCAGCTTCTCGCGCGGTCGCTCGCCGTCCGGCCAGTCGCGGATGCTCATGCCCGGGCACCCTCCCCGGGCGGGATCGCGCCCGTCGTCGCGCATGGCGACGGGGTGGGGCGGCGGCGGTCGGGGCATTCGTCCATGCCCGGCCAGTCTGGCCCGTCCTGCGCCGCGCCGCAGCGGCGCTCGGCCGGATTTTCAGTAAGCTAGGGTTCCCCTGAGCTGTCGGTGATTGGCTACATGGCTTCCCGGTTCGACTATCGCGGGTGCGTGCTCGCGCCGACACCCGACGCCTCGCAGGCGGGGATCGATCGATGACGCCCGACGATACGGGCGCGCCGGGGCCGGTCACCCCGTCGCGCGCGCGCCTCGCCGGCGTGCGCGTGCTGCTCGGCGTGTCGGGCGGGATCGCCGCTTACAAGGGCGCCGAACTCGTGCGGCGCCTGCGCGATGCGGGCGCCGAGGTCCGCGTCGTGCTGACCGAGAACGCAGCGCGCTTCGTCACGCCGCTCACGTTCCAGGCGTTGTCCGGCCATCCGGTGCGCACGAGCCTGTGGGACGAGTCCGCCGAAGCCGCGATGGGCCATATCGAACTCGCGCGCTGGGCCGACGAGGTCGTGGTCGCACCCGCGTCCGCCGACCTGATCGCGCGTCTCGCGCACGGGTTCGCCGACGACCTGCTGGCGACGCTCTGCCTCGCCACCGCGGCGCCGCTGTCGATCGCGCCCGCCATGAACCAGCAGATGTGGGCGAACGCGGCGACGCAGGCCAACCTGGCCACGCTGCACGCGCGCGGCGTACGCGTGCTCGGACCGGGATCGGGCGGCCAGGCCTGCGGCGAGTTCGGTGCCGGACGCCTGCTCGAAGCCGACGAGATCGTCGCGAGGCTGGTCGACGGCCGCGGGCCGCGCGAACTCGTCGGCGTGCGTTTCCTCGTCAGCGCCGGTCCCACGTACGAGGACATCGATCCGGTACGCTTCCTCGGCAACCGCAGCTCCGGGCGCATGGGATTCGCGGTCGCGGCCGCTGCGGCCGAGGCGGGCGCGGACGTGACGCTCGTCGCGGGCCCGGTGCACCTCCCCACGCCGCGCGGCGTCCGCCGCATCGACGTGCGCAGCGCACGACAGATGCGCGACGCGGTGCTCGCCGAGGCCGGCGCGAACGACGTGTTCGTCGCCGCCGCCGCCGTCGGCGATTTCCGGCCGCGGGACATCGCGCCGCACAAGCTCAAGAAGACGTCGGGCGACAGCGGCCTCGAACTCAGCCTCGTGCAGAACCCGGACATCCTCGCCGAGGTGGCCGCGCTCGAACGGCGCCCGTTCGTGGTCGGCTTCGCCGCGGAAACCGAGCGGGTCGAGGAGTACGCGCGCGAGAAGCTCGAGCGCAAGCGACTGGACCTCGTCGCCGCGAACGAAGTCGGGGCCGGCCTCGGCTTCGAACGCGAAGACAATGCGTTGATCCTGCTCTGGCCCGGCGGCAGCGACGTGCTCGAGCGCTCCGGCAAGGCCGATCTCGCGCGCGCGCTGGTCGCGCGCATCGCGCGCCTCCGCCTGGGCAAGGTGCCCGCATGAGCGCTCCGGATGGCGCTGCGGCGCGAACGATCGAACTCAGGATCCTCGACGCCCGCCTCGGTCGCGAGTTCCCGCTGCCGTCGCCCGCGACGGCCGCCTCCGCAGGCGTCGACCTGCGCGCGATGGTCGACGCGCCGCTCGCGCTGGAAGCGGGCGCGAGTGCGCTGATTCCGAGCGGGATTGCCCTCCACATCGGCGATCCGGGCCTTTGCGCGCTCGTGCTCCCGCGCTCAGGGCTCGGCCACAAGCATGGCATCGTGCTCGGCAACCTGGTCGGGCTCATCGACGCCGACTACCAGGGGCCGCTGTTGATCTCGTGCTGGAACCGTTCCAACGCGACCTTTACCATCGCGCCCGGGGAGCGCATCGCGCAGCTCGTGATCGTGCCGATCGTTCGGGCCGCCTTCCGGATCGTCGACGAGTTCGCACCGAGCGAACGCGGCGAAGGCGGCTTCGGCAGTTCGGGAACACATTGACGGCGCTCGTGGCGCGGATCGGATCAAGAGGACGGCATGGGCGCACCAGGCAAGGCATTCCCGAAGGAACGGCTCGCGCAGCTCGCCCGGCGCGCGGCGCCCGCACTGCGCACGCTGGGTCCGTTCGCGCTCGGCACGCTCCTGCTCGTTTTCGGTGCGTTCCTGGCCTGGCAGACGTGGCTCCTGTGGTTGACCCAGCGCGGTATCGACAACGCGGACGCCGCCCGGGCCGAGGCGATCGGTGCGGTCGCCGGCGAAGTGCGCGACAGGCAGCGCATGGTGCAACAGGCGCTTGAGGATCCGGGCGTGCAGCAGTCCTTGCGGCTCGGCGCGGACGGGCGCCCGGCGGCGGCCGCCGCCCTGCGGGCCCTGCTGCCGACTGCCACCGATGCCGAATTCTTCAGCGCCGATCTCGACGAGGTGCTTTCCGGCGACCTCAAGGCGATCGGCTACGCCAAAGCCGCGGCATTGATGCAGGCGAAGATCAATCCGAAACAGCCGCTGGCCGAAATGCGCACCGAGAAGACGACCGGCCAGCAGCTGATGATCGCGATGCCTGCACGCGTCGGTGAACAGGTTGTCGCGTTCGCGGTCGTCGAGCTGCCGTTCAAGCCTCTGCTCGACGCGTTCTCGCATACGACCATACAGGGCGCCCGGCTCGAGCTGCGCCAAGGGGACGGCCAGGGCGATCTGGTCATCGCCAGCGTCGGCGAGCGGAGCGGCTCGTCGATCGGCGACGTCGGCGAACCGATTCCCGGCACGCGGCTGCGCATCGGAAAGGCGGAGCCCGCGTACTTCATCATGTTCACCGACAGCCTGCTCGCTTCGCTGGTGCTGAGCCTGCTTTGTCTTGGCGGTGGCGCGCTCGCGTTGTGGATCCGCGGTGTCGGACGCGAGCGCGCGGTCGCCGTGCTGCAGCGCAAGCCCAAGGATGTCCAGCCGGAGATGACGCTCGCGCAGGCGCTCAAGGCCGGGCCCGAACCCGAGGCCCCGGTGGCGTCGAGAACCGCTGCTGCGACCGCGCCGTCGACGCGGAGCGAGAAGAAGGAAGAGA
>NZ_DATDMY010000281.1:0-3203 GCF_036518555.1 Dokdonella sp. | reverse complement strand
CACCGAGCAGCGCGTGCGACGCATCGACGTTCACGTAGTGCGCGAACAGGCGTGCGGCGGGGCCCGGTTCGGCGAGGAAGCGCAGGTCGGCGGGCAACAGCGGCATTTGCAACGCGCCGAGCTTCGCCGCGTTGGCGGCGTACAGCGCGACGAGCGCGAGCAGGGTGAGCCAGGTCGACAGCAGCAGGCGACGCGAGATCGCGAGCAGCAGCGCGAACGCGGCGAGTGCGGGCACCGCATTGAGCAGCAGCAGGCGCAGCACGGGCAGCGGTGCCGCGGCGCCGGCCAGGTCGATGCCGGGATCCAGGTGTGCGACGAGCAGCAGGAGCAGCAGCGCGCACCCGGCCAGGGCGGCGCCTTCGCGTTCGACGACGAGGCGCCCGCGAACGGCGGCAGCAGGGGAAGTATTCATCAGGGGCGAGACAATGCCATGCGCCGCGCCCGACGGGATTAACCGCGCGTTAGTCGCCCGGAAAGCCTCGCGGGTCAGGCTGGCCGTGCGCGCGAGGCTGCTGCCACAATGCGGGCATGCTCGAGCCGACCCGCTGGCCGCGTCCGATCGCGGCCTTCCTCAACGAACGCCTGTCGCGGCTGGAGGCGGCGTGCCGCGAGGCGAGCGTCCCCTTCCACGACGACGCCGGCGTCGACGACCACCTGTCGAGCGTGCTGCTCGCGAGCGATTTCGCCTACCAGACCTTGCTGCGCGACCCGCAACTGCTCGGGCCGGACTTCCTCCAGCTGATGAGCGATCCGCGCCATGCCGACGCGCGTGCAGGCGCGTTCAACGACGTGCACGACGCCGGCGAGCTGCGAGCGATGCTGCGCCGCTTCCGCGTGCGCGAAGCGTTGCGCCTGATCTGGCGCGACGTCACCGGCGCCGACGCGGTCGAGACGACGCTCGCGGGTGCGTCCGTGCTCGCCGAGAGCTGCCTCGAGGCCGCGCTGCGTGGCGCCGAGCGCCAGGTCGCCGCCCGCCACGGCGTCATCCGCGACGCCGACGCGCGGGTGCAGCGCATGGTCGTGCTCGGCCTCGGCAAGCTCGGCGGCGGCGAGCTCAACTTCTCGTCCGACATCGACCTCGTGTTCGCGTTCGCCGAACACGGCGAGAGCGACGGCGCGCGCGCGCTCGACGCGACCGCGTACTACACGCGCATCGGCCAGGCGCTCGTCGCCCTGCTCGCCGACCACAGCGTCGACGGCTACGTCTTCCGCGTCGACCTGCGCTTGCGGCCGTTCGGCAGTGCCGGCCGACTCGCGCTGTCGTTCACGGCGATGGAACAGTACTTCCAGCGCGAGGGACGCGATTGGGAGCGCTATGCGTGGATCAAGGCGCGTCCCGTCGCAGGCGATCGCGCCGGCGGCGCGCGCCTGCTCGAGTCGCTGCGCCCGTTCGTCTATCGCCGCTACCTCGACTACACGGCGTTCGCCGGGCTGCGCGAGATGAAGGCGCTCATCGACGCCGAGGTCGCGCGCAAGGATCTCGCCGATCACATCAAGCTCGGCCCTGGCGGCATCCGCGAGATCGAATTCATCGTCCAGCTCGTGCAGCTGATCCGCGGCGGGCGCGAGCCGACCCTGCGCGCGCGCGGACTGCTGCCCGCGCTGGCCGCGTGCGAGCAGCTCGGTTTCGTGCCGTCCGCGCGCGCGCAGCGACTGCGCGAGGCCTATCTGTTCCTGCGCCGGCTCGAGAACCGCGTGCAGATGTTCGCCGACCAGCAGACGCACGAAATCCCCGCCGAAGCCGACGTGCGCGAGCGGCTCGCGCTCGCGCTCGGCCGCAGCGGCTGGAGCGCGCTGGAGGCGGAGCTGCGCATGCACCGGGCCGCCGTCGCCGAAGAGTTCGCCGCGCTGATGGCCGTCGACGCGCGCAACGATGCGCAACAGGCGCAGGCGCGCTGGCCGGAGTTCTGGCGCGGCCTGCTCGCCGACGGCGTCGATGCGGCGGCGATCGCCGCGGCCGGCTTCGATCCGCCCGCCGATGTCGCGACCGAACTCGAAGCGCTGCTCGGCGGCGCTGCGCTGCGCACGATGTCGGCGCGCGCGCGTGAACGCCTCGATGCGGTGATGCCGGCGCTGTTCGCCGCCGCGTCCGCTCAGGAACAGCCGTCGCGCTGCCTCGTTCGCCTGCTCCGGCTCGTGCAGGCGACCTTGCGCCGCTCGGTCTACCTTGCGCTGCTCGAGGAGCAGCCGGCCGCGTTGCGCCGCCTCAGCGCGGTGTTCGCCGCGAGCGCCTTCCTTGCCGAGCGCGTGATCGCGCACCCGCTGCTGCTCGACGACCTGTTCGACGATCGCATCGACGGCGATGCGCCCGACGCGACGGTGATCCGCGACGAACTCGCGCGCCGGCTCGGCATGATCGCCGAGGCGGACCCCGAAGCGGAAATCGAGGCGATCCAGGAGCAGCGCCAGTCCGCACTGTTCCGCATCGGCCTCGCGTTCCTCGGCGGGCGCCTCGATGCGCGCAGCGCGGCGACCGCGCTCGCGGATGTCGCCGAAGCCGTGGTCGGTGCGGTACTGCGCGTCGCCGAACGCGACATGCAGGCCGCGCACGGACGCATCGGCGGCGCCGCCGGCGACGGCAGCGGCCTCATCGTCGTCGCCTACGGCAGCTTCGGCGGCCGCGAACTCGGTTTCGGATCGGACCTCGATCTCGTCTTCCTCTACGACGGCGCGCGCGCGCAGCGCGAATCCGACGGCGCCAAGCCGCTCGACGGCACGCGCTACTACGCGCGCTTCGCACAGCGCATCGTGCACCTGCTCGGCGCGCTCACGCGCGCGGGGCGGCTCTACGAAGTCGACGTGCGCCTGCGCCCCGACGGCAGCAAGGGCATGCTCGTGCAGAGCCTCGACGGCTACGCGGGCTACCAGCGCGAGCGCGCCTGGACGTGGGAACTGCAGGCGCTCGTGCGCGCGCGCGCGGTCGCGGGCGATGCCGGGCTCGCGCGACGCTACGCGGAGCTGCGCGCGGACCTGCTCGCGCAGCCGCGCGACGCGACGAAACTGCGCGAGGACGTCGTGTCGATGCGCGCGCGCTGGCGCGCGGAGCGCGATCGTTCGAGCAGCACGCAATTCGACCTCAAGCAAGGCCGCGGCGGCCACGTCGACGTCGAATTCGTGCTGCAGGGCCTCGTGCTGCAGCACGCGGCGATGCACCCGGCCTTGCTCGCGAACGGCAACAACGCGGCCCTCATCGAGGCATTGCG
>NZ_DATDMY010000280.1:0-7440 GCF_036518555.1 Dokdonella sp. | reverse complement strand
CGCGTGCCGAAATAGCGGTCGCCCGCATCCCCGAGGCCGGGCACGATGTAGCCGTGCTCGTTGAGGCGCTCGTCGATCGCGGCGGTGAAGACGGGCACGTCCGGATGGCGGGCGCGCAGGTTGGCGATCCCCTCGGGACAGCTGACGAGACAGACGAAGCGCAGCGTGCGCGGCCGCTGCGCCTTGATTCGATCCAGCGCCGCCACGGCGGAGTTGCCGGTCGCGAGCATCGGATCGACGACGATGACGTCGCGCGCTTCGAGGTCGCGCGGCATGCGGAAGTAGTACTCGACCGGATGCAAGGTGTGTTCGTCGCGATACAGCCCGACATGGCCGACGCGCGCGCCGGGGACGATGTCGAGCATGCCGTCGAGCAGGCCGATGCCCGCGCGCAGGATCGCCACGAGCACGACCTTCTTGCCGTCGATCTCTCGCCCCGTCGCCGCCCCGACCGGCGTCTCGATCGCGACGTCGCGCAGCGGCAGGTCGCGCGTGACCTCGTACGCCATCAGCGCGGCGAGCTCGCCGAGCAGGCGGCGGAACTCGATCGTGCTCGTCTGCTTCTTCCGCAGCAGGGTCAGCTTGTGCTGCACCAGGGGATGCCCGATCACCTGCACGCCTGCGTCCATCCGTTCCCCTCCTCCGTCGCGCGGTGCCCGAACGATAGCGCGTCGGCGCCCGCGTGGGGCACTCCGACGCCGGCTCGCCCACGACGGACCCGCCGGCGCGGACCTGCCTGATAGAATTGGCGATCCTCCTTTCGAAACGGCCGCGCGCGCGGCCGCCAATGCGCATGGAAAACAGTTTCGAGCCCGGCCTGATCGAATCGAAGTGGTACGCGATGTGGGAAGCGAACGGCCTGTTCAAGCCGGCCGCGAGCGGCGAGCCGTACTGCATCCAGCTGCCGCCGCCGAACGTGACCGGCACCCTGCACATGGGCCATGCGTTCCAGCAGACGATCATGGACGCGCTGATCCGCTACCACCGCATGCGCGGCTACCGCACGCTCTGGCAGGGCGGCACCGACCATGCCGGCATCGCGACGCAGAAGATCGTCGAGAACCAGCTCGCCGCCGAAGGCACGACGCGCCACGACCTCGGCCGCGAGGCGTTCGTCGAGCGCGTATGGGCGTGGAAGGAGCAGTCGGGTTCGACCATCACGAACCAGATGCGCCGCCTCGGCGCCTCGGTCGACTGGTCGCGCGAACGCTTCACGATGGACGAAGGGCTGTCGGCGGCGGTCCGCCGCGTGTTCGTGCAGTGGTATCGCGACGGCCTGCTCTACCGCGGCCGCCGCCTCGTCAACTGGGACCCGGTGCTGATGACCGCGGTGTCCGACCTCGAGGTCAACAACGAGGAGAAGGACGGCTCGCTGTGGTCGATCCGCTACCCCGCGAGCGACGGCGGCGAAGGCCTCGTCGTGGCGACCACGCGTCCGGAAACGATGCTCGGCGATGTCGCCGTCGCGGTCCACCCCGATGACGAGCGCTACCAAGCACTGATCGGCAAGACGCTTAAGCTGCCGTTGACCAGCCGCGAGATCCCGGTCATCGCCGACGATTACGTCGACCGCGAGTTCGGCACCGGCTGCGTGAAGATCACGCCCGCGCACGATTTCAACGACTGGCAGATCGGTGCGCGCCACGGCCTCGAGCCGATCGTCGTGCTCACGCTCGATGCGAAGATCAACGACGACGCACCCGTCAAGTACCGCGGGATGGACCGCTTCGTCGCTCGCAAGGCCGTGCTCGCCGATCTCGAGGCAGCCGGCCTTCTGGTCGAGACGAAGAAGCACAAGCTGCAGGTACCGGTCAGCCAGCGCACCGACGCGGTGATCGAGCCGATGCTGACCGACCAGTGGTTCCTCGACCTCACGCGCGACACGCTGCCGGACGGTCGACCGGGCGGACGCAAGGCGATCATCGAGCCCGCGCTCGCCGCCGTTCGCGACGGCGAGATCCGCTTCGTGCCCGACAACTGGGCGACGACGTACAACCAGTGGCTCGAGAACATCCAGGACTGGTGCGTGAGCCGCCAGCTCTGGTGGGGCCACCAGATCCCCGCGTGGTACGACGAGCAGGGCAACATCTTCGTCGGCGAGGACGAAGCGGACGCGCTCGCGCATGCCACGACGAGGCCGGTCGGCGCGCTGCGCCGCGATGACGACGTGCTCGACACCTGGTTTTCGTCCGCACTGTGGCCGTTCTCGACGCTCGGCTGGCCCGGCGAGACGCCCGCGCGCGCGGCCGAGTGGGAAGAGTTCAAGGCGTTCGTGCCGAGCGACGTGCTCGTCACCGGTTTCGACATCATCTTCTTCTGGGTCGCGCGCATGGTGATGGCGACGCAGTACTTCACCGGCAAAGTGCCGTTCCGCGAGGTGTACATCAATGCGATCGTGCGCGATGCGGAAGGCCAGAAGATGTCGAAGTCGAAGGGCAACACGATCGACCCGCTCGACCTCATCGACGGCATCGAGCTCGAATCGCTGGTGAAGAAGTCGACCGCATCGCTGCTGATCCCGCAAGTGCGCGAGAAGGTCGAGAAGCGCATCCGCAAGGACTACCCCGACGGCATCCCCGCGGTCGGCGCCGACGCGCTGCGGTTCACCTTCGCTGCGCTCGCGACCTATGGCCGCACGATCAACTTCGATCTCAAGCGCGCCGACGGCTATCGCAACTTCTGCAACAAGCTGTGGAACGCGACGCGCTTCGTGCTCATGAACGCCGGCGACGCCGCGCAACCCACCGCGTCGGCCGCGCCCGCGACCGAGGCGGAGCGCTGGATCCTCACGCGCCTGTCCCGCACGCTCGACCAGGTCGAGGCGCACTTCGCGAGCTACCGGTTCGACCTGCTCGCGCAGGCGCTCTACGAGTTCGTCTGGAACGACTACTGCGACTGGTTCCTCGAACTCGCCAAACCCGCGCTCGCCCCCGCGGGGGCGTCCGCGCCGGGCGCCGGCGCCGCGGACGCGGCGGCCTCGACGCGTCGCACCCTGCTCGTCGTCCTCGATGCGGTGCTGCGCGCATTGCATCCGATCATGCCGTTCATCACCGAGGAGCTGTTCCACGAGATCCAGCCCGCGCTCGCCGCGGTCGGTGCGACGAACGCGTCGACGCTGGGCTCCGGCGGCTCACCGGGCAGCATCTCGATGCGGCGGTATCCGCGCGCGGCGGACTATGCCGTCGACGATGCAGCCACCGCCGAGATCGAATGGCTCAAGGCGGTCCTGACCCAGGTGCGACGCATCCGCAGTGAAATGAACATCGCGCCGCGCAGGGAGATCCCGCTGCTCTACACCGGCGGCGGCGCCGCCGATCGCGCGCGTGCGGCGAAGTTCGGCGCGCAGATCGCCTTCCTCGCGCGCGCCGAGTCGCAGCGCTGGCTCGACGCGGGCGAGGCCGAGCCTGCCGCCGCGGCCGCGATCGTCAGCGACATGAAACTGCTGATCCCGCTGGCCGGACTGATCGATCTCGGCGCCGAGCGCGCGCGGCTCGAGAAGGAAATCGCGCGCATCGACGGCGAGATCGCGAAGTCGAGCACGAAGCTCGGCAACTTCGGCGAGAAGACGCCGGCGACGGTCGTCGAGCAGGAAAAGCAGCGTCTCGCCGACTTCACGTCGACGGTCGAGGCGTTGCGGCAACAGCTCGAGCGCTTGCGCAGCTGAGTGCCCACGGGACGGCCGACGGCACGGCGGACTACGATGGCCCTCACTCCGGCGGCAGCAGCTCGATCGCCATCACGAGTGCGTCCTCGCGCCCCTTCTTCGCCGGGTAATAGTTCGGCCGGCGGCCGAATTCGTTGAAGCCGATCGACTCGTACAGCGCGATGGCACGTGGGTTGGACGGCCGCACCTCGAGGTAGACGCGCTCGGCCCGCTGCCAGCGCGCGATGTCGAGCAGGCGCTTGACGATGCGACGTCCGTAGCCGCGCCCGTGCAGGCCCGGCAGCACGCAGACGTTGAGCACGTGGGCCTCGCTCGCACCACTCGACAGCACGCCGTAGCCGACGATGGCGCCGGCGTCGACGAGAACGATGCACTCGTAGGCCGCGCGCAGGCAGTCGGCGAAGATCGCGCGGCTCCACGGAAACTCGTAGGCGAGCGCCTCGATGGCGGCGACGCGGTCGAGGTCGTCGGCCTGCATGCGACGAAACTCGGGTTGTGCCTGCTTGAGGATCGCGACCACGATCGATGCGGCGCCACCGCCCACCTTCCGGTACCGCCGGAAGCCGACCGCATCTTGCCATGAAAGGCGCGTGTGATCGCTGGCCGGGCACGCGCCGGGCGGCGCATGCCTACCGTTCGTCGCCGCGCGACGCGCGAGCGCCCGCCCGCCGTACCTGGAGCAGCGGCCGCGCGATGCGCTTGAGTTCGCTCCACAAGGCGCGCTTCGCGTGCGCATCGCCCGCGAGCAGGCCCGGCTCCGCCGTCACGACCCAGCCGATCTCGCGTTGGCGCTGGGCGCTCAACGCCGCCCCGGCGGCGCGTGCGCGCGCATCGCCGAACGCGACGAGCGCGCTCGCCGAAGCGAGCGCCGCCTCGTCGACGACGTCGATCCGCACGCAGTCGACCCGGGCGAACGCGAGCGCGCGCTTGACGCCGTCGAGCAGCGCGGCGGCGCGCGCGCCCGACGCTTCGGCCAGCAGCACCACGCCGCCGGCGTTCGGTACGGCCGTCGCCGCGGCGGTGGCTGCGGCCATCGAGGCGGCGACCGGCTCGACGCAGGCCGCGCGCGCCGGTCCACGCGGAAGGTAGACGTCGATGCCGATCTCGGCGAGGCGACGCAGGTCGGCGTCATCCATGCCGCGAACCTCCGCGCTGGCGCAGGTCCGCGTGGAACTGCGCGTAGATGCGATCGAGCGCGGCACCGTAGGCATCGACGGTCGACTTGATGTCGTTGCCTGCGGCCGCCTCGTCCGCGCGGTAATAGTCGTCGACGATCGGCCGGCCGTCGCGGCCGTCCGCGCGCAGCTTGAGGGCGACCACGGCGCTCCAGCCGCCGTTGGCGGTCGGCACGCGGTCGAAGCGCAGGATGATGCCGCTGACGCGGATCGCCGCGTTGCTCGCAGGCAGTTCGTCGGTGACCTGGGCGGCGATCTTCGACGCGCGCAGCTGCGCGATCAGGCGCCGCTGCAGGATCCGTGTCGGCGGATCGGTCCACAGCTGGTAGTGGTACTGGCGCAACTGCTGCGCACCGGGGTCGAGCGCGTAGATGAGCGACTGGTCCGCGTAGAGGCCGTCCGCACCGAACGCATCGACGACGATCGGCTCGTCGAACAGCGGCGCCGACGCGACCTCGAGCGGCTGCGCGCGCGGCAGGCGGAAATAGGTGAAATCGGGCACCGTCGGTGCTCCGCACCCGGTCAACGCGAGCGCCGCGAGCAGGAGGGCCGGCAGGATCGTCGTCGATGTCCTCATTGCGGCTCTTCCTGCAGGTTGTCGGCCTTCGGCGCGAGGATCAGGCGATTGGGATGGCTGCGGATCTCGCGGCTGAACTCGTCGAGGTTGCGGCTCGACGACTCGAGGTGGTGCGTGATCACGTCCATGCGCGCCGACAGCGCGCCGAGCACGCTCGCGAGGTCCTGCACCGCGCTGCGCACGTCGGGCCGGTTGTCCTTCGCGATGCCGGCGAGGTCGCCGAGCGCCTGGTCGAGCGTCGCGCGCGTCTTGCGCAGTTCCGCGCCGAGGTTCCTCACCTCGCCGAGGATCGCGCCGACCGCGGCGCGGTTCTCCGGCTTGAGCAGGTCGTTGATCGCATCCGACGCATGGTTCGCGCGCTCGAGCAGCGCGCGCGTCTGCTCGAGGATCAGCGGCGTGGTCTTGTCGATCGTGCCGGTGATCGAATCGACGCGCTGCGACAGGGTCTGGATCAGCGGCGTGATCTGCGTGCGCGTGAGTTCGCTGACCTGGCCCGCGAGCTCGTTCATCGCGGCGAAGATGTCCGCACCTTCCACGCCCTTGAGTTCGCCGCCCGGCGCGAGGGCTTCGCGACTCGAACCCTCGTGGATGCCGATCGAGACGTCGGCGAGCAGGCCGCTCGATTGCAGGCGCGCGGGACTGTCGACCGGGATCGGCCAGTCACGTCGGACCGACAGCACGACCTTGTAGCGCGTGCCCTCGGCGCTGCGTTCGGGCGTGACCGCGCCCACCTGGCCGATGCGGTAACCCTCGTAGAACACGGGTGCGCCGTAGCGGAGCCCCGTCACGTTGCGGTAGCGCACGACGTAGTCGGCGCTCGCGACGCCCTTGCCGGTGATCAGCGCGAGCGCGACGAGCAGCAGCGCGATCGCACCGACGACGACCGCGCCGACCAGCGTGTAGTTGATGGTGTCGCGCTTCATCGACGGCGCCCCTTCGCCCATGCCTGCATTGCAGCCTTCCTGTGGGAGCGGCGGAAGCCGCGATGCTCTTCGTCGGCGTTCCGCGGCACAAGCATCGCGGCTTCCGCCGCTCCAACAGCGAATCCGCGCATTCTAGACTTCCTCTTCGGTCAGCCGCTTGAGGTACGCGTCCGCATCGACCTGGACCTCGCGCGGGCGCCGGTTCAAGAGGTCCTGGATGCGCTCGTTGTCGCTCGCGCGCACCGCGGCGACCGTGCCGGTCGTGAGGATGTTGCCCTGGTCGAGCACGGTGATCGTGTCGGCGATCTTGAACGCGCTCTCGAGTTCGTGCGTGACGACGACGATCGTCATGCGCAGCGCGTCGCGCAGGCGCAGGATCAGCTCGTCGAGCTCGGCCGAGACGACCGGATCGAGTCCCGCCGACGGCTCGTCGAAGAACAGCAGGCGCGGGTCCATGACGATGGCTCTGGCAAGGGCGGCGCGCTTGACCATGCCGCCCGAGAGCTGGCTCGGCATGAGGTCCTGGAAACCACCGAGGTTGACCACCTCGAGCTTGAGCCGGCTCATGATGCGGATCGTCGACTCGTCGAGCGTCGTGTGTTCGCGCAGCGGTAGCGCGACGTTCTCGCCGACGGTGAGCGAGGTCAGCAGCGCGCCGCCCTGGAAGGACACGCCGATGCGCTTGCGCACGTCGAGCAGCTCGCGCTCGCTCGCCTCGCCGAGGTCGACGCCGAACAGCTTCACGCGCCCCGACTTCGGCCGCTGCAGCCCGAGCAGGTGGCGCAGCAGGGTGCTCTTGCCCGAACCGGAGCCGCCCATGATCACGCGGATCTCGCCCGCGTTGACCGCGAAGTCGACCCCGTGCAGCACGCGCCGGCGGCCGTACCAGGCTTCGAGCTGCTCGACTTCGATGAGCGGGACCGGGTTCACCGAATGCTTCTCCCGCTTCTTGCCTCTGCGTCTGCGCGCAGGAGCGCGCCGCTTTTCCGGGGCCCCTTGCAGCGGCGGTGGGCGACGGACGGATCAGCCCGCAGGGGCACGCGCAGGATGCGCGTGCGTTCGCCGTCGGCACATGGACGTGCCGTCGGCGAATCCCGGCCG
>NZ_DATDMY010000279.1:0-6610 GCF_036518555.1 Dokdonella sp. | reverse complement strand
CGGATCCCAGCTCGCCTGCGCGCGATCGAGGCGGCCGTCGAGCGCATCCTCGACGAGGTCGACGAGGTCGGATTTAAGGCGCAGCATGATCGGCTGGGTTTCCGGGTCGCCGAGGCGCGCGTTGAACTCGATCACCTTCGGCGCGCCGTCGCGACCGATCATGAGGCCGGCATAGAGGAAGCCGATGAACGGCGCGCCTTCCGCGGCCATGCTCGCGATCGTCGGATGGATGATCTCGTCTAGCACGCGGCGTTCGACCGCGGGTGTGACCACCGGCGCCGGCGAGTACGCACCCATGCCGCCCGTGTTCGGTCCGAAGTCGCCCTCGTCGCGGCGCTTGTGGTCCTGGCTCGTCGCGAGCGGCAACACGTTGCGACCGTCGCTCATGACGATGTAGCTCGCTTCCTCGCCTTCGAGGAACTCCTCGATCACGACGCGCGCGGATGCGTCGCCGAACGTGCGCGCGCCGAGCATGTCGTGCAGCGTCTGCTCGGCGTCGGCGAGCGTCAGCGCGACGACGACGCCCTTGCCTGCGGCGAGCCCGTCCGCCTTGATCACGATCGGCGCGCCGTGCTTGCGCACGTAGGCGAGCGCGGGGCCGAGGTCGGTGAACACCGCGTAGCGCGCGGTCGGGATGTTGTGGCGCGCGAGGAAATCCTTGGCGAACGCCTTCGAGCTCTCGAGCTGCGCGGCGATCCGGCTCGCGCCGAAGCAGCGCAGGCCGGCCGCGTGGAAACGGTCGCTCACGCCGGCCGCGAGCGCGGCCTCGGGGCCGACCACCGCGAGCGCGATGCCTTCGCGTTGGGCGAGCGCGAGCAGGCCGTCGACGTCGGTCGCGGCGACGTCGGCGTTGCGCATGCGCGTCTCGCGCGCGGTGCCCGCGTTGCCGGGCGCGACGATCACTTCGGACACGCGCGGCGACTGCAGCAGCTTCCACGCGAGCGCATGTTCGCGACCGCCGGAACCGATGACGAGGATCTTCATGCTGCGATTCCTGCCGGATGTGCGAGGTGGATGTGGAGATGCGGGCTTCCGAAGCCTGCCGTATGAGCTTCAGGATTGAAGGCGCGGTGGCATCGATGCCATCAATGTCGAAAGTGACGCACACCCGTGAACACCATCGCCATCCCATGCTGGTCCGCCGCGGCGATGACCTCCGCATCGCGCATCGAGCCGCCGGGCTGGATGACTGCGCGGATGCCGACCTCGGCGGCGGCGTCGATGCCGTCGCGGAACGGGAAGAACGCATCCGACGCCATCACGCTGCCGGGCACCTCGAGCTTCGCCTCCGCCGCCTTCATCGCGGCGATCTTCGCGCTCACGACGCGGCTCATCTGGCCGGCGCCGATACCGATCGTGCGACCCTGGCGCGCATACACGATCGCATTCGACTTCACGAACATCGCGACGTGCCACGCGAACAGCAGGTCGTGCAGCTCGGCCGCGTCGGGCACGCGGCGCGATACGACCTTGAGGTCGGACAGCAGCAGCGTGTCGCGATCGGCGTCCTGCACGAGCAGGCCGCCCGCGATGCGCTTGTAGTCGTAGGCGTGCGGTGCGGTCTCGCCCCATTCGCCGACGGCGAGCACGCGCACGTTGGGTTTGGCCGAGATCGCGGCGACCGCGTCGGCGTCGAACTCGGGCGCGACGACGACCTCGACGAACTGGCGCTCGATGATCTTCTTCGCGGTCGCGCCGTCGAGGCGGTGGTTGAACGCGATGATGCCGCCGAACGCGGACACGGGGTCGCACGCGTAGGCGCTCTCGTACGCGTCGCCGAGGTTCGCGCCGAGCGCGACGCCGCAAGGGTTCGCATGCTTGACGATCACGCACGCGGGCGTCTTCTGGAACGCCTTCACGCACTCGAGCGCGGCGTCCGCGTCGGCGAGGTTGTTGTACGACAGCTCCTTGCCTGCGAGCACGCGCGCGCCTGCGACGGTGCCGGGCGGGAGGTTGCGCTCGACGTAGAGCGCGGCACCCTGGTGCGGGTTCTCGCCGTAGCGCAGCGCCTGCCGGCGCTCGAACGCAAGACGCAGCCCGGGCGGGAAGGCTTCGGGCTTTTCGGCGTCGCTGCGCATGCCGAGCCAGTTCGCGATGATGCCGTCGTAGCGCGCGGTATGCGCGTAGGCGGCCGCGGCGAGGCGTCGGCGCAGCGCCAGGCGCGTGCCGCCGTGGGCGAGCGCCTCGAGCACCTCGGCGTAGTCGGCCGGATCGACGACGACGGCGACGTGCTCGTGGTTCTTCGCCGCCGCGCGCAGCATCGCCGGCCCGCCGATGTCGATGTTCTCGATCGCGTCCGCCATCGAGCAATCGGGTTCGGCGGTGATGCGTTCGAACGGATACAGGTTCACCACGAGCAGGTCGATCGGCGCGATGCCGTGTTCCGCCATCACCGCATCGTCGGTGCCGCGCCGGCCGAGCAGCCCGCCGTGCACGGCCGGGTGCAGCGTCTTCACGCGGCCGTCCATGATCTCGGGGAAGCCGGTCACGCTGCTGACGTCGGACACGGGCAGGCCGGCGTCGCGCAGCGCCTTCGCGGTCCCGCCGGTGGAGACGAGCGCGATGCCGAGCGAATCGAGGCCGCGGGCGAGGTCGATCAGGCCGGACTTGTCCGACACGCTGAGCAGCGCGCGGCGAACCGGTACCAGGGTGGCGTCGAACATGGGCGGGCTACGTCCCGGGGGAAGCGCGCAATTATAGCGGCGCCCCCGCGGGCCGGCCTAGCGCTGCGCGCAGGGCCGGATCAGTCGGCGAGGCCGTACTGCTGCAGCTTCTTGCGCAGGGTGGCGCGGTTGATGCCGAGTGCAGCGGCGGCGCGGCTCTGGTTGCCGCCGTACCAGGCCATCACTTCGCGCAGCAGTGGGGATTCGACTTCGCGCATGACGAGCGCATGCAGGCCTTCGCCCGGCTCGGATTCGACATCGGCGAGGTAACGGCGAACCGCGCGGACGACACAGTCGCGCAGTGCGGGTTGCAACGAGGCTTCGTGCGCGCTTTCCGCGCGCAAGGGGATGGCGGCATTCACAACGTGGCCCTTCTCGGCGAGCGTCCTTCCATGCGTGGGCCGACGGCGCGTGCGCACGTCGGGAGGGGATAGTAGCGCCGTGATCGTGCGTTGATAAGTCCCTCGCCGGCGAAGTTCAGGGTCGGGGACCATGGCTTCGCGCGCGATGCCTTCGCGCATCGGCACTTGCGCGATCAATCTCGGCGCGAGCTGAGAAGCGGCGAGGACGACCGGGCTTCGCCGGGAGCGGGCGCATGGCCGAGCGTTACTCGAACTTGAATTCGAACGCGACCGCATCCTTGCCCGGATCGGCGACTTCGAACACGAGCGACGTGCTCGCCCCCGCCGCGAGCCCGGTTGCGATCGCGCGCGCGTCGGCGAGGTACTCGCGCGGCGAGAAGCGGCGCATCGCGATGCGCTTCTCGTCGAGGTCCGAGAGCGTGATCTCGACGGTCGGGAACGCCTGCGCGAAGCCCGCGTCGTTGCGCAGCGTCGCCGAGATGATCAGTGCACCCGGCACCGACGGGTGCGGGCGGATGTCGCGCGACAGCAGTTCGAGCGTGCTCGCGTCGCGACGCAGGGGCAGGCGGCAGCCGAGCTTCGCGCATGCCGGGTCGAGCCACGCGCGCACGCGCGCATCGTCGATCCAGCGGGCCTGCTCGGCCCATGCGATCTCGCCCGCGAGCGTCAGCACCAGCACGAAGCAACCCGCGAGCCAGGTGCCGTCGCGACGTTGGCGTGCGCGGCGACGGCGCTTCGCGAACGCCGGCAGCGACGAGCGCTCGGCCGCGCGCGCGCGGTCCGCCGCCTCGGCGAACAGCGACACCTGCGCCGGGCTCGGGCGGAATACCGGCGACTCGAGCTGCGGCGGCGCGTGCTGCGTCGCATGCACGTCGAGTCGCTCGATCGGTTCGGGCGGCAGCTGCAGGCTCAGCGTCCGCAGCGCGTCGAACACCGCCGCGCAATGCCCGCAGCGTACGCTGCCGTGCGCCGCGGCGAGCTCGGCGCCGTCGATCCTGTAGATCGTCAGGCATTCGGGACACTGCGTGTACATCGGCCGGAAGCGCGGGCGGGGACGGCTGATTCTAGCAGCCGCGACGGGCAGGACGCGGTCGCGCGGGATCGCCGCTGTCGCGTATCAGTCCTCGCCGGCTTCGATGGCGCGCGACGGCATCGCGGCCCAGGTCAGCGCGTGCGGATCGAAATCGCGCAGGCTCGGCTTGACGATCGCGAAGTACGGCGACACATCGAAGTCGCGCGGCACGTACAGGCTCGAATCGCGGATGTGCAGGATCTCGCGCACCTGCTCGCGACCGGCTTCGCCGCGGCTGCGCGCGATCTCGATGTCGGGCAGCACCGGGTAGCGGACCGAGGCGAACGCGGCCGCGATCAGCGACGAGCAGATCGCGCTCGTCGGTTCGCCGCCGCCGAACGCGAGCAGGTGGCGGCGCAGGCGCTCGGGCACCGGCGGCGGCCGCACGAGGTAGCGCGCGAGGTCGATGATGTTGCGAAGGTCGTACTGCTGGCCGAGGCGGCCGATCGCGTACGCGAGCACCGCATCGATCTCGCTCTCGCCGAGGCCGACCGGGCGGCAGATGCGCGTGTGCATCTGCGCGTAGCGCTCGACCGGCACCGCGCGCACGCCGTCGTTGACGTCGGCCTCGATCAGCAGGGGCATGCGGTCGCCGCGCGAGGCCGACAGCGCATCACCGATGCAGAGCGCCGCATGCGACCAGGTCGATTGCGTGATCGTGCGGATCGCCGCAGAAAACCGGCTCGTGCCCTCGACCAGCAGCACGTCGCCCTTGCGCAACGTCGCTGCGAGCAGGCCCGGCCGGCTCGTCGCGACATGCAGGTTCGGCCGCGGGCGCGCGAGGTAACCGGCGAGGCGATGCCCGATCCACTGCAGCACGCTCACGAAACCCTCTGCGCCGATCGCGATCCGGCCAGTCTAGCGCGTGGTGGCGGCATGGCCAAACGCACCAAAAAGACTGAAACACGAAGGACACGAAGGACACGAAGAGAGGCCGGAGCAGAAAACCGCTGTTGTCTTTCGTTTCCGCTTCAACTGCACTTTGCAAGCGCTCGAAGAAGGTCCGCGCCAGTCGCGCAAACGCGGCAGCCGTGAAGTTCCTCGCCCGCTCTCCTTCGTGTTCTTCGTGTCCTTCGTGTTTCAGGCTATTGCCTTCGTCACAGCAATCGCCCGCGACGGCGGCCGGAGATGCGCACCCAGTCCTCGCGCGTCGCCACGACGAGGTCGTCGAACCATTCGGCGTAGCGCGCGAGGAGTTCGTCGGCCTGCGCGACGAGGATGCCCGACAGTGCGAACGGCGCGCCGGGTTTCACGCACGTCGCGAAGCGCGGAGCGAGGTCGGCGAGCGGGCCGGCGAGGATGTTCGCGACGAAGACGTCGGCGGGCCGGTGCGCGAACGCGTCGGGAAGGTACAGCGCGAGGCGATCGGCGACGCCGTTGCGTTCGGCGTTGTCGCGGCTCGCGAGGATCGCCTGCGGGTCGTTGTCGATGCCGTCGACGCGCGCCGCGCCGAGCTTGAGCGCGGCGATCGCGAGCACGCCCGAGCCGCAGCCGTAGTCGATCACGTGCAGGCCGGCGAGATCGAGCCCGTCGAGCCATTCGAGGCAGAGCGCGGTGGTCGGATGCGTGCCCGTGCCGAACGCGAGGCCGGGATCGAGGCGCACGACGACTGCGTCGGCCTGGTCGCCCGGCGGTTCGATGTTCGACGGGTAGATCCACAGCCGCCGGCCGAAGCGCATCGGCTTGAACTGGTCCATCCATGCGCGCGTCCAGTCCTGGTCGGCGACGTCGCGGAAGCGCACCTGCGCCGGCTCGATCTCGGGCAGCAGTTCTTCGAGCACGTGCAGCAGGCCGGCGCGGTCCGCTTCGGCGTCGAACAACGCGGACAGCGCGATCTCGCCCCACAGCGGCGTCTCGCCGACGCCGGGTTCGAGGATCGCGCGCTCGTTCGGCGTGTCGGCGTCGGCGTCGAGCAAGGTGACCGCGAGCGCGCCGGCTTCCTCGAGCGCGAGCTCGACGCGCTCCTGGTCGCTCGCGCGGACGGTCAGGGAAAGTTCGAGGAACGGCATAGATGGTGGCACTCGCTCAGCGCTTGAGCATGCTTGCGACGGTCGAGAACGCGAGCGCACCGAGCAAGGCCCAGGCCGCGCTGCAGTACACGGTGTACCAATCCCCCAGCAAGTCCGACTGCCCGTGCGTTTCGAGCCAATGCTGGAACAGGCATGCCGGAAGCAGGAGCAGTACGAACGAACGCGAGAACGTCTTGCCGAAGCGTGACATGGGAATCAACCGATCCCGATTGCCTTCTCCTTCGCCTCGGCCATGCGCTTCTCGAGGTAGTGGATGTTCTGCCCGCCGGCCTGGAAGCCGCCGTCGGCCATGATGCGCTGCTGCAGCGGCACGTTCGTCTTGATGCCTTCGACGACCATCTCCGACAGCGCGATGCGCATGCGCGCGATCGCGGTCGCGCGGTCGCGGCCGTGCACGATGAGCTTGCCGATCATCGAGTCGTAGTTCGGCGGGATGCGGTAGCCGTCGTAGACGTGCGTGTCGACGCGCACGCCGGGGCCGCC
>NZ_DATDMY010000278.1:0-2364 GCF_036518555.1 Dokdonella sp. | reverse complement strand
GGCGATGCGGTCGGCAAGATCGACGTGTTCCCGACGCGCTCGTACGTCGCGATCCGCCGCGCCGACGCGGGCAAGGCGCTCGAGCGCCTGCGTGCGCGCGGCGTGAAGGGACGCAAGGTGCGCGTGGTTCGCCTGTGAGCGACCTGCATGCGGACGTGAAGGACGCACCCACGGACGACGCCGCGATCGCCGCGACCCGCCGCTGGATCGAGCGCGCGGTGATCGGCCTCAACCTGTGCCCGTTCGCGCGCGCGCCGTTCACGCAGGATCGCCTGCGCATCACGGTCAGCCGCGCGACCGACATCGACGCACTCGTCGACGATCTGCGCAAGGAACTCGAATGGCTGCGCGACGCCGATGCGCACGAATGGGAAACGAGCCTGCTCGTGCATCCGTTCGTGCTCGGCGACTTCGAGGACTACAACCAGTTCCTCGACGTCGCGGACGCGCTGCTCGAGGCGATGGAGCTCGACGGCGAGATCCAGCTCGCGAGCTTCCATCCGCAGTACCGGTTCGCCGACGCCGGCGCGGACGACATCGGGAACGCGACGAACCGCTCGCCGTTCCCGACCCTGCACCTGTTGCGCGAATCGAGCATCGACCGCGCGGTCGAATCGGGCGTCGACACCGACGCGATCTACGAACGCAACATCGAGACGCTGCGCAAGCTCGGCCATCACGGCTGGGAGGCGCTGTGGGTCGACGGCGAAGACGACGTCGGCGGACGTTGATTTGCTCGGAGGGCAAAGATTGAGACACGAAGGACACGAAGAACACGAAGGGAAGCCAAAGATTCAAAGATTGAAACAGGGAGCACACGGAGGAAAAGCTTTCAAATGAAAAGCTCTTCTTGCTTTGCTCTCTCCGTGTGCTCTGTGTGCTCCGTGTTTCAAGCTCTTCCCCTCTGTCGCTCTTCCTTCGTGTCCTTCGTGTCCTTCGTGTTTCAGGCTTTGCCCTTTGATCCACGCGGTGCGAGATCCGCCGGAGGCATGCCACAGTCCGCAGGCCCGAGCGGCGCGGGCGCATCCGCGCGCAGCACCACGCGTTGCGTGCGCGCTGCCAGCGCCCGCACGTAGGCGTCCGTGTAGACGGTCGCGCACGCGCGCGACAGGTGCGAATACTCGGGCGGCACGAGCGCGCGCATGACCGGATCGTCGTCGCTGTGCACGCCGATGACGCCGCCCGCCGCGATCAGCGCATCCCACGCCTGCGAGCGCGGCATCTGCGCCTCCTCGAACACGCGAAAGTGCGGATGCGAGGGCGGCCGCAGGAACACGACCTCGCCGCCGCGCGCGCGGATCGTCGCGACCGCGTCGTGCAGTTCGCGCTGCGCGGTTGCGATCGCCGCATCGGCGATCGGCCGCGCCGCGCGCCCCGGGCCGAAGCCCCACGCCGCGCGCTGGTGGTCGCGCACGCGCTCGTCGGTCTCGATGCGCGGCCACAGCCAGGTCTGGCGGTCGTCCTGGGTCACGCCGAGCTTCCAAAGGCGCTCCGCGGTGCCGATGCGCACGCCATCGCGCCAGTCGTCGTCGAGGAAATGCACGAGCCGTGACAGGCGGTAGCGATCGTCGAGGAACGCGAACGCATGCGACAGTACGCGGTACAACTGGAACGACGCGCGTACCGATGGCGATTCGAAGTGGTACCGCTCGAGCGCATCGCGGCCGAGGCCCGCATCGGCGCCGAAGAAGGTCGTGTGCGCGATGCCGACGATCACGAGGCCGTCGAAGTGCGAGTGAGCGGCCAGTTCGACGAGGAACGGACGTGCATTGCTGCCGGCGATCGCGAGCTGGACCGGTCGCACGCCGGTCAGGGCCTCGTAGCGATCGAGGTCGCTGTCGAACAGCATGCGCGAGTCGCCGAGGAACACGACCTTCGCCTCGCCGGCGTCGACGCGCCGACGTTGTTCCGCCCAGGCCGAGGGGCCATCGTCGACATCGCCCGCTTCGAGGCCGAGCGCGCGCATGCGCCACTCCCACGCGCCGAGCGCGACGGTCATGAGCAGCATCGCGCTCGCGAAGATGCGCGGCCACGGCCGCGGCGGGATGTCGCGCTCCGGCACGGGCTGCGCGACGCCGGGCCGATCGGACGCGGTCAGGCGCACGAACCCGGGTCGCACCGCGGTGCGGTCGTCGCCGCGTTCGAGCGTATCGGCATCGGCACTTGCCATGGCGCTACCTCGCGTCCTCAGAACTGGAAGTAGATGAATGCATTGCCATTGCCTTGCTCGATCACGATCGCGAACGCGAGCAGCGCCCACGCGCCCGACAGCACGGGCGCCGGCACGGTCGCGAGCACCGACTCGAGCGTGCGCGTGCGCATGAACGCGTGCGCGGCCACGATGCCGCCGACGATGACGACGGT
>NZ_DATDMY010000277.1:0-24907 GCF_036518555.1 Dokdonella sp. | reverse complement strand
GGCACCTCAGCGAACGCCGTGCATGAGTTTCTGGATCAGCGGCGCGATGAGGAAAAGCACGACGCCCGCACCCGCAAGCGCCCAGAAGCCGAGCGTGTAACCGCTCAACGCGGAACCCGTGGTCATGCCGGTCTCGCCGCTGACCCACGCCGCGAACACGCCGGACATGTTGTTGCCGTTCGCGATCGACAGGAACCAGCCGCCCATCGCAAAGCCGACGTACCGCGGCGGCGCGAGCTTGGTCACCATCGACAGGCCCACCGGCGAGAGGCAGAGCTCGCCGACCGACTGGATCACGTAGACCATGAACAGGGTCCAGAACGGGATCTTCTCGTGCGCGTCGACGAGGTAGGTCAGCGCGTACATGAGCAGCAGGAACGCGAGGCCGTTGCCGACCAGGCCGAGGCCGAACTTGCGAGGG
The DNA here is from genome assembly GCF_036518555.1 of Dokdonella sp. Classification (GTDB taxonomy): domain Bacteria; phylum Pseudomonadota; class Gammaproteobacteria; order Xanthomonadales; family Rhodanobacteraceae; genus Dokdonella_A. Next base: position 24,486 of record NZ_DATDMY010000277.1, on the reverse strand, counting down.
ATCGACGGCTCGACGTTGCGCTTGCCCATCCAGATCCAGATCGCGGCGATGATCGGCGCGAGGCCGATGATCGCGAGCGAGTTGACCGACTGGAACCAGGCGACCGGGAATTCCCAGGCGCCGAACATGCGGTCGACGATGTTCTGGGCGAGGAAGTTGAACGAGCTGCCTGCCTGCTCGAAGAACATCCAGAACAATGCGTTGAACACGAAGATGATGAGCATCGCGACGACCTTGTCGCGCGCGACCTTGCCCTCGCGGATGCCTTCGACGAGCAGCATGACCGCGAGGCCGATGAACAGCACGCCGAGGATCACGATCAGCGCGGTCGCACCGAGCTTGGACAGCAGGAAGTAGACCAGCGGCACGCCGACGACGGCGCAGCCGAGCACGATGCCGATGCCGCGCGCCTGCGGCACGTCGGCCGGCGGGCGGCCGATGCCGTGCAACTGGCGTCGGCCGAACCAGAACCACAGGAAGCTGAGCAGCATGCCGACGCCAGAGGCGAGGAACACGACCTTGTAGTTCTGCTGCAGCGGCGTGTCCGTGAGCACGCTCGCGAGCCAGCCGGTGACCAGCGGCGAGAGGAATCCGCCGAGGTTGATGCCCATGTAGAAGATCGTGAAGCCGGCATCGCGACGGCGGTCTTCCTGGCTGTAGAGCTGGCCGACCATGGTCGAGATGTTCGGTTTGAACAGGCCGTTGCCGACGATCACGAGGGCGAGGCCGAACAGGAAGACCTCCTGGTTCGGAATCATGATCACGAACAGGCCCGACGCCATGATCAGCGCGCCGATGAGGATCGAACGCTGGTAGCCGATCAGCTGGTCGGCGACGTAACCGCCGAACAGCGAGGCCGCGTAGATCAGCGCGAGGTAGGCTCCGTAGACGTCGTTCGCGGGCGCCTCGCCCGTGCCGGAGCCGCCGTAGAACTGGGCGACGATGTAGAGCGTCAGCGCCCAGCGCATGCCGTAGAACGCGAAGCGCTCCCAGTACTCGGTCATGAACAGCATCCACAGCGGCGCGGGGTGGCCGAGGCGCTGCGGGAAGTTCGGGAGTGCGGCGGGTGCGCCGGGGCTGGTGGCGGACATGGATTCCCCTCGATGAGACGTATCGCGAACGTGTAACCGCTGGCGGCGGCCGCGTCAAACCGCAGCGCAGCGGGATTCGCCGGGGCGAGCGTGCTAGCGCGGCGAACGCCGCCGCGGCCGGGCGGACGGTTCGCCGGGGCGGCGCGCTCGTCAGGCGGCGCCGATCTCGGTGCGCACGTCGACGAGTTCGGGGAAGAACGTGAGATCGAGCGCCTTCTTGAGGAAGGCGACGCCGGACGAACCGCCCGTGCCGCGGCGATAGCCGATGATGCGTTCGACCGTCTTCATGTGGCGAAAGCGCCAGAGCTGGAAGCTTTCCTCGATGTCGACGAGCTGCTCGCAGAGGTGGTACTCCGGCCAGAAGTCGCGCGCGCGCTCGTAGACGCGCTTGAACACCGGCACGAGTTCCGGCGTACGCTCGTGCGGCCGGCTGAAATCGCGTTGGAGGCACGCAGCGGGCACCGCGTGGCCGCGCCGGGCGAGGAAGCGCAGCACTTCGTCGTACAGGCTCGGCTCGACCAGCGCACGGCGCAATTCCTGCTGTGCGGCCGGGTCGTGGTCGAACACCTTGAGCATGGCCGCGTTCTTGTTGCCGAGCAGGAACTCGATCGTGCGGTACTGCTGCGACTGGAAGCCCGAGGCGGGGCCGAGCACGTGGCGGAATTCGAGGTATTCCGACGGGGTCAACGTCTCCAGCACGCCCCACTGACCGAACAGCTGATGCTGCACCTGCTTCACGCGCGCGAGCACCTTCAGCGTCGTGTCGACGTCGTCCGCGCGCAGGCGCGCGATCGCCGCGCGCAGCTCGTGGATCATGAGCTTCATCCACAGCTCGGCGACCTGGTGCTGCACGATGAACAGCATCTCGTCGTGGTGCGGCGGGTCGCTGAGCGGTTTCTGCGCCGACAGCAGCACGGGCAACTGCAGGTAACCGCCGTACGTCGTGCGGTCGCGCAGGTCGAGTTCGATGCCTTGCTCGAGGGGGCGCAGGTTGTGCGGTTCGTTCATCGCGACGCCACGATCGTGGGAGCTGGCCAGTGTAACCCGCCACCGCCGATGTTGCGCCGGGCCTTGCGGGAGCGGCGGGCTCTTGCTTACTGTTCCGCTCCCGTCGCCGCGGCCGCAGGCCGGCCCATCCGGCACCGTATTCCGCGCGCACCTGCGCCGTGCGACACCGCAACGGAGGCTGTCTTGCCCATCGCCGCCACCTTCGAGATCGAATTCCTGCAATACCTCGACGCCGACGGCAAGCTCGTCCGCGACGACCTCCCCGCGATCGCGCGCGACATCCGCCAGCTGGTGGACCTGTACAAGCAGATGCTGTTCGTGCGCGTGTTCGACGGCAAGGCGGTCGCGCTGCAGCGCACCGGCAAGCTCGGCACCTACGCGTCCTGCCTCGGCCACGAGGCCGCGCACGTCGCGATCGGCAGCGCGATGCAGGAGGACGACGTGTTCGCGCCGATGTACCGCGAGTACGGCGCGCAGTTCCATCGCGGCGTGAAGCCGCGCGAAGTGCTGCTGTACTGGGGCGGCGACGAGCGCGGCAGCAACTTCTCCGGGCCCGCGCACGACTTCGCCTGGTGCGTGCCGATCGCGACGCAATGCCTGCACGCGGCCGGCTCGGCGCTCGCGTTCAAGGTGCGCAAGGAGCCGCGCGTCGCGGTCACCGTGGTCGGCGACGGCGGCTCGTCGAAGGGCGACTTCTACGGCGCGATCAACGTAGCCGGCGCGATGCAGCTGCCGCTGGTCGCGGTCATCGTCAACAACCAGTGGGCGATCTCGGTGCCGCGCAGCATGCAGACGGGCGCGAAGACGCTCGCGCAGAAGGGCATCGCCGCCGGCCTCGAATGCCTGCAGGTCGACGGCAACGATCTCATCGCGATGCGCGCGGCGATGGACCATGCGGTCAAGCGCGCGCGGCACGGCCACGGCGGCATGGTGATCGAGGCGGTCACCTACCGCCTGTCCGACCACACGACCGCCGACGACGCGCGCCGCTACCGGCCCGACGACGAAGTGAAGGCGGCGTGGGCGCGCGAGCCGCTCAAGCGCATGAAGGCCTATCTCATGTCGCTCAACGCGTGGACCGAGAAGGAAGAAGAGGACTGGAAGACCGATTGCGCGGCGCGCGTCGACGCCGAGGTCAACGCGTACCTCGAAACGAAATCGCAGCCGACCGAGGCGATGTTCGACTACACCTGGGGCGAACTGCCGGCTGACCTCGCCACGCAGCGCGCGGAAGCGCTCGCCGCGGACAAGCCCGCACATTGAATCGCGTCTTGGGAGCGTACCTGCGCGCGACGCACGTCCGTCGCGCAGGGGGCGCGCTCCTGCAGGAGAAGAAACGGAATGGCACAGATCACCCTCATCGAAGCCGTCACCCAGGCGCTCGCGCACGAGATGAAGCACGACCCGAGCGTGGTCGTGCTCGGCGAGGACGTCGGCGTCAACGGCGGCGTGTTCCGCGCGACGGTCGGCTTGCAGGAGAAGTTCGGCGCCGAGCGCGTGATCGACACGCCGCTCGACGAACTGACCATCGCCGGCCTCACCGTAGGCCTCGCCGCGCAGGGCATGAAGCCGGTCGCCGAAGCGCAGTTCGAGGGCTTCATCTACCCGATGATGGAGCACATCGCCTGCCATGCGGCGCGCCTGCGCACGCGCACGCGCGGTCGGATGACCTGCCCGGCCGTGTTCCGCGCGCCGTGGGGCGGCGGCATCCGCGCGCCCGAGCATCATTCGGAAGCGAACGAGCACCTGTTCACGAACATCCCCGGCCTGCGCGTGGTGCTGCCGTCGTCGCCCGGTCGCGCCTACGGCCTGCTGCTCGCCGCGATCCGCGATCCGGACCCAGTGATCTTCCTCGAGCCCAAGCGCATCTACCGCCAGTACAAGGAAGAGGTCGCCGACGACGGCGAAGCGCTGCCGCTCGACGTCTGCTTCGTCCTGCGCGACGGCAGCGACGTCACCCTAGTGACCTGGGGCGCGCAGGTGAAGGAGACGCTCGAGGCCGCCGATGCGCTCGCCGGCGAAGGCATCAGCGCCGAGGTGATCGACGTCGCCACGCTCAAGCCGCTCGACTTCGACACGATCCACGAGTCGGTGCGCAAGACCGGCCGCTGCGTGATCGTGCACGAGGCGCCGCGCACCGCGGGCTTCGGCGCGGAGATCGCCGCGCGCCTCGCCGAGCACGCGATGTACGACCTCGTCGCCCCGGTCGAGCGCGTGACCGGCTACGACACGCACATCCCGCTGTACCGCCTCGAGATGAAGTACCTGCCGAGCGTCGAGCGCATCGTCGCCGCGGCGAAACGCACGCTCGCCGCGAGCTGAGTCGAACACGGAGCACTCCGATGGCCACCGTCGCGAATATCCTCGTCGGCCTCGTCGCGCTGCTGCACCTGTACTTCCTCGTGCTCGAGATGTTCCTCTGGACCACGCCGACCGGACGCCGCGTGTTCGCGACGACGCCCGAGTTCGCGCAGGCGTCGAGGACGCTCGCGGCGAACCAGGGGCTCTACAACGGCTTCCTCGCGGCGGGCCTCGTCTGGGGCCTCGCCGAAGGCGTCGAGGGTTTCCACATCAAGCTCTTCTTTCTCTCCTGCGTGATCGTCGCCGGCCTGTACGGCGCGTGGACGGTCAGCCGCAGGATCTTCTACGTGCAGGCGCTGCCGGCGATCGCCGCGCTCGTGCTGCTGCATTTCCACTGACGGCGCCGCGCGCGTCGCAAGGACGACATTCCCATGGCCGACATCAGAACCTTCTACCTCCCCGACCTCGGCGAAGGGCTGCCCGACGCGACCGTCGTCGAATGGCTCGTCAAGGTGGGCGGCACGGTGCGACTCGACGAACCGATGGTGTCGATGGAAACCGCGAAGGCGGTCGTCGAGGTGCCCTCGCCGTTCTCGGGCAAGCTCGTCAAGGTGCACGGCGACAGCGGCGACGTGATCGCGACGGGCGCCGCGCTCGCCGACTTCGAACTCGATCCGAAGATGCCGCAGCGCGCGGAGGCCGAGTCGACCGGTCACCACCATGGCCCGCCGAAGGTGGCGGCTGCCGCACCCGCGAAGGGTACCGGCACCGAGGCGCCCGACCACCGCGGCGTCGTCGCGTCCGACGAAGGCGGCGAGATCGAGAGCGGCGGCAAGGCGCCGCGCGCCGACGAAGGCACCGTGGTCGGCGCGATGCAATCGAGCGACCGCGTGCACGCCGAGCAGGCGACGAGCATCGGCGGCGTCAAGGCCGTGCCCGCGGTGCGCGCGCTCGCGAAGAAGCTCGGCGTGGACCTCGCGCGCGTGTCGCCGAGTGGCGCGGGCGGCGTGGTCACGCTGCAGGACGTCAAGTCCGCGGCCGCGGCAGGCACCGCGAGGATCGGCGCCGCGCCGTCCGCCGCATCCGCGCCCACGCGCTCCGCATCGCCGGCTGCAGGCGCGTCGCCTGCTCCGGTCGCGTCTGCCACAGCGCAGCGCACGACGCTGTCCGCCGCCGGCAAGCCGATGCGCACGACGCCGCCGACGGTCGCCGCGAGCGGCCAGCCCGAACAGCTGAAGGGCGTGCGCCGAAACATGGCGCGCGTGATGGCCGCCGCGCACGCTGCGGTCGTTCCGACCACGCTCAGCGACGATGCCGACATCCATGCGTGGCTGCCGGGCAACGACATCACCGGCCGCCTCGTGCGCGCGATCGTGCGTGCATGCAAGGCCGTGCCCGCGCTCAACGCGTGGTTCGACGGCGACAACCTCACGCGCACCTTGCACCCGCACGTCGACATCGGCATCGCGGTCGACACCGACGACGGCCTGTTCGTGCCCGCGTTGCGCAACGCGGACATGCTCGACTCAACCGGCGTGCGTGCTGCGGTGAACCGCCTGCGCGCGCAGGTCGAGGACCGCAGCATCCCGTCGTCGGAACTCGCCGGCTATACGATCTCGCTGTCGAACTTCGGCGTGTTCGCGGGCCGCTACGCGACGCCGGTCGTCGTGCCGCCGTGCGTCGCGATCGTCGCCGCCGGCAAGGGTCGCCACCAGATGACGCCGGTCATGGGCGGCTTCGAGTCGCACCGCGTGATCCCGCTGTCGCTGACCTTCGATCACCGCGCCGCGACCGGCGGCGAAGCTGCGCGCTTCCTCAAGGCGATGCTCGACGACCTCGCGCTCGCGCAGTGACCGCATGAAGCCGAACACGACGCGGGCGGCGGTCGAGCAGGCCTACCCGGGCCTCGTCGCTGCCGCGGAAGCGGCGATGGCGCGCGCGCATGCGCCGCACTCGCACTTCCGCGTCGGCGCCGTGCTGCTGTTCGACGATGGCCGCGGCGAACGGTTCGTGCCGGGCTGCAACGTGGAATCGGATGTCTACGGCCTCACCATCTGCGCCGAGCGCAACGCACTGTTCTCGGCGGTCGCGCAAGGGCGCGGCTACCCGCTCGCGCTCGCCGTGATCGCCGACACCGACGAGCCGGTCGCGCCGTGCGGAGCCTGCCGCCAGTGGCTGCACGAATGCGACGTCGAGCGGCGGCTGCGCGTGTTCCTGCTCACGCGCCGCAGCGACGCCGTGCGCGAATGCGGCACCGACGACCTGCTGCCGGAAGCGTTCGCGCTCGACGCGCAAGCGCGCGCCGCGCGCAATCCCTGGCGTTGAGCGTCCGACCCCGCTCCGCCACGAACCCCGGAGTCTTCCGATGCACCACAGCCGCCTCAGCACCATCGTGATCGACTGCGACGTCGACGACCTTGCGTCCGCAGCCGAGTTCTGGAGCCGAGCGCTCGGCAAGCCGATCGCATCGGCCGACCAGGACGGCGACGGCAAGTACGCTGAACTCGCGACCGCCGCGGACGAACCGCTGATCCTGCTGCAGAAGGTCGACCACCCCGCGCGCGTGCACCTCGACATCGAGACCGACGACCTCGAGGCCGAGGTCGCGCGACTGGAAGCCCTGGGCGCGCACCGGGTCGATTTCCGCGAACGCTGGTGGGTCATGGAGGCGCCGACCGGGCACCGGTTCTGCGTCGTGCGGCGCCAGCGACGCGTTCGGCCCGCACGTCAACGAATGGGCCGGATAGTCGCGGGGCACCGGTCATTCAGCGCGCATACTGCAATCGAAACGTGCGCCATGTATGATGCGCGACCTTCGATTTATCCACGCATCCGTATAGAAGGATATTTGCCGCGATGAGCAACTACCTGTTCACCTCCGAATCGGTCTCCGAAGGCCATCCGGACAAGGTCGCCGACCAGATCTCCGACGCCGTCCTCGACGCGATCCTCGCGCAGGACAAGCGCGCGCGCGTCGCCTGCGAAACGATGGTCAAGACCGGTGTCGCGATCGTCGCCGGCGAGATCACGACGAGCGCGTGGATCGACCTCGAGGCGCTCACGCGCAAGGTCATCCTCGACATCGGATACGACTCGAGCGACGTCGGTTTCGACGGCGCGACCTGCGGCGTGCTCAACCTCATCGGCAAGCAGTCGCCCGACATCAACCAGGGCGTCGATCGCAAGAAGCCGGAAGAACAGGGCGCGGGCGACCAGGGCCTGATGTTCGGCTACGCGACCAACGAGACCGAAAGCTTCATGCCGGCCGCGATCCACCTGTCGCACCGCCTCGTCGAGCAGCAGGCGAAGGTGCGCAAGAAGAAGAACTCGCCGCTGCCGTGGCTGCGCCCGGACGCGAAGTCGCAGGTCACGTTGCGCTACGAGAACGGCAAGGCGGTCGCGATCGACGCGGTCGTGCTGTCGACGCAGCACGACCCGTCGATCAGGCAGAAGGACCTCGTCGAAGCCGTGCGCACGCACATCATCGACCCGGTGCTGCCCAAGAAGTGGATCCACAAGGGCACCAAGTTCCACATCAACCCGACGGGCAAGTTCGTCATCGGCGGCCCGGTCGGCGACTGCGGCCTGACCGGTCGCAAGATCATCGTCGACACCTACGGCGGCTGGGCGCGCCACGGCGGCGGCGCGTTCTCGGGCAAGGATCCGTCCAAGGTCGACCGTTCGGCCGCGTACGCCGCGCGCTACGTCGCCAAGAACGTCGTCGCGGCCGGCATCGCCGACCGCTGCGAGGTGCAGGTGTCCTACGCGATCGGCGTGGCGCAGCCGACGTCGATTTCGGTGACGACGTTCGGCACGGGCAAGATCAGCGACGACAAGATCGAGAAACTGATCCGCAACCATTTCGACCTTCGTCCGTACGGGATCATCAAGATGCTCGACCTCGTGCATCCGATGTACCAGGCGACCGCGAGCTACGGCCATTTCGGCCGCACGCCGTTCGAGGTCAGGCACGCGAACGGCGACACGTTCACCGCGTTCTCGTGGGAGAAGACCGACAAGGCGGCCGAGCTGCGCAAGGCCGCCGGGATCAAGTAGTCCGCGACGCTCCAGCGCATCGAAGACGGGCCGCGCATGCGGCCCGTTTTTTTTCTTCGGCTTCAGCCCTCGAAAGCGTCCGCGAAGATCACGTCGGAAAGGACCGACTCCTCGACGAGCACGAAGATGTCCGACGCGCCGTTCACGTCGTCGGGGTCGATGTCGCTCGCGCTCGACTCCCAGGCCATCGAGAGGCCCGACGCGTTCACGCCGAGCGAGTCGCCGGCCGGGCCGTTGCCGGGCCCGCCGCCCGCCGTCGTGCTGAGCATCTCGGGCATGCCCGCACCGGGCACGTAGAGGAAGACCTGCGGATACGCAGCCACTCCGGTCCAGGCGAAGTTGCAGTGGAACACGACGCTGCCGATGTCGGATACGGCCGACACGGCGCAACTGTCATAGGCATTCGAAGGCATGATCGGAGGCCGCGGGATGGCCGTCGTCGTGCCGGCTTGCCGGTCGCGCAGGTAGAGGCCGCTGTTGCTCGTCTCGCTCGCGCCATCGGCATAGCCGAGCCCCCCGTAGCTGCGGTTCTGGAAGCTCACGAAACGGCCGCCCGGTGAGATCGCCGGACGATACGCGAACGCGCTCGATCCCGACGCGGCCGAGGTGCTGCGGCTGACGAGCTCGGTCGTGTTCGCCTGCAGGTCGCGCACGTAGGCTTGCCCGCTCGTCGCGCCGGCGACCATCGGGGCGCTGCAGAGCATCGCGAGGTAGCGTCCGTTGCCCGAGAGGGCATGCGGCTCCAGCGAGCAGTTGCTGCCCGAGGCACCGCCATTGGACATCACCGACGCCATCTCCACCTGTCCCGTCGCCATGTCCTTGACGTAGATCTCGCCCGAACTGCCCGCGGGGACCGAGCTGCCGGCCGCCCTGCCCGCCATCCCCGTCATGCTCGCACCGGTCTGGAACGCGACGTAGCGACCATCGGCGGAAATCGACACGGTGTTGTCGTTCGTGCCGGTGCTCGCCGGCTGGCCGCCCGCATCGGCGCTCGCGAGTTCCAATGCGCCGGTCTCGCGATCCTTGCGCAGCACCTGCCAGTTCGGGCCATACGCCGGGTTGATGGTCAGGAACGCGACGTAGCGGCCGTCGCCGGACACGACCGGCGATTCGCCGCGGAACACGCTGCCGCCGACTTCGGAGACCGCCTCCACCACGCCCGTGTCGAGGTCGACCGCGACCGCGCGCGTGCCGTTGTAGGTGTCGCCGACCCAGTTGTTCGCGGTGCTCGCGAACACGACGGTCCGCCCGCCGGACGACATGTCGACCTGCGTGGACGTGCCGTTGGGCTCGATGCCGGCTCCGGGCACGAGGCGGGCGTAGATGAACGCGGCATGGGCGGGGGCGGCCATCATGGCCATTGCCCACACGACGAAAGCGCGGGCGGGCGTGCGGAGGATCGATGCGGAATTCATGTTCGGGGCTCCCGGCGTCGGTGGATTCCGCTAATCCGGTACGCGGTTCGGCGGCCGATCCCCGAACGGCGCGCACGATCCTGCGCCACCGGGGCTGCCCGACCGGCACGCCGATGCCGCTCACGCCGGCACATCGCGCCGCGTGCACCACGTGCACCACCGTGCACGGCTCTCGCTCATCCGGTAGCCTAGCCTCGGGGCTTGCCGGTGTCGGTCCATAGCCCTGCTCCTCCGCACCGATCGCGATCCCCATGCCGCCCAATCGTCCCTCGCGTCTGTCGCGCGCCTTCGTCCTCTTCGCCTTCGCCATCGTGTTGGCGGTCATCCCGCCCGCGCGCGCGGAGCGCGTCGAACCGCCGCTCGAGCTCCTGTACGCGCCCGGCAACCTGCTCGTCGCGGGCAAGGTGCTCGAAGTCGACGAGCGCGGCGGCCGGATCGTGTTCGGGCGCAAGGCCGTCTTGGGCAAGGGTCAGGCTCCGGAGCAGGTCGACGTGCGCGCATCGGCCGCCGCGCTCGCGCGCGTCAAGCCCGGTGCCGACTACATCTTCGGCTATTCGCTCGCACGGGCCGACGCGCGCGACCCGCTGCGCACCGTCGCCGATCCGCGCGGCGCGATGTTGCTGGCGAGCATCGGCCTCGATCCCGCGCTGTTCGAGGACTCGCCGCTCGCGCGCGCGATCCTCAAAGCCGGCCGCAGCGAACACGGTCGCGAGTCGCGACGCTTCTTCGAGCTGCTCATGCAAGGACTCGCGAGCGGCGACGCCGCATTGCAATACCTCGCGGCCGGCGAGATCGCGCTCGAGCCCGAGATCGGCGAGCGCCTGCGCGACGCGCGCGCGCGCGCGGCGGTCGAGAAGGTCGCGCGCGATCCGCAGGCGCCGGCCAACGTGCGTGCGTCGCTGATCCAGTCGGCGGCCCTGCGCCCCGCGGATCTCGGCGACTGGTGGCGACCCGCCGCGCTGGACGTAGTGACAACTACGCCTCCAGGCGGATATTCTGGCCATTCGCCGGCGTCGACGGAACTCATCCTGTTGGCGCTGGAGGAGCTCGATCAGCACGCGGTCCCGGTGCCACCCGATGCGCTGTCGCGCTGGGTGCGCAGTCCGAGTCCGCCGGTCGCCGAGCGAGCCTCCCTGATGTTGCGCAAGCTGTCCGCCTCGAGCGAACGCGACGCGATCCGCGACGCGCTGGCCGAGCCGGGCCTGCCGGATCAGACGCGCAAGTTTCTGAACGATCATCTGCGCCGCCTCGACGTCATGGACGCGAAGCTGAAGGCGCGGAAAGGCGGAGCCGACTGATCGTCATTCCCTGGGCAGGTGACGGCCGCCTGCCGCAGCGGAGAAGCAAAGCGCCGCCATCGTCTTTGGGGAGTTTCCACCATGGTTCTATCGCGTTTCCTGCCCGCTGCACTCGGCACGGCAGTGTGCGCCGCCTTCGGCGTGTCCGCCGCGCCGGTGGCGGTCACCACGCCGAGCGCCCAGGCGCCGGAGAATCTTCCGATCGTCACGCATGCCGCGCGCGCGGACATTTCCGCTCCGCTGCGCGACATCCTGCGGTCGATGCCGCCCGCATCCGCGATGGGTACCGAGCAGGAACCGTTCGAGATCCCGAACATCCTGCTCAAGCCCGCCGGACGCGTGAGTTCGTTCGTGCCGGACTACTCGCGCATGCAGACGCGCGGGACCGGCGTGCCGGCCCCGGCGGTCGACCTCAGCTTCGAGGCGATCAGCTCGACCACGTCCGGTTGCGGCTGCCTCCCGCCCGACACCAACGGCGACGTCAGCGACCAGCACTACATCCAGTGGGTGAACTCGTCCTGGCAGGCCTTCGACAAGGTCACCGGCGCGCCGGATCCGAACACGCTGACGCCGCGTCCGGGCAATTCGTTCTTCGTCGGCTTCGGCGGCAAGTGCGAAACGACGAACTCGGGTGACCCGCTCGCGATCTGGGACCCGCGCGCGCAGCGCTGGGTGATGAGCCAGTTCGTGACGAGCGCGCCGTACGCACAGTGCGTGGCGGTGTCGACCACGTCGGACCCGTTCGGCACCTATGCACGCTACGAGTTCAACTGGCCGAACTTCGGCGACTACCCGCACATGGGTATCTGGACCGACGGTTCGGGCCAGGACGCGTACCTGCTGACGACGCACGAATTCAATGCGTCGAGCGCGTTCCAGGGCGCGGCGATGATCGCGTTCGAACGCGACAAGATGCTCACGGGCGACCCGAGCGCGGCGATGGTGCGCTTCCCGGGCTTCGACGCCTACGGCGTGGAGCCGGTCAACCTCATGGGCTCGCTGAACGCGCCGACCAATGCGTGTCCGAGCTTCGTGCACTTCGACTCGATCACGAGCGAATACCTGTTCTGGGACATGTGCCTCAACTGGACCACGCCGGCGAGTTCGACGATCACGTCGACGCCGACGCGCGTGCAGGGCGCCCCGTTCGTGCCGTTCTTCGACGAGGTCCCGCAGCAGGGTAGCGGCGCCGGGCTCGATCCGTTCGGCACGCACATCATGTACCGCGCCAACGCGCGTGCGTTCCCGGCCGATGCTCCGACGCGCATCTCGCTCGTCGTCAACCACGTCGTGCAGGGCAACGTGCAGCAGGGCGGCATCAACTGGGTGCACTTCAATCTCGACGACAACGGCGCCACCCCGGCCACGCCGACGCCGCTCACGCGCAGCATCATCGACGAAGGCGTGTACGCGCCGGACGCGAACACGCGCTGGATGGGCGGCATCGCGATCGACGGCAGCGGCAACATCGGCGTCGGTTTCTCGAAGTCGAGCTCGGCGATCCATCCGCAGATCGAAATCACGGGCCGCACGCTCGACGACCCGGCCGGCACGCTGCGCGACGAGACGAGCTGCACCGACACGATCGCCAACGGCTCGCAGACGAGCACGAGCAATCGTTGGGGCGACTATTCGGCGATGACCGTCGATCCGGTCGACCAGTGCACGTTCTATTTCACGACCGAGTACTACCCGACCACCGCGGGCGCGAGCTGGCACACGCGCGTGTGCTCGTTCAAGTTCGCCACCTGCGGCGACCCGAACTACGCGCTCGTCGCCGAGACGCCCAAGCGCGTCGAGATGTGCGAAGCGACGAACCCGGGCGACCCGAGCTACGGCCTGCGCGTCGGCGTGCTAAACGGCTTCAGCGGCCCCGTCACGCTCGCCGGCAACGGTGTTCCGGTCGGTGCCACCGCCCAGTTCGCACCGAACCCGGTCAACGCACCCGGCACGAGCACGCTCACGCTGGTCGGCGGATCGACCCTGCCGTCGGGCGAGTACGCGTTCAGCGTCGACGCGACGAGCAGCACCCTGACCCGCAGCATCGCGCTCGAACTCGGTGTCTCGGCGAACGCGCCGACGCCGGTCACGCTCATCCTGCCCGCGGACACCGCGAGCGGCGTCAAGGTGCGCCCGCTGCTCAGCTGGGGCACCGTCGACGCGAACGACCGCATCTACGCCGACGGCCTCGACGGCGTCGCGCCGCCGCCGGTCGTGATCCCGAGCGATGCGCTCGAGTATCTCGTCGAAGTCGCGACCGACTCGGGCTTCGCGAACGTCGTCGCCAGTGCTACGGTCACAGGCACGACGTGGACGGTCGACACGACGCTGTCGAGCCAGACGACGTACTACTGGCGCGTGACGCCGAGCAACTACTGCGGCCCGAGCGCGCCGTCCGCGACGTTCTCGTTCACGACGGGCACGCCCGGCACCTGCCCGGCCGGCACGACGTCGTCGACGGTCTACCAGGAGAACTTCGATGCGGGCGCCGGCGGCTGGACCGCGGCCGGAACCGGCGGCACGGGCTGGACGCAGGGCGCGGCGCCCGGCGGCACCGGCTTCACGACGCCGGTGTGGAAGGTGCCCGACAACACCGTGAGCAGTGATCGCACGCTGACCTCGCCGTCGATCGCGGTGCCCTCCGGCGTGCAGGCGGTCATCCTCTCCTACGACGCGTACCACAAGTCGGAGCAGGATCCGCCGGGCGGCTGCTGGGACAGCTCTTCGCTCGAAACGAGCACGGACGGCGCGACGTTCGACTACCTCGACGCGAGCCACATGTTCACCGACCCCTACAACGGCGTCGCATCGCCGGGTGCGCCGCTCGCCGGGCGCCAGGGCTGGTGCTTCCCCGGCCCGGGCGGCACGTCCGCACCGTCGCACGCGGTGGTCGACCTCGACAGCTTCGCCGGCGAGTCGCTCAAGCTGCGCTTCCGCATGGTGTCGGACTCCAACACCGCTGCAGGGGCGCCGAACGGCCTCGTGGTCGACAACGTGAAGGTCGAGGTCTGCCAGTAAGCGGCGCACCCTGACCTGCTTCTCCAACGGGCCGCCTCGTGCGGCCCGTTTTTTTTTAGGCGAACGCGTGGTCGTTCGAGCCACGTATCTCTTTATCCGGAACAAGCGATATAATCCCGCCCTGCCTTCCGCCGAGGGGCGCTGCAGCGGGATTCCCGCGACGCTCGGCGGGCATGCATCCCATTGCAAGGGCGCCCCGGGTTCGCGATGCGAATCCCTCGCAAGGACCCGCCGCGTGCGGGCATTGCGAAAAATCCCGGAGATCCGAACCAATGAACGCTGTCGTCAAGAACCCGCCCGCGCACGACTACAAGGTGCGCGACCTCGCGCTCGCCGACTGGGGCCGCAAGGAAATCGACATCGCCGAGCAGGAGATGCCCGGCCTGATGTCGATCCGCAAGAAGTACGCCACCGCGAAGCCGCTCGCCGGCGTGCGCGTGACCGGCTCGTTGCATATGACGATCCAGACCGCCGTCCTCATCGAGACGCTCAAGGACCTCGGCGCCGAGGTGCGCTGGGCCTCGTGCAACATCTTCTCGACGCAGGACCACGCCGCCGCCGCGATCGCCGCGTCGGGCACGCCCGTGTTCGCATGGAAGGGCGAGACGCTCGAGGAATACTGGGACTGCACGCTCGACGCGCTGTCGTTCCCGGGCAGCAAGGGGCCGCAGCTCGTCGTCGACGACGGCGGCGACGTGACGCTGCTGATCCACAAGGGCTACGAGCTCGAGAAGGGCGACGACAGCTGGGTCAACAGTGCTTCCGGCAGCCATGAGGAGCAGGTGATCAAGAACCTGCTCAAGCGTGTCGCCAAGGAGCGTCCGGGCTACTGGACGAAGGTCGTCGCCGACTGGAAGGGCGTGTCCGAGGAAACGACCACCGGCGTGCATCGCCTCTACCAGCTCGCCGAAGCCGGCAAGTTGCTCGTGCCCGCGATCAACGTCAACGATTCGGTCACCAAGTCGAAGTTCGACAACCTGTACGGCTGCCGCGAGTCGCTCGCGGACGGCCTCAAGCGCGCGATGGACGTCATGCTCGCGGGCAAGGTCGCGGTCGTGTGCGGCTACGGCGACGTCGGCAAGGGTTCGGCGCATTCCTTGCGTGCGTACGGCGCGCGCGTGGTCGTCACCGAGATCGACCCGATCAACGCGCTGCAGGCCGCGATGGAAGGCTTCGAGGTCAACACCGTCGAGTCGACGCTCGGTCGCGGCGACATCTACGTGACGACCACCGGCAACAAGGACGTGCTCACGCTCGAGCACATGCAGGCGATGAAGGACCAGGCGATCGTCTGCAACATCGGCCACTTCGACAACGAGATCCAGGTCGACCGCCTCAACGCGTCGGGCGCGACCCGCCTCAACATCAAGCCGCAGGTCGACAAGTACACGTTCAAGAACGGCAACGCGATCTTCCTGCTCGCCGAAGGCCGTCTCGTGAATCTCGGCTGCGCGACCGGCCACCCGAGCTTCGTGATGTCCAATTCGTTCTCGAACCAGACGCTCGCGCAGATCGACCTGTGGGCGAACAAGGACGCCTACGAGCCAAAGGTCTACATCCTGCCGAAGAAGCTCGACGAGGAAGTCGCGCGCCTGCACCTCGAGAAGATCGGCGTGAAGCTGACCACGCTCAGCGACGAACAGGCCGCCTACCTCGGCGTGCCGGTCGAGGGGCCGTACAAGCCGGACCATTACCGCTACTGATCCGCGTGCATCTTCGTTGAAGACGGAACGGGCGCCGCGAGGCGCCCGTTTTCCGTTCCGGTCCTGCACATTCGCGTTCGCGCGGCGGCATCGCCCATCGATGCCGGGACCTCCGAGCGCTCACCGACACGCCGTGCCGAACCCCATCGCGACGTCGCGCATGCCGGCGACTACGGTCGCCAGTTCGCGTGGCGCCCCCAGAACTCGACGCTGCGCCGATACGCGTCGCGGTCGATCGGCACGCCGGAGCCGCCCTCGTCGATGCCGAGCGCGTTGCGCATCATCGTGATCGGCGCCATCGGGATTTCCTCCGGCTCCATCGTGTAGAGGCAACCGACGATGCCCCAGTCGGCATCGATGCGCGTGCCTTCCTTCGCGAGCTGCGCGCGACTGTACAGAATCGGCAACAGGTAGCGAGCGACCGGCGGCTCGATGCCTTCGAACCAGCGCACGAGCACGGGCAACTCGGCATCCGAGCGCGCCTCGTAGGCGGAACGCAGACGATGCCGGTTGTCGTCCGTGATCTCGACGACCGAACACCGCGTCGAGGTCCAGTTGCGGTGCACATGCAGCTTGCAGAACGGCGCGTAGCCGTCGAGCACGCGCAGCGGCGGCTCCGCGTCGAGCTGCCGCTCGAACGCCTCGGCGGTGCAGTCCTGGATCGCGGTGACGCGACGGTCGCGCGGGAACAGGCGGCGGCGGGCGAAGTCGGTGAGGACGATGGACATGCGGGTGCCGAGGGCTGGGGTCGAGGCGAACTCGCGCGTCGTCAGATCGGGGCGCCGGGCGGGATGGCCGGCAACGGGCGCAGCTTCACCGACGTCGGGTCCGCGAGGTACTTGCGGATCGTCTCCGCGGCGAGCGCGCGACTCGCGCCGGTCGCATCGCTGCCGCGCTGTTTCGCGAGCCAGCCCTGCCACTGCTGCAACGACGCGCGCACCTCGGCGTCGACTTGCGCGTGGAGGCCGCCACCGTCGAGGACGTGCAGCAAGGCGTCGAGCACGACCCAGTTCGCCGCATCCTGCACCGCCGTCGCGGCCGGCGCGTCGCCGCCGCGCGGATCCTGCTGCCAGCTGCCGCGGAACGTCGCCGCGAGCACGTCGGCGACGCCCGGTTGCAGCGGGTCGCGTGCACGCTGCCAGGCGAGGCGGTTGAGGCGCTCGGGCGCGAAAAGGAACGACGTCGTCTGCGCCGCCGCGGCTTCGACCGCGGCGAGCGGATCGAACACCGGCCCGGCCTTCGTCGCGAAGTACTCGCGATTGCGCGCGTATTCGTTGCCGGGCGGCGTGACGAGGTCGAGCACGCTCGCGGGCAGCGCGAGCGTGTCCGTGCCGAGGGTGCCGACGAGCCGCGCGAGCGCGTCGCGCTGCGTCGATGCCGGCACCGGCGTGATCCCGGCGACGCGCTCGCCCGCTTTCGAATACGCGTAGCGCGCACCTGCGAGCAGGCGCGCGACCGCCTCGGTCTGGTAACGATGCAGCAGGTAGACCGGCACGAGGCGCGCCTCGAGTTCGCCGACCTGGCGCTCGGGTGGCAGCACGCCGATCGAGAAATGCGCGAGCGCCGCGCGGCGCGCCGCCATCAGCGCATCGAACGTCGCGAGCGTGTCCGGCCCCGAGTCCCAGAGCAGGCCGTCCGGCTCGGCATCGCCGGGGCTGCGCGCATCCTGGTCGCTCAGGTAGCGGAAGCCCGCCTGCGCGATGTCCGCGCGCAGCTTCGCGAGCGCCGCCTCCTCGTTGCCCGGCGCGAACTGCGCGTAGGCATGCGCAACGATGAAGTCGTCCCAGGCACCGAGGCCGACGCCGTACGCGTGGGCGAGCGATAGGGTTCCGTCCGCGCCGAGCTCGAGCAGCGGATGCGGATAGTCCATGACCGAACCGTTGCCGTTGCGGCTCGCGGCGAAGTTGTGCGCGAAGCCGAGCGCGTGGCCGACTTCGTGCGCGGCGAGCTGGCGCAGTCGCGCGAGCGCCATGCGTTCCGCCTCGCCCTTCAGTTCCGCCGCGTTCGGTTTGTCGTACGGCGCGAGCAGGCTTTCCGCGATAAGGATGTCCTGGCGCACCCTCTGCGAGCCGAGCGTGACGTTGCCGCGGATGATCTCGCCTGTGCGCGGATCGACGATCGGCTGCCCGTACGACCAGCCGCGCGTATGGCGATGCGCCCAGGTGATCAGGCTGTAGCGCACGTCCATCGGGTCGACGCCTTCGGGCAGCAGCTCGACGCGATAGGCGTCCTTGAATCCGGCCTTCTCGAATGCGCTCTTCCACCAGTTCGCGCCGTCGAGCAGGGCCGAACGCACCGGCTCGGGCGTGCCGCGATCGAGGTAGAACACGATCGGCTTCCTGACCGGGCTCGTCGCCGCGCCGGGGTCGGTCTTCTCGAGGCGAAAGCGCGGCTGCACGCGGCGATCGAGCGATGCCGACAGCGGCTGCGCATAGTCGTACCAGCCGACGCTGAGGCCGCCCGATGCGGGATGGTAGGCACGCGGCTCGTAGCCCGGCGCAGGCAGCCGCACGAAACTCAGGTGCTGGCGCTGCGTGAGGCTGCGCGGGTCCATCGCGACGCCCTTCACGAACGTACCCTCGGCCGGGCCGCGGAACGTGAGCACGCCTTCGAGCTCGGTGTTGTCCGGGAAGCTCTTCGCGTCGGCGAGCGACGGGACGCTGCGCTTGTCGTCGACGTCGTACTTGCCCTGCTTGGCCTGCTCGAGCCGCTCGGCGATGCCGTGGCGATCGGACACCAGCAAGCCGCTCACGTCGACGAGCACCTGCGCGTCGGCGCCCTTGCGCTCGGCGACGACGTCCCCTGCCCACAGCACCGACTCGGCGAACGCCTGGCGCACGCTCAGCGCTTCGTCCGCGTTGGCGGACAGCGCGCGGAACTTCGTGTTGTCCTCGACCAGCAGCACGCGCGCGCCGACGCGGCGCCACTCGACGAGGTGCGAGTCGCTGCTCTGGCCGCGATCGAGGCCGACGTCGTTCGAGCCGAGCGCCCACGGCAGCGAGCTCGTCATGAGGAACGGAACCCCGAACGCGCGCAGGCCGAGCAGCACGCGCCCCTTCGCCTCGTCGCGGTAGACGTCGAAGAAGCCCGCCGCGGCCGCGAGCCCGCGCGTCGCGACCGCGAAATCGGCGATCGCGCCGTCGTTCCGCTTGTCCGCCGGCGGCGCTGCCTGCGTCGCCACCGCGATCAGCCCCGCCAGCACACCCGACGCCACGCGTCCGCCCAGTCGCATCGTTCGTTCCCCTGCCGCGAAAGGCTCCATTCTGCCCGCAGCCGCGTGCCTCGCGCGTGGGCCGGAGATCACGGGGCGCCGCACGGCCACGCCGCGATCATCTATCTCTCCATCCGGACAAAGAGATATAGTTGCGCATCCGACGTCCTCCAGCGATCCCATGACCGCCTCCGTTCCGATTTCCTTCGAGTTCTTCCCGCCCAAGACCGACGAGCAGCGCGCAACCCTCGATGCTTCGCTGCCCAAGCTCAAGGCGCTCGGGCCCGAGTACGTGAGCTGCACGTTCGGCGCGGGTGGTTCGACTCTCAGCTACACGCCCGAAACGATCCGCCATCTGCGCGAGGAGCATGGCCTCGACGCCGCGCCACACCTGTCGTGCATGGGCGGCACGCGCGCGGAGATCCGCGACCTGCTCACGCACTACGCGCGGATGGGCTGCCGCCGCATCGTCGCCCTGCGCGGCGACCTCCCCTCGGGCATGGCGAGCTACGGCGACTTCCGCTACGCGAGCGACCTCGTCCGGTTCATCCGCGACGAACACGGCGACCGCTTCCACGTCGAGGTCGCCTGCTACCCGGAAGTGCACCCGCAGTCGGACGACGCGCACGCGGACCTGCGCCACTTCAGGACCAAGGTCGAGGCCGGTGCGAACGGGGCGATCACGCAGTACTTCTACAACCCGGATGCGTATTTCCGCTTCGTCGAAGCGGCACGGCGCGCCGGCATCTCGATCCCGATCGTACCGGGGATCATGCCGATCGCGAACTTCTCGCAGCTCAAGCGCTTCTCCGATCTGTGCGGCGCGGAGATCCCGCGCTGGCTCGGCAAGCGACTGCACGCGTACGGCGACGACGTCGACGCGATCCGCGACTTCGCCGCCGACGTGGTCGCCCAGTTGTGCGATCGCCTCGTCGCCGGCGGCGCACCCGGACTGCACTTCTACACGCTCAACCGCGCGCGCGCGACGCTCGCGGTGATCGAACGGATGCGGCACGGCTAGATCGCCGGCCGCCCGGTCCGCTCAGCGAGGCGCGGGCGCGATGGACGCCGTCGTCGAGCAGGCGATCGATCGCCGCGGCGCCCCCTGCTTCCACCCTGCGACGGCACTCCAGTCCGCGACGCCTCCGGCGGTTCGATGCGAGGTTCGCGGGCGACGCGCGATCCGCACGCGGTGTCCCGCTAAGCCGGAACCGCCGATGCGTGCACGCCGGCGACGGAACGACCGGAGGGATCGGCCGCCATCGCGAACGCGGGATCCCACGCGAGCGCGGCCGGCGACGAGCACGCGATCGACTTGCCGCCGGGCACGGTCGCCGCGCACGCCTCGCCGGGGAAGTGGCGCTCGAAGAGGCGCCGGTACAGGTAGGCTTCCTTCGTGGCCGGCGTGTTGAGCGGCCAGCGCGACGCGGCCGCGGCGAACTCGCGATCGCCGACTGCCTGCTCCGCGTGTGCCTTGAGTCCGTCGATCCAGCCGTAGCCGACGCCGTCGCTGAACTGCTCCTTCTGCCGCCACAGGATCGCGTCGGGCAGCACGCCCGCGAAGGCCTCGCGCAGCACCGCCTTTTCGATGCGCCGGCTGCCGTCGGCGTTCATGCCGGCCATCTTTTCGCGCGCATCCATCGACATCGCGACGTCGAGGAACTCGAGGTCGAGGAACGGCACGCGCGCCTCGACGCCCCACGCCATCATCGCCTTGTTCGCGCGCAGGCAGTCGTAGGTGTGCAGCGCATCGAGCTTGCGCACAGTCTCCTCGTGGAACGCCTCGGCCGACGGCGCCTTGTGGAAGTAGAGGTAGCCACCGAACATCTCGTCGGAGCCTTCGCCCGACAGCACCATCTTCACGCCCATCGCCTTGATGCGCCGCGCGAGCAGGTACATCGGCGTCGACGCACGCACGGTCGTGACGTCGTAGCTTTCGATGTGGCGGATGACCTCGGGCAGTGCGTCCAGTCCTTCCCAGAACGAATAGACGAAGCCATGGTGGACCGTGCCGAGCGCGTCGGCGGCGATCTTCGCCGCCGCGAGGTCCGGCGATCCCTCCAGGCCGATCGCGAACGAGTGCAGGCGCGGCCACCACGCCTCCGTACGGTCGCCGTCCTCGACGCGCGCGCGCGCGTAGCGTGCCGCGCAGGCGGCGACGAGCGACGAATCGAGCCCTCCGGACAGCAGCACGCCGTACGGCACGTCGGTCATGAGCTGGCGATGGACCGCGCGCTCGAAGGCGTCGCGCAACGCGGCCGGCTCGACGCGACGACCGCGCGTGTGCGCGTGGTCACGCCACGGCCGGTGGTACCAGCGCTGCAGGCTGCGGTCGGCACTGTCGTAGACGTGCCCGGGCGGGAATGCGGCGACGTCGGCGCAGAGCCCGACCAGCGCCTTCATTTCCGACGCCACGCACAATCGGCCCTCCGGGTCGTGGCCCCAGTAGAGGGGGCATACGCCGAGCGGATCGCGCGCAATGACGTGGCGCTGCGCGGCGGAGTCCCACAGCGCGAACGCGAAGATGCCGTTGATCCGCGCGAGCCAGCTCGCGGGCGATTGCGCACCGGCGGCGCGGTACAACGCGTTGACGACCTCGCAGTCGGACCCGCTCGTGTAGTCGTAGGCGAGTTCCGCGCGCAATTCGCAATGGTTGTAGATCTCGCCGTTGACCGCGAGCGCGAGCGTGTCATCGCGCGAGCGCAGCGGCTGCGCGCCGCTGGCCGGGTCTACGATCGCGAGCCGCTCGTGCACGAGGATGACGCCGGTGTCGACGTAGACGCCGCTCCAGTCGGGGCCTCGATGACGCTGGCGTTGCGAGAGTTCGAGCGAACGCGCGCGCAGGCCCGCGAGATCGTCGCCCGGCTGCAGGTCGAACAGGCCGAATATCGAACACATGGCGGAACTCCTCCTGCGATCGTCCTGATCGCGCATCGAAGGGACCGCGCGAGCCTCGCGACTCGACGGCCCGGAAACGACGAAGGCCCGCACTGGGCGGGCCTTCGTATCGTGTCGGTGGTGTCGAAAACGTACCTACACGCCGGCCCTCGTGTGCGAGCGGGCGTTATTGTTCGTCGCGACGGCGCGCAGCGGCGCCCAAGCACGGGGCGCGGTGCGAAGCTGCCGGAAGCGGTGGGTGCGGATCGACATGGCCGCACTACAGCATGCCGGCGGCACGGCTGCAAGTGGCGTCGGCGTGCGCCGGTTCACGAACGAGTGATAGCCTGCTCGCATGGTTTCTCTTCGCCCGCGGGTCGTTCGGCGGATCGTCGTGACAATCGCCTTCGCGTTCGCCGCAGCGTGCGCACGCGCGCAGGAGGGCGGCGACGACGGCCAGCGCGTGCACCGCTGCGTCGGCGTGCACGGTGAAGTCGTCTTCTCCGGATTCCGATGCAGTTCCAACGAGCAGTCGGGCATCAGCGTCGGCGCATTGGACGAGGCGCTCCCGCCTCCGCCGGCGGACGTATGCCCCGCGTCGCCGCAGGACCTGCGCGATCGGCTCGCGGCCGCCGTCGCACGCCATGACGCCAATGCGATCGCGGGCATGCTGCGCTGGCGCGGCGTCGGCGGCTCCGAGGCCGACCGGCGCCTGCGCGAACTGCGCGAACTCGTGCGCGCGCCGTTGCTCTCGCTCGAACAGGGCGACGGCCTGCTCGTACGCACGGGCAGCCAGGCGGGCGGCGGCGTGCGCGAGCACGCGTTCGGCATCGAAAGCGAAGCGGGTTGCTGGTGGCTCGACTGGTGAGGCGGGTGGCGCGCGCCGCGCTGTTATCATGCGCGTTTCCAGCGCGGAGCCGGACGTCATGGCGCAGACCTACCCCGACCATATCTGGCACAACGGACGCATCAAGCCGTGGGCCGAGGCCACCGTACACGTGATGGCGCACGCCCTGCACTACGGCTCGTCGGTGTTCGAAGGCATCCGCAGCTACGAGACGCCGAACGGTCCGGCGATCTTCCGCCTCAGCGATCACACCAAGCGCCTGTTCAATTCGGCGAAGATCTACGACATCCGGATCCCTTACACGCTCGACGAGATCAACGCGGCATGCCGCGCGGTGCTGAAGGCGAACGGCCTGTCGAAGGCATACCTGCGCCCGGTCGCGTTCCGCGGCCTCGGAGGCTTCGGACTGTCCGCGGAGACGCCGACCGACGTCGCCGTGGCCGCGTGGCAGATGGGCGCCTACCTCGGCGCCGGCGTGCTCGAGCAGGGCATCGACGCCTGCGTGTCGAGCTGGCAGCGCTTCGCGCCGAACACGATCCCCGCGGGCGCGAAGGCGGGCGGCAACTACCTTTCGGGGCAGCTCGTCGCGCGCGAAGCGCGCCGGCTCGGCTTCGGCGAGGGCATCGCGCTCGCGTCCACCGGATTGCTCAGCGAGGGCGCCGGCGAGAACCTCTTCCTCGTCTTCGACGGCGCACTTCACACGACGCCCGTGAGCGCGGCGCTGCTCAACGGCATCACGCGCAACACGCTCATCACGCTCGCGCGCGCGAACGGCATCGAGGTGGTCGAACGCGACATCCCGCGCGAATACCTCTACCTCTGCGACGAGCTCTTCATGTGCGGCACCGCCGCCGAGATCACGCCGATCCGCTCGGTCGACGGCAAGCCCGTCGGCGCAGGCAAACCCGGGCCGGTCACGCAACGCATGCAGGAGCTGTTCTTCGGCCTGTTCGACGGCCGGACGAAGGACGATTGGGGCTGGCTCGAGGCGGTTTGACCGGCCTGCGAGTGCGCGATCGAAGCGGGCGCGGGATGCCCGGCGCGCACTCGGCGACGGCGCCGTCCGCTCGCCGTCAGGCGGCATACGACGGCGGCCCGTCGAATGCGGCGACGAGAACGCGGTCGCCCTGCTGCCCCGCGTGGTAGCCCCCGGCGGGCCGGTCGACGCCCGCAAGCGTCGCGGGACCGGGAATCTAATCTCAACCGCGCGCGGCGAATTCGAGCGTCGCGGTGGCGCCGCCCTGCGGACGCGGCGCGAGCGAGACGTGCCAGCCGTAGAGTTCGCACAGCCGGCGCACGATCGCGAGGCCGAGGCCGCCGCCCTTTCCGATCGTGGTGCCGCGCACGCCGCGTTCGAACAGCTTGTCGGCGTCCTCGGGCTTGATGCCGGGCCCGGTGTCCTCGACGGTGACGCGGCCGTGGCCGACCGTCACGATGACCTCGCCGGCCTGCGTGTACTTGAACGCGTTGCCGATGAGGTTGCTGAGCGCGACCGCGACGACCGAGGACGGCGCGACCGTCGCGAGCGGCTGCTCGATCTCGACGCGCACCTCGACCGGCTTGTTCGCGACGTGCGGGCGTTGCGCGTCGACGACCTGCTCGACGACCTTCGCGACGTCCGTCGTTTCGCCGTCGGTCGGTGCCTGGCGCTCGCGTCGCGA
>NZ_DATDMY010000276.1:0-2973 GCF_036518555.1 Dokdonella sp. | reverse complement strand
CGGACCACGCTCCCACAGCACGTTGAGGATGCCGAGTTCTGCCTCGGTGGGCTTCGGCGGAGTTTCAGTCTTGGACACGGTGGCCACCTGACGTCGCAATCCCTTCGTACGAGAAGACTACACGATCCCGGCACGAACGCCAGAGCGCCCCCGCCCCGGCCGGGACCGGGGCAGGCGCGGGCCCGTCAGCCGCCCGACGAACGCAGCTGCGGCGAGTTCTGCGTGCGCTGCAGGTATTGCGAATCGTTGCGCCGCCGCGCCTCGAGTTCGCCCGCGGTCTGGCAGGTCTTTACCGGGATGTTGGAGCCGATCGGCTTCTCGTTCTTGCAGATCAGGCGCTCGTTGTCACGCTTGGCGAGGATCGCATTGACCTCTTCCTGCTTGTTGAACATCGCGAGCTTGTCGGCGTCGCTCATCTGCGACACCTCGGTCTTGTCGCCGAACAGGCGCTCCATCTCGTCGAGGCGGGCGTTCACCTTGCTGCGCTCGTCCGGCGTCACGTAGGAGTATCGACCGCCCGGATCCATCTGCTTGCGCACCCAGGTGGAGACGGTCTCGAACGCGCCCTTGTTGCTGGCGTTGACGGCGGGGTCGACCTTTTCCTTGGCCGACAGCGGCAGTGCCAGGAGGAGCGCGACGGCGAATGCGATCGAACGAACGGGCTTCATCACAACAGGATCTCCAAATCGAACGGTAGGATGGATGCGACCGCGGGTCCGACGAGCGGATACGGCGCAGGGTGGAATCGAGTCCACGCGCCGCCGCGCGTGGATGCCGGCCTAGCGCCCGCTGGCGCGAAGGATCTGTGCCGCGGACCGCATGTGAGGCAGGCCGCAACCGCCCTCACCGGACGCGTCCGGCGTGCTGCCCGTGCATTGCGAATGCGCCCACTTGTCCATCTGCTGCTCGGTCTCGCGACGGGCATCTTTCGCCTGGGCATTGGTATGGCAGTAGGTTTCCATGATGTGCGAGCCGACTTTCGTGCGGCGTTCGCAGATCACGCGATCGTTCTCGCGGTCGATGCGCGCCACCGCGCGCGTCATGCGCGGCGCGCCGGGCGCTTCGCGCTCGGCGATGACGCTGTCGTGCGTCGCGAGCAGCGCATTCACCTCTTCCTGCGTGTTGAACAGCTCGACCTTGTCTTCCGCGCGCATGCGATCGAGCGAACCGTTCCTGTCGAACAGGTCCTGCATGCGGGCGAACTTGGCGTCGACGACGGTGCGGTCGGCCGGCGTCAGCGACGCGTAGCGCCCGCCCTCCTTCATCTCGTCGTGGACCCACGTGACCACCTGCTGGAACGCATCGGCGGTATCGGCGTTCGCGTTCTGGTGGTAGCTCGACTCTTTCGCCTGGGCGGTCGTCGCGAGGCAGGCGAGCACGCCTGCGCACAACATCGTGGCCATCGCATTCATCTGTGTGCCCCCTCGTTCTCGTGGCGCGGAACGCTCGCGGCGCCGGTCGGCGGGGAGCGCGGAGCTATCCTAGGAATGTCGCGCGCCGGTGTCAACGATCGATGTCGTACTATTTTTTTCGTGCTTGGCGCCTCGGCGGCGACGGGCGGTCCGGCCGGCTCGATCGCTGCAGGTAGTCGATGATGGCCCCGGCGACGTCCACGCCGCTTGCTCCTTCGATGCCCTCGAGGCCGGGCGAGGAATTCACCTCGAGCACGAGCGGGCCGCGCGCCGAGCGCAGCAGGTCCACGCCGGCGACGCCGAGCCCCATGACGCGCGCCGCCCGCAGCGCCGTTTCGCGCTCCGCGCCCGAGAGCACCACGGCGCTGGCGCTGCCGCCGCGATGGATGTTCGCGCGGAAATCGCCTTCCGGCGCCTGCCGCCGCATCGCGGCGACCACCTCGTCGCCGACGACGAAGCAGCGCAGGTCGGCGCCGTCCGCCTCGCGGATGAACTCCTGCACGAGGAAGTTCGCGTAGAGGCTGCGGAACGCCTCGATCATGCCGAGTGCGGCGCCGCGCTTCTCGGCCAGCATGACGCCCTGCCCCTGCGCGCCTTCGTTGAGCTTGATCACGTGCGGCGGCTCGCCGAGCATGGTCAGCAGGTCGCGCGTGTCGTCCGGGTTGTCGCCGAATACGGTCGCCGGGAGTTCGATGCCCTCGCGTGCGAGCAGCTGCAGCGAGCGCAGCTTGTCGCGCGCGCGCAGGATCGCGTCGGACGAATTGGGCGTGTACACGCCCATCATCTCGAACTGGCGCACGACCGCGGTGCCGTAGAAGGTGATCGACGCACCGATGCGCGGGATCACCGCGTCGAAGCCGCGCAGCGCCCGGCCCTTGCAATGGATCTCGAAGCCTCCCGCAGCGATGCGCATGTAGCAGCGCAGCGGGTCGAGCACGCGCACGCTGTGGCCGCGCGCGCGCGCGGCCTCGACCAGGCGGAGGGTGGAATACAGGCGCGCATTGCGCGACAGGATGGCGATCTTCATGCAGGCAGCGGCGGTGAGGGGCCGAACGGCGCCCGCGTCGGTCGCGGGCAGGTGTAGGAGAGGGCCGGGTCGATGCGGAAGTGTCCACCGATCGTCGACCGGCCGAGCAGCAGCGGGAACAGCATCGCGCCGCGATCGGTCAGGTTCATTTCCATGTCGATGCGTCGACCGGCGATCTCGATCTGGGTGGCGATGAACCAGCGCTCGCTGCGGTGCCCGCCCGAATCGGTCACGTGCCGACGGTCCTGCACCGTCGCCGCGCACGCCACGCGCCGCTGCGACCTGCGGCGCACGCGCACCAGAAATCTCACGCGCAGCACGCCGCCCTCGCGGAAGGTCTCGATGCCCTCGACGTGCAGCGACGACGAGCGCGCGCCGCTGTCGAGCTTCGCCTTGATCGCGCCGATGCCGAGAGCCGGCAACGCGACCCATTCCCGCCAGCCCAGGCTGACGAGGTCGGGGGCCGGCGACGCGTCGATGGGCGAGCCGTCTGGACGGGACACGTGCGGGACACCTCGGACGGCGCGGGTCGGT
>NZ_DATDMY010000275.1:0-3888 GCF_036518555.1 Dokdonella sp. | reverse complement strand
CGAGGCTCGCATCGCTGCACTGCGTGCTTCGCTCGAGGGCGGCGGCGACTGGCCCGATGCCTGGCTCGATGTCGCCGTGCTCGAGCTCGCGCGCGGCGCGCGCCCGGCCGCGCTCGATGCGCTGCAGCGCGCGGTCGACGCGGGCTATCGCGACCGCGCCTACCTGCAGACGTCGGCGCTGTTCCGTCCGCTCGCGAACGAACCGCGCTTCGCCGCGAGCCTCGACGCGATCGCCCGCGCGGTCGCGCACGAGCGCGAGGTCGTCCTCGCCGAAGGCCTGGTCGATCGGGCCGGCGGCGACGGCAAGCCCTAGGAACGTCCAGACCCTGCCGCGCGGCTCGTCTGGCCCGTACACGCGGCGGCCAGGACGCCCGGGGTGCTCCTACGTGCCGCCCTCGCGGCGCGGCCGCGGCATCGCCTTGAGCACGAACTCGCGGAAGATCTCCTGCGACTGCGGGTGCGCGTAGCGCTGGTTGTACGCGCTGCTCGTGATCACCGCGACGAGCTGCCGCGCGGGCATCGCGAACACGTAGTTGCCGCCGTTGCCGGACATCGCCCAGACCGGCTCGTCCTTGCCGTCGTGCGCGAAATGGAAGCGCCAGACGAGATAGCCGTACTCGGCGTCGTCGCGCGCCTGCGCGTGCGGGGTGAGCATCGCCGCTATCCACGCCTTCGCGATCACCTGCCGGCCCTGCCACGCGCCCTCGGCGGCGAGCAGCTGACCGATTTTCGCCGCGTCGCGGCTGCGCAGGCGCACGCCGCCGCCGCCCATCGCGATGCCCTCCGGGGCGAAGGTCCACTGCGCGTGCGCGATGCCGAGCGGGCGCTCGAGCACCTCGGCGGAGAACGCATCGAGGTGGCGGCCGGCCGCGCGCTCGACCAGCGCGCCCGCGACATAGGCTCCGGCGGTGCAGTACGCGAACGCGCGTCCGTAGGGACTGTCCGCGGGCTTCTTCATCCACGGCGCGAAACCCTTGATCGGCAGGTCGAGCGCGAAGCGCAGCCAGTCCTCGCTCACGTACATGCGCTCCTCGTTGCCGCTCGAGAACGCGTTGTCGTCGTCGCATTCCCACAGCGAGCTCATCGTCAGGAGGTCCTCGAGCGTGAACGCATCCTTGCGTGGGTCCGGATGGAGGAACGGCTTGCGGTCGGCGAAGTAGGGGTACACCTTCGCGCGCACGTTGGCGATCAGGCCACGCTCGATCGCGGCACCCGCGAGCAGCGCGGTCAGCGTCTTCGACGCCGAGCGCATGTCGTTGGGCGCGTCGCGGGCGCCGCCGTTGAAATACGCCTCGTAGACGAGGCGGCCATGGTCGGCGACGACGATGCTCGTGATGCCCTTGTAGGTCGCGTCCGCGATCTTCGCTTCGACCCCCGCGAGCGCGTCGGCATCCCAGCCGAGCGCGGCCGCATCGGCCACGGGCCAGCCGTCTTCGGTAGGCACGGGCGAGTGGTAGGCGGCATCGGCGGCGCCGATGCCGCCGGCCCACACGAACGCGAACAGCACGCGGGCGAACGAACGGATGTGCATATACTTCTCCACGACCGGGGTGTCGGTGCAGTCGGCCACGCCCCGCTCTGAAGTGCCTGAAGTCCGAATGAAGATTTCTGAAGGCGCCGCCGCATCGCACGCTTGCGGCGCTCGGCCGATCAACGCGAGGTAGGACCATGCCCTTCCCGACCGGCCGCCGCGCCTTTCTCGCGACCTGCGCCGCCGGCGCCGCATCGGCGGCGTGGCCACACGCGTTCGCCGGCCCCACGGCGACGACCTGGCCGCGCTACCGCGATGCGCTCGTCGTCGATGCCTGCGCGTCGCCGGGCCGGCCCGAGCGCGAACCGCATCCGCTCGACGCCGCCGAACTCGCCGACATCCGGGCCGGCGGCGTCACCGCGATCAACTTCACGGTCGGCTCGGTCGGCAGTTACGACGACGACTTCGAGCAGACGCTGCGCAGCATCGCGTTCTGGGACGCACAGGTCGCCGCGCACCCGGATGCGTTGCTCAAGGTCGTGCGCGGCGCGCAGCTCGACGAGGCCAAGCGCAGCGGCCGCCTCGGCATCGTGTTCGGCTTCCAGGACACGACGATGTACGGCGAGAACCTCGAGCGCTTCGACGTGTTCCACGACCTCGGCGTGCGCATCGTCCAGCTCACCTACAACCGTCGCAACCTCGTCGGCGACGGCTGCCTGGAACCCGGCAACGCCGGGCTCAGCCGGTTCGGACTCGAACTCGTCGCGCGCATCAACGAGCGCAGTGCACTGGTCGATCTCAGCCACTGCGGCCAGCGCACCACGCGCGAAGGCATCCTCGCTTCGCGGCGGCCGGTCGCGATCACCCATTCGGGCTGCGCCGCGGTCGCCGGATCGCCACGCAACAAGCGCGACGAGGAACTGCGCCTGCTCGCCGAGCGCGGCGGCGTGGTCGGCATCTACGTGATGCCCTATTTGCGCACGCAGGGCCAGGTGCAGGCCGACGACGTGATCCGCCACCTCGAGCACGCGCTCGACGTCTGCGGCGAGGACCACGTCGGCATCGGAACCGACGGCACGACCTCGGGCGTCGAGATCACCGCGGCCTACAAGAAGCAGTTCGCCGACGAGATCGCCGAGCGCGCCCGACGCGGCATCGCCGCGCCGGGCGAGCGCGCCGATTCGTTCACGTTCGCCCCCGATCTCAACACGCCGACGCGCTTTGAGCGCCTCGCGCTGCTGCTGTCGCAGCGCGGGCACTCCGACGCGCGCATCGAGAAGGTCCTCGGCGCGAACTTCGCGCGCCTGTTCCGCGACGTCATCGCCTGAAAAGGCGCGCGCCCGCGAGGCGGGCGCAGTGCTTCGGCGGCTGGCGGAGGGAGTCTGCGCAGCCAGGCCTGGCACCTACGCGACGCCGAGAGGGCGGCGCCGCGCAGCGGAAAACCGTCAACCGTCGAAACCGTCGCCGAACAGCGCGTCGCCGGCCGCGGGCGCGACGTCGAAGTGCACCGGCACGATCGCCGGGTGCGTGCGATGCATCGGGTCGTTGCTGAACACGCAGATCGACGCGGCGTAATCGCCCGGCGCGAGCGCGGTCGCGTCGAACGTGACGTCGTAGACGCCGAACGGCGCACCCGGCTCGAGCGATCCGCTCGCGGTGGACAGCGACAGCCACGGCGCGTCGAGCGGCTGGGTGCAGTCGCCGCCGGCTTTCGCGATCGCGAGCGCGAACAGCTGGCGATGGTCGCCCGAAGGCGCGATCGGCGTCGGCGTGCCGGTCACCGGATCGATCGTCGCGACGGCAGCGGCGCCGTTAGCGTCGTACGAGGTCCAATAGAGGACGCCCGTCGCGCGATCGAACTTGATGCTTTGCGCGAACTTCGCATCGACGCCGAGCGGGCCGACCACGCTCGCGGCACCGGTCGCCTTGTCGATCGCGAGCAACGTGTCGTTGAGCGTGTCCAGGCCGTACATCGCGCCCGACTGGTCGATCGCGATGTCGGCGATCGTCGTCGACGTGCCGACGTCGACGCGGCCGACGAAGGTCGCGACGGCGCTCTGACGGTCGATCGTGTAGAGGCCCGACCAGCCGTTGGTCGCGTTCGTCACCGCATACAGCGCGCCGCTCGCGGGATCCCACGCAACACCCCACCACTGTTCGTTCGGCTGCACCATCTGCGGCACCGGCCAGCCGACCAGTGTCTTCGTGCCGTCGGTGGTGTCGAGCGTGTAGAGCTCGTTGTAGTAGTAGTCGACCATCCATTCGCGACTGAAATCGTCGTCGACGAAGTCGCCGCCCGCGATGTTCATGCCCGCGAGGTCGATGTCCGGCAGGATCACGTGCGCGTTCGCGGCGTCCGGCGCGAACAGGTCGAGGCCGATGTAGTCCT
Source organism: Dokdonella sp. (assembly GCF_036518555.1). GTDB lineage: Bacteria > Pseudomonadota > Gammaproteobacteria > Xanthomonadales > Rhodanobacteraceae > Dokdonella_A. The sequence continues at coordinate 28 of NZ_DATDMY010000275.1, read as the reverse complement.
GCGCCCCGGTGCTCGTGTCGAGCTGCAC
>NZ_DATDMY010000274.1:0-11204 GCF_036518555.1 Dokdonella sp. | reverse complement strand
GATGCGTGCGAGGCGGCGCTCCGCGAGCTCGCGCGCATCGGGCGCCGCAGCGGCGCAGTGCAGCGCGAGCCAGCGCGTGAAGCGGACGCGGTCGTCCGCGGACAGTGCGGACAGCACGCGTCGCGCGCCAGTGCGCAGCTGCGCGAAGCGGAACGCCGTGTGTCGCACGTCGCGCTCCAGGAGCGGCGCGAACGCGCGCTGGGCGATGCGCAAGGCAAGACTGGCGTCACTGGCCGCAGCGGACGCACCGGCGCCCGTCGATCCCGTAGCGTTCATCGCCGTACCCCGATCGGTCGGCCACGGCTCGTCGCGGCCATCTGATGCATTGACGAAGGAAAAGGTTGCATGGCGCCGCACTCCAGCAAGACGTATGCCATGGATCCGCCGGGTTCGACCCGACTCCCCTCGTGCGGGCGAAGCACCGCGCCACGAGAGCTCCCGACCGCACCGTCCGGTCGCGGGGGAGGGAGAAAGACCCGGACGGTGCGGCGAGAGACTGTCAAAGCGAACGAAAACAAGCATGTCCGACCCGTCATGGCCTACGCCTGACAGGCGTCAGGCGGCATAATCCCGGGAGCGGCGCGGCAGCGCCTCTTCGCGGGGCCGGTATGGAAACCGCGAGTGGTCGCCACCATTTGGTGAACTTGCGGGTATAGTATCGAATCTGTACTCGGTAGTCCAGCTAGTATTCGTCGACATGAACGCAGCCATCGCCAAAACGTGCGGACCGGGTCGTCCGAAAGACCTCGAAAAGCGTGCCGCCATCCTCGATGCGGCAAAACGCCTGTTTCCGCTCACCGGCTTCGAGGGCACGAGCATGGACGCGATCGCGGCCGAGGCCGGCGTGTCCAAGCTCACCGTCTACAGCCACTTCACCGACAAGGAAACGTTGTTCTTCGCCGCGATCCGCGCCCGTTGCGAGGAGCAGATGCCGGCGACGCTGTTCGAGATCGACGTCGAAGGGCCGGTACGCCGCCAGCTCGAGGCGATCGCGCGCGCGTTCTTCGCGCTCGTGACCGCGCCCGAGTCGATCTCGCTGCATCGCCTGCTCACGTCGGGCACGGGCATGTCCGAAAAGCTCGTGCAGATGTTCTGGGAAGCCGGGCCGCAGCGCGTACAGAGCGGTTTCCAGCAGTTCCTGCGCCACGAGGTCGAAGCCGGCCAGCTCGTGATCGGCGACATCCCGCGTGCGTCGTCGCAGTTCTTCGCGCTGCTCAAGGGCGAACTGCATGCGCGCCTGATGTGCGGGTGCTCGGGTCCGTTCACCGAGCAGGACATCGAAACCCACATCCGCGCTACGGTCGAATTCTTCCTGCGCGCCTACGCGGCCAGCCCCGAGCGCGTCGTGGCGCTCTGAGCGCATCGCCGCGGGCATCGCCCACGCGGCCGCGTTTCAGTCGACGAAATCCTGCGCGTGCATGAGCCAGTCGCGCAGCACGCCGGCGTCGTCGGGCGCGATGTCGACGAAGCGGAAGCCGACCCAGTTCTGCCCGCGCATCGTGCCGGGCGCGCTCCACTGTTCGTGCACGCCGACTTCGATCGGATACAGCCGCCCGTGCGCATCCGGCAGGTGGAACGAAAACTGGTAGAGCGCGTCGTCCGCGATCGGTCGCTGCGCGAGCAGCAACATGCCTTCCATCGAGATATTGCCGAGGTGACCGAGCACTTCGCCGGTCATCGTGTCGGTCACGTGCAGCGCGACGTCAGGGCGCTTGCGCGGCAGCCTGCGCTTCTCGTTCATGGCGCGGCTCCCGCAGTCGCGCGCGCGGGCTCGTGCGTGCGCAGCAGCCCGATGATCGCCTTCCACGCGCGGTCGATCAGCGAGCCCTGTTCGCTCGCGACGGGACGTATCTGGCCACGCGCCATGTCGCGCGCGACCTGTTCGAGCGTGTGGTCGTCGACGCGCACGCCGCGCTGGTTCACGAACAGGCAGTGGCCGGTCAGCGGCGAGAACCAGGCGAGCTTGCGGCGGACCGTGTCGCCCTGCTGGTTGCGCACGAACTCGAACCAGGTGCCGAATGGCGTGCGCTTGAGCTGCTGGAGCATCTCGGCCTCCGCGGGCGTCATGGGCGGCGGCGTCGCGCGCGCAGGCGCAGCCGGCGTGTTCTGGCTGCCCAGGCGCGGCTTGTCCTTGAGCGCTTCGTCGATGCGCTGGAGTTGCGCGGAAGCCTCCGGCGTCGGCGTGCGCGTGAACAGGTTGTCCACCAGGCCGCGCACGTCGTCGCCGTGCAGGCCGACCTGGTGCAGGCCGCCTTCGAGCTCCTGTCGCACGGCATCGTCGTCGGGCGTGTCGCCGAGCGGCGCGAGACCGCGTCGCGCGATCGTCTCGGCGACTTCGACGCGGCGCTTGAACTCGCTGCCTTCGGGACCGTCGCGCAACGCGCTGAGCGCGAGCGCGTCGGTCCATGCCTGCTCGAGCAGCGAGCGCACGCGCGGCGCGGGTATCGTCGCCTGCAGGACCCGGATCACCGCCGCGCGCGCGGCCTCGCGGGCGACCTCGAGGCGATCCCGGCCGCGGGCGGCATCGATGTTGCGCCGCTCGACCACCTCGGCGCGCCGCGCGAGCAGCTGCATGTGCTTGCCGAGGTCGCCGAGCAGGTGCTCGAACACGCCGACATCGCCGTCGAAGTTCGCGCTCACGTGGTCGACGACCATCTGCATCTTGCGCGCGAGGTCGGGGTCGGTGTCGGAGTCGTCGAACCAGTGCGCGCCGGTCTCGGCGATCGTGTTGAGCAGTTCGCGCGCGGGATGGTCGCGACGCGTGAAGAAGCTCTTGTCGCCGAGCGCCACGCGCAGCACCGGCACGTGCAGGCGGCCCAGCAGCGAGCGCGCGCCGCTGCCCTCGCGAACGTTGCGCACGACGTAGTCGAACAGCATGCCGACGAGGTCGACCGTATCGAGATCCTCGTCGCCGAGCCCGAGTGGGCGTCCCTCGGGGCTCGCCCGACGCAACTTCACCAGCAGCGTGTTCTTGAAGTGCTCGCTGTCGTAGCGCGCCTGCTGCGCCGCCGTGGTGGGCGCGCGCTGCAGCGCGCCGAGCACGCTCTGCAGGTCTTCGCGGCTCGCCGGCTGGTGCGCCGCCGCGCCGGCTCCAGCCCCGCCTTCGGCGCGCCGCTTGGCGCCGAGCAGGTCGCGCAGGGTGCCGAACAACTCCGCATCCGGAGTCGCCTGCGCGGCGCGCGCGACCGCGGGCGCTTCGCCGGCCGCTTGCGCGTCGGGCGTTTCCGGCGCCCCGGTCGACGCGTCGGCCGCATGCGGGCCGTCGGGGCGCCGGAACGAGGGATGCTGCAGGTTGGGCAGCACGCGCTGGCCGCCGAGCCAGGTGTTGATGCGGTCGTAGAACGGGGCGAGCGTCGCCATCACGGCGCGATCGAACTGGCGATAGGCGAACAGGCGGTGTTCGAGGTCGAGTTCGACCTCGGACAGCGCGTAGCGGAACGCGTCGGCGACGCGGGTCGGCCCCAGCGGCACGGCTTCGATCGGTGGCACCGCGCTGCCGGCGATGACCGCGAAGCGATGCGTGTAGGCGTGCAGCGCCTGGCTGTTGCGGATGTCCGCCTTGCCCGCGATCTCCTGTAGGCCGAGATCTTCCTCGAGGACCGCGGCGTCGACGAGTTCGAGCGACGACGTCGCCTGGGGGACTTGCGCGTGGGCGGTCGCCGCGGCCGTACGAACCTGCGCGAGGTCGGCTTCGAGGTGGTGCTGGAAGCGCTGCTGCACGCTCGCGTTCGCCTGCTTCAGCGCGCGCATCGCTTCGAACCGGCGTTGCTGTTCGGCGCTGTTGCCCGACCGCTCCGCCATGCGGAACAGGCTGGTGTCGATGTCGACGAGCGAGCGCGCGAGCGCGGGCTCGAACCAGCCTGCGGCGTGCTGCTGCAGGCCCTCGAGGAGATTGCGCACGCGCGGCGGCAGGTCGGAGCGGCGACCAAGGCTGGGCAGCCGCTCCTGTCCGCCTGTACGGGTGCCGCCTGGCGTTCGCTCGCCGCTCGTCATCCGCCGAACGTCCCCATTCGCGTGCGCCGCGCCTGCGGCGCGGATCGGGCCGGCGCCCGGCCGGCTCCCCATGCCGGCGCCGCGCGCCGGCGTCGCGACCATTCTGGCACGCCGCGCGTGCGCGGGAACAGGGGCGTTCGGTCAGCGTGCGCGCGGCTGCCAGGTCACCTCGATCCAGCCGGAACGGCCTGCGGTGTCGTAGCCGTGGACGAGCTCGTACGCGCGGTCGGTGATGTTCTCCGCGCGCGCGCTCACGCTCCAGGCGTCGCCGAGCGCGCAGCGCGCGCGCAGGTTGAGCAATGCGTACGCGGGCAGCTGGACGCCGCCGATGTCTTCCCGGCGGCCCGCGTACTGCATTTCGGCGCCCGCGCTGAAGCGCGCACCGAACGCGCGCTCGACGACGGCGGACGCCTTGCTGCGCGCGCGGCGCAGCAACCGGGCGCCGGTGTCGCCGTCGCGCGCGTCTTCCCACGTGTAGTTGGCTCGCGCGGACCAGGCGCCGAAGCGCCCGTTCCAGGCCAGTTCGGCGCCATCGATGCGCGCATGCGCGATGTTGATCGCCTGGTTCTGCGTGCCGGTGAAGCTGATGAGGTCCTCGACGCGGGTCGAATACAGGTTCGCCTTGAGCCGCTGGTCGGGCGAGGGGACGTACTCGAGGCCGAGTTCGGCGCTGCGCGAGCGTTCGGGATCGAGTTCGGGATTGCCGGCGTAGTAGCCGCCGTAGCCCGGATCGTAGAGTTCGTTCATGGTCGGGCTGCGGAAGCCCTGGCCGAAGCTCGCGTACGCGCGCCAGGCGTCGCTCGCGCGCCAGCCGAGCGCGAGCGAGCCGGTGGTCGCCCCGCCGAAGTCGCTGTCGTGGTCGTAGCGAGCGGACAGCTCGGCGTCGAACGCGCCCGACGTCGCACGCCAGCCGCCGAACAATGCGCGGCCGTTGCGGCTTTCGTCGTACCGCGCGCTGCCCGCGAACGTGTCGCGCGTCTCGCCCTCGTCGTGCACGACGTCGAGGCCGGCGACGAGCCGCTGGCCTTCGCCGGGCTGGAACTCGTTCTGCCACAACAGGCTCGCGCGGCGCGTGCGGTAGAGCGTGCCATAGGCGGGCGTGTCGAGGTCCTCGCGCGTGTGGCCGAGCGCGATCCGATGGTTCCAGCCGGGCGCGAGTTCGCCCGCGAGCTCGACGCCTGCGGTCTGGTCGATGACGTCGGTATAGCCCTGGTCGAACTGGGACTGGCCCTGGCTCCGGTACAGCGACGCCGACAGCCGCTGGCTTCCGAACTCGTGCGCGCCGCGCAGGACGAGGTTGCTGTTGCGATAGGCGTCGTCGTCGGGGTCGTAGCTGCAGTACGGGTCGTCGGGTCCGTTGCAGATTCCCGGATTCGTCGCCGAGAAGCCGCCGACGTGGCGCGCGCCGACCTGGATGCTCACGCCGTTGGCGCCGTCCCAGTGGCCGATGCCCGCGCTCGCGTCCGCATCCCGGTAGCTGCCGTAGGAAGCGGCGACGCGCGGACCGTCGAGCCTGCGCGTGAAGATCTGGATCACGCCGCCGAGCGCGTCGGAGCCCCAATAGCTCGCGCGGGGACCGCGCACGATCTCGATCCGCTCGATCGCGTCGAGCGGCAGCTGCTCGAAGGCGAACGCCCCGGTCGTCGCCGCGGCCGCGCGCACGCCGTCGATGAGCACGAGCACCTGGTTCGAGTTCGAGCCGCGCAGGAACAGCGAGGTCTGCTGGCCGGCGCCGCCGGTGCGGTACAGGTCGACCCCGGCTTCGAGGCGCAACAGGTCGTAGACGTCGCGCGCGACGCTCGCGTCGATGTCCTGGCGCGTGACGATGCTGACGTCGGCAAGCGTTTCGTCGACGGTTTCGGCGACGCGCGATGCGGTCACCTGCACCGTCGGCTGCAACTCGGTGTCGTCCGCGCGCGCACTCGCGCACAGCGCGGCGGACGCCGCGATCGAAACAATGGAAAGGCGCAACATGGTCGGTCTCCTTCGCACACCCGCGTAAACCAGGGGCGGCGAAAGCGCGCGCACGGACGTCCAGACGTCCATGCCCGTCCGTTGCCCGCCGCAACGCCTGGAGCCAGGCGCCTCCGCTTCGCGCGGAGGCGCAAAACCCCGGGCCGGTCTCCGGGCTTGCGAGTGATGCGCGGGACGTCCCGCTGCATCGGCCCCGATCGCCTTCCCGTCGCGGCGCGACAGTGGCATGAGATCGGGGCGTGGCTCGCTAACCGTTGCGGGGGCAGCGCCGGATTCGCACCGGCTTCCCGTTTCACCTTGCACGCGTGTGCGGGCAGGGCACCTGAGGCGGCGCGCAGTGTAGACGCGCGCGCCGGCGCGTTCAATCGCGGTCGGTCGACGTGCCGACGTGGCGCAGTTCGCCGTCGTCGCCGATCTCGAGCGCGACCTCGATCGGGCGGCAGCAGACCGCGCAATCCTCGATGTAGCGCTGCGAGCCGGCCGACGTGTCGGCCTGCGTCTCGAAGGCTTCACCGCAGTACGGGCAGTGGAGGGTGATGGGTTCTAGCATGCTGTCTCGGGGGACTGAGGGTTGAGGGCTGGGTGTGCGGGGTCAGGATGCGGGACTGGGGAAGGGCAGGGCCAAGCGGACAACTCGACGTCGCCCCTCAGCCCACGCCATCCGGCAGGAACGAGCCGATCACGTCGTTGAGGAAGCGCCGCCCGAGCGCGGTCGCGGCGAGGCGCCCGGGGTCCTCGATCATCCAGCCGCGTGCGCGCGCCCGCGAGAGCGGCGCTGCGATCGCGTCGGCCGCGAGCCCCGTACGTTCGCCGAACAGCGTCGCGTCGACGCCTTCCTCGAGGCGCAGTGCGTTCATCATGAATTCGAACGGCAGCTCGACGGGAGACACGTCGTTCGCGGTTCCGAACGCGTCCCTGCGCTCCGCGCGTTCGAGGTAGCTGCGCGGCAGTTTCAGCTTCGTCGTGCGCACGACGCGCGTGCGCGATGCATCACTGATCTTGCCGTGCGCGCCGGCGCCGATGCCGAGGTAGTCGCCGAAACGCCAGTAGTTGAGGTTGTGCGCCGCGCGACGGCCCGCGCGCGCGTAGGCGGACACCTCGTACTGCGCGTAACCGGCGTCGGCCAGCGCGACCTGACATGCCTCCTGCATGTCCCACGCGCAGTCCTCGTCGGGCAGTCGCGGCGGTTTCGCCGCGAACAGCGTGTTCGGCTCCAGCGTGAGCTGGTAGTGCGAGACGTGCGCGGGCTCGAGCGCGAGTGCGCGGGCGACGTCGTCGAGCGCTCCCTCGAGCGTCTGATCCGGCAGCGCGTACATGAGGTCGAGGTTGATGTTCGCGTAGCCCGCATCCTGCGCCTGCCTGACCGCGCGTTCGGCGTCGCCGGCAGAGTGGATGCGGCCGAGCCGGCGCAGCTTGTCGTCGTCGAAGCTCTGCACGCCGAGGCTGAGGCGGTTCACGCCGGCGGCGAGGTAGCCGTCGAAGCGGCCGTGCTCGACCGTGCCGGGATTCGTCTCGAGCGTGACTTCCGCTTCGCGCGGCAGGTCCAGCCGCGCGGCGACGCCGTCGAGCACGCGCGCGATCGCGTCGGGTGGGAACAGGCTGGGCGTGCCGCCGCCGAAGAAGACGCTGGCGAGCGGACGTCGTTCGAGCGCGGTGCCGAACGCGGCGAGGTCGCGGTCGAGGTCGGCGAGCAGCGCGCGCACGTACTCGTCGACCGGCAGCGCGCCGTTCTGCGCGTGCGAGTTGAAGTCGCAGTACGGGCATTTGCGTACGCACCACGGGACGTGCACGTACAGCGACAGCGGCGGCGCGATCAGCGGCATGCGCTCATTGTAGGCGGTCGCGACGCGCCAGGCCGCGCATGAGCTCGCGCAGGCGCGCGAGCGCAAGTCCGCGATGACTGACGCGGTTCTTCGTCGCCGGTTCGAGTTCGGCCGCGCCCGCACCGAGTGCGGGATCGAAGAACACGGGGTCGTAGCCGAAGCCGTTCGCGCCGTGCGGCGCGTGCAGGATGTGTCCGTGCCAGCGACCTTCGGCGATCAGCGGCGCCGGATCGTCGGCCGCGCGCAGCAGCACGATCGTGCAATGGAAGTGCGCCGTGCGTCGCCCGTCGGGCACGTCGCGCAGCGCATCGAGCAGCTTCGCGATGTTCGCCGCGGCGTCGCCGCCGGCGCCCGCATAGCGCGCAGAGTAGAGGCCGGGCGCGCCGCCGAGCGCGTCGACGCACAAGCCGGAGTCGTCGGCGAGCGCGGGCATTCCGGTCGCGCGCGCGGCATGGCGCGCCTTGAGCAGCGCGTTCTCGACGAAGGTCGCGCCGGTTTCCTCGACGTCGTCGATGCCGAGTTCCGCTTGCGAGACCAGGTCGAGGCCTTCGCCGGCGAGGAGCTCGCGCATCTCGACCAGCTTGCCTCGATTGCCGCTCGCGAGCACGAGCTTCGCGGACCCGCTCACGCGTGCGGCCCGATCAGGTCCCAGCGATTGCCGTACAGGTCGGTGAACACGACGACGGTGCCGTAGGCCTCGTGGCGCGGCGGCCCGTCGAAGCGTGCGCCCGCCGCCGCGAGCCGCGCATGGTCGCGCGCGAAATCGTCGGTGTGCAGGAACCAGCCGACGCGACCGCCGTGCTGGTCGCCGACCGCGCCGAGCTGGCGCTCGTTCGCCGCCTTCGCGAGCAGCAACGTGAACGCCGCATCGGCCGCGGGGGCGATCCGCACCCAGCGCTTGCCGCCACCGAGGTCGGTGTCCTCGAGCAGGATGAAGCCGAGCGCGCCGGCGAACCATGCGATCGCCTCGTCGTAATCGCGCACGATCAGCGCGACCTGGGCGATGCGCGCGGTCATGCGTCGCGCGCGAGCGCTTCGCGCTGCAATGCGCACAGTTCGGCGACGCCCTTGCCGGCGAGCGCCAGCAACGCGTCGAGTTCGTCGCGGCGGAATGCATGGCCTTCCGCAGTGCCCTGCACTTCGATGAAGCCGCCGCCGTCGTTCATGACCACGTTCATGTCGGTGTCGCAGGCGGAGTCCTCGGCGTAGTCGAGGTCGAGCATCGGCGTGCCGTTGACGATGCCGACCGACACGGCGGCGACCGCGCCGAAGAGCGGGTCGCGCTTGAGCAGGTGGCGCGCCTTGAGCCAGCCGATCGCATCGGCAAGCGCGACGTAGGCGCCGGTGATCGCCGCGGTGCGCGTGCCGCCGTCCGCCTGCAGCACGTCGCAGTCGAGCGTGATCGTGCGTTCGCCGAGCGCCTGGCGATCGATGCAGGCGCGCAGGCTGCGCCCGATCAGGCGCTGTATTTCCATCGTGCGGCCGCCCTGGCCGCCGCGCGCGGCCTCGCGCTGGGTGCGTTGGCCGGTCGCTCGCGGCAGCATGCCGTATTCCGCGGTGACCCAGCCTTCGCCCTTGCCGCGCAGGAACGGCGGCGCCTTCTCCTCCACGCTCGCGGTGCAGAGCACGCGCGTATCGCCGAAAGCGACGAGCACCGAACCTTCGGCGTGGCGCGTGTAGTGGCGCTGGATGACCACCGGGCGCAACTGGTCGGCGGCGCGGCCGGACGGGCGCGTGGAACTCGGGGCGGAAGCCGTCATGCGGGGGCGCTTTGGCAATTGGGCCGCGGAGTTTACCATTGCGCCCCTTTCGTACCCGCGCGGGGCCCGCCGATGCTGCGTAGCATGACCGCCTTTGCCAGCGCCGAGGCCGATACCGGACACGGCTCGCTGGCGATCGAGCTGCGCTCGGTCAACCACCGCTATCTCGAACTCGGACTGCGCCTGCCCGAAGAGCTGCGCGCGCTCGAACCGGCCGTGCGCGAGCGCGTCGCGACGAGGCTCGCGCGCGGCAAGGTCGACCTCGGCCTGCGCTGGAAGCCGGCCGCCACGAGCGCGGCGGAGATCGCCGTCGACGAGGCGCTCGTCGCGCGGCTCGCCGATACCGCGCAGATGCTCGCGGCGAAGTTCCCGCAGCTGCACGTCGACTTCGCCTCGCTGCTCGGCTGGCCCGGCGTGCTGCTCGACCAGGGCGCCGACCAGGAGTCGCTGCGCCAGGCGGCCCTGCGCCTGCTCGACGCCGCGCTCGACGACATGGTCGCGGCGCGCGGGCGCGAAGGCGAGCGGCTCGGGGTCTTCCTGCGCGAGCGTCTCGACGCGATCGAGCGCATCGTCGCCGATGTGCGTGCGCACCTGCCCGAGGTGCGCAGCGCGCTGCGCGCGCGCTTCGACACGCGCCTGGCCGAACTCAAGATGCCGCTCGAACCCGGCCGCGTCGAGCAGGAAGTCGTGCTGCAGCTGCAGCGCATCGACGTCGACGAGGAGCTGGATCGACTCACCGCGCACGTCGCCGAGGCGCGCCGCGTGTTCGGCCTGAAGGAAGCGGTCGGCCGCCGCCTCGATTTCCTCATGCAGGAATTCAACCGCGAGGCCAACACGCTCGGCTCCAAGGCCGCCGATCCGCGCACCACCAATGCCGCCGTCGAGCTCAAGGTGCTCATCGAGCAGATGCGCGAGCAGGTGCAGAACCTCGAATGAGCGGTTGCCTCTACATCGTCGCGGCACCGTCCGGGGCGGGCAAGTCGAGCCTCGTCAACGCGCTGCTCGAGCGCGAGCCCGGCATCGCGCTGTCGATCTCGCACACGACGCGGCCGCCGCGCCCGAACGACCGCGACGGCGAGCACTACCACTTCGTCAATCGCGGCGTGTTCGAGCGCATGGTCGCCGACGGGTCGTTCCTCGAACACGCGGAGGTGTTCGGCAACCTCTACGGCACGTCGCGCGCGGCGGTGGAGCCGCTGCTCGCGCAGGGACGCGACGTGCTGCTGGAGATCGACTGGCAGGGCGCGCGCCAGGTGCGCGCGGCGATGCCCGACTGCATCAGCGTGTTCATCCTGCCGCCGTCGCGCGCGGAACTCGAGCGCCGGTTGCGCAATCGCGCCTCGGACGACGCCGTGGCCATCGCGCGCCGGCTGGCCGAGTCGCGCGATGAGGTCGCCCATGCCGGTGACTTCGACTACCTCGTCGTGAACGACCAGTTCGCGGACGCGCTGGCCGACTTGCGCGCGATCGTGTCCTGCCAGCGGCTGCGCCGCGAAGTCCAGGCCGTGCGCCATGCCGCGCTCATCGCCGACCTGCTGAAGGCCGATTGAACGAGCGGCCGCGTCGCTGGCTGCGCAGCCACCGCTTCGGCTACGGTAGCGCGCCGCGCGGCGCCGCCGCGCCTACGCCGACCACGGTCCCGTCCCACGTGAAC
>NZ_DATDMY010000273.1:0-7230 GCF_036518555.1 Dokdonella sp. | reverse complement strand
TGGGCCTGGCTGCGCCTCGGACTCATGGACCTGATCGCGACCGAGCTGCGTCGCGGCGGCCTCGCGACCACGCCGAGCGAAACCGTCGTCGCCCAGGTGCAGGCCCGCGGCGACGACGGGGTCGACCTGCCTGCCGCATGGCGCGTGTCGCCGCGCGTCGCGCGCGAGCGCGATCAGTGGCACGTGCGGCTCGATGCGCACGGCAGCATGCGCGACCTCGCGATCGACGCCCGCGCGGCCGACCCGCTGCGCGCGACGCGCGATGCGACCGACGAGCTGCTGATCAAGCTCGGCCGCACGCCGCCCGCCGACGAGGACGGCGACGATGCACTCGCGGCGGCGACGCTGCGCCAGCGCGCGAATGCGGCGCTGCTCGCGAACCAGTTCGACGTCGCACGCCGCCTCGTCGAACAGGCCGCGCCGGGCCTGCAGGCGAGTCCGGAGATCGCGTTGATCCGCGCGCGCCTCGCCTTCTTCTCGGGCGACTACGAAGGCAGCCGCCGGCAGGCGGCCGACCTGTTCGCGACGCTCGCGCCGGATGCGGACGCGGGCTTGCGCGCGCGCGTCGCCAACACGCTCGCATCGGCGAATTTCCGCCTCGCGCGGCTCGACGACGCCGATCGCCTCTATGCCGACGCGATCCGCATCGCGGAGGATGCGCACGATCCGGACGTGCTCGCGCACGCGTACCTCGGGCGCGGCGGCGTCGCGAGCCAGCGCGTGCAGCTCGAGGCGGCTGCCGCCGATTTCGGGCGCGCGCGCACGCTGTTCGAGGCCGGCAACGACCCGCTCGGCGTGGCCGCGATCGACCTCAACCTCGCCATCAACGCGATGCAGCGCGGCCAGCCCGCGAATGCGCTACCGCTGCTGGAGCGCGTCCGCGCGCGCCTGCGCGAGCTGGCCGCCGTCGATGCGCTCGCCGCGACCGAGGTGACCCTCGTCGAGGCGCAACTCGCATTGCTCGACCATGAGGGCGCGCTCGCGACGAGCAGCGCGTTCGTCGCCGCCGATGGCGAGAACGGCAACCCGCGCCGGCGCTGGCAGTTCGCGTTCGCACGCGCGGCGGCCCTCGCCGGCAGCGGCAGGCTCGACGAGGCCGAGGTGCTGCTCGCGCGCCTGCGCGACGCGAGTGATCCGGACGCCGATGCGATCGCGCGCGCGCTCGCCGAGTCCCTCTCCGGGGACATCGCGCTCGAACGCGACGAGCCTGCGCGCGCGGCCGAGTACGCGGCCGGTGCGCTGACCCCGGTGCTCGCCGCGTTCAATCGCGAGCAGTACGTGCAGGCCTGGTGCGTGCGCATCCGCGCGTTGCAGCGGTCCGGTGCCGTCGCCGATGCCGCGGCGGAGATCGAGCGCCTGCGTGCGTGGGTGCTCGCGCCCGGCGACGGCGCGGGCGCGGACCCGGGTGCCGCCGTGCTGCTCGCGCTCGCCGGCGCGGAACAGGCCGAGGCGGAGCGGCGCCCCGAGCTCGCGCTGCAGCGCTACGCGGATGCGATGGCGCGCGCGACCGCGCGCGCAGTGCCCGAGGAACTCGTGCGCGTCGGCCTGCCCTACGTGCGTGCCCTGCTCGCCGCGGGCCGGGTCGACGAGGCCGGGTCCGTGCATGGCCGCATCGCGGCCTGGGCCGATCGCGACCTGCGCGCGGCGGCGAGCGCGGCGCTCGTCTACCACGCGCTCGGCCAGCCGACCCAGGCCGACGGTGCGCTCGCGCGGGCGCGCGAACTCGCCGGCGAACGCAGCATCGCCGCGCTCGAAACCGCCCTGCATTGAGCGCAAGCCACGCGCATACACGCCCGATACACGGTTTTTACATGCCGCCTGCACCCGCTTCGCCGATGGTCGGCGGTGCGTCCTGCCGCCCTTCCGTTTCCGAGGTTCCGATGACCCTGCGTCCGTTCCGTTCCGTTCCCCGCCTCCGTTCGCTGCTGCCCGCCGCCATCGCCGCGGCGGCGAGCTCGCCCGCACTCGCGGGCACGCAGGCCCCGCTCTACCACCTCGTGACGATCGAGGCGCCCGGCGGCAGCGCGGTGATCGCGCAGGACATCAACGACGCCGGCGAGGTCGTCGGTCGCTACCTCGACGCCGACTTCAACGGACGCGCGGCCCTGTGGGATGCCGACGGCACGCTGCACGACCTCGAGCTGCCCGGGCTCGGCGACGGCTTCGCCGAAGCGATCAACAACGCCGGCCAGATCGTCGGCACGTTCAACGACTACCAGAACCCGCAGGTGGCCCTGCTGTGGGACCCGGCCGTGTCGGCGCAACCGCTCGTGATCGCGGGCAGCGACGGCGCGTACGTCTCGCCACGGGACATCGGCGACGGCGGCGAGATCGTCGGCGGTTTCGGCCAGCCTGCGCAGGAACGCGCGTTCGTCTGGACCACCGCATCCGGGCTCGTCGACTACGGGCTGCAGGACGCGGGCGTCGAGTTCCAGCAGGCGCGCTGGGCCGCGGTGAACGCGAGCGGGCGCCTCGTCGGGCACTGGAACCAGCACTCGTCCAACGTCCACGCGATCGGTGGCCAGGTCGGCACCGCGAGCGTTTCCGCCCTGGGCGAGATGACCGAAGCGTTCCCGAGCATCGCTACCGCGGTCAACGACGCGGGCGTCGTCGTCGGCCTCGGCCTCGCGGTGTCCGCGCCGAAACTCGTGCCGGTCGTGTTCGCGGCCGACGGCAGCTTCACCGAGATCGCGGGCGCGACGCTCGACCAGGACAACGGCTGCGCCGCCGCGATCAACGCGTCCGGCGTGATCGTCGGCAGCGCCGGCATCGGCAGCGCGAGCGGTTGCGTGCCCGGGCTCAAGGCATGGGTGCTGCGCGACGGCACCGTCTACGACCTTTACGACGTCGTCGACGACCACGGCACGTTCGCGCGCTTCCAGATCGCCCGCGCGATCAACGCGGACGGCGTCATCGTCGGCTCGGGCCTCACCGCGGACGACCAGACGCTGAGCTTCAGGCTCGTTCCGATCGCGGGCGACGCGCTGTTCGCGGACGGCTTCGACGGCTGACGCCTCAGCGGCGCGCGCGTGCCATCAGGATCGACAGGCAGAAGTGGAAGCCGACGCCGAGCGCGACGGTGAGGCCGATCGCGCGCAGCACCGGCAGCGACGACCATGCCTGCAGGCCGAACACGAGCAACGCCGATGCGACGCAGACGAGCGTCGCATGCAGGGTTCGGCGCGCTTCGGCCGGATCGGCGACCGGTCGCTCGAAGAACAGCGCGTAGTGCAGGCCGAGCCCGGCCGCGAGCGTGACCGCGACGAGGTGGAACAGCGACAACGACAGTCCGCTCGCGCGTTCCACCACGATCACGAGCAGGGTCGCGAGCGACATCGGCGCGAGCACGTGCCAGGCGCGGCGGGCGCTGCGCAGCGCGACGACGACGGTGAGCGCGAGCAGGCCGAGCGCGAGGCCGAGCGCGCGCAGGATGCGCTCGCGGTAGGCGACGACGAGCGACTCGGAAGCGGCCTTGAGGTCGAGCAGGCGCACGGCGCCGTGCGTCGCCCCGGCGAGCGCATCGAGCGCAGCGGCGTCGTGCACGCCCGACAACGTCGCGAGGCCGAGCCATTCGTCCTCGCGATGGACCAGCATCGCGGCAAGGCGTGCACCGAGCGGCGACGACGCGAACGCGGCGGGCGTGAGCGGCTCGAGCGTGCGCGCGGCCTCGACGTCGTCGACGAAGGGCGCGAACACGCCGGCGCGGAACGGCAGGTCCGCGCTCGCTTGCGCGAGCGCGCGCTCGAGCGTCGCGCGATCCGGCAGCTTCGCCTGCCTCCCGCGCTGGGTCGCGAGGCTCGGCAGGTAGCGGCTCGGCAGTTCGGCCGCGTCGAGCGCGTGGCGCCGCACCAGCGCATCGAGGCGTGGTTCGATCGACTCGGACAACGCGAGCACGCCATCGGCGTCGGTCGCATGCAGCACGAGCAGGTAGCGCACGTCCGGCGCGCCGAGTTCGCCGCGCAGCTTCGCGTCGCGAATGAGCAGGTCCTGCGGCACGGGCGTCAGTGCGGCGAGGTCGTTCTCCCACATCGGGCCCGGCGTACGCCACAGCACGACCAGGCCGAGCAGTGCGAGCAGCCACGGCAGCCAGCGCGGTCGCGGCAACGCATCGAGCGTGCCCACCGCGCGCGCGAGCCAGGCGCGGCCCGCGACGTCGCGGAACCGCTCCGGCAGCACGCGCGGCAACAGGAAGCGCGTACTGAGGCCCGCAGCGAGCAGTCCCGCGATCGTGAATACGGCGAGCTGCTGCAGGCCGGTCACGCCGGACGCGAAGAACGCGAGATAGGCGATCGCGGCGGAAACGATCGCGGTCGCGAGCAGCGGCCATAGCGCACGCACGCTCGCGAGCGCATCCTCGCCCTCGCGGCGATGGCTGAGCACGCGGATCGGATATTCCTGGGCGACGCCGAGCAGGGTGAAGCCGAACGCGAGCGTGATGCCGTGCGCGCTGCCGAACAGCAGTGCGAGCGCGGCGGCCCCGGCGACGCCGCCGCTCAGCACGGGCAGACCCGCGAGCAGCAGCGACGGCAGGCTGCGATAGGCGAGCACGAGCAGGACGAGGAAGCCGAGCGTGCTGACGAGGCCGATGCGGTCCGCCTCGGCACGCGTGCGCTCGTTGATGAGCACGGTGAACCATCCCGGCCCGCTGATCGCGAGCGTGGCCGCGCCGGCGCCCGGCAGCGCCTGGAACGCCGCCTGCAGCGCGTCGATCGCCGCCCCCTGGGCGGCCGGATCGAACCCCGCGCCCCGCGTCTGCGCGAGCAGCAGTGCCGCGCCGTCGGAAGAGAACCAGACGCCATCGCGCACGATCGGCGCCTTCGGCGGCGACCAGCGCTGTGCGAGCGCGAGCACCTCGAGCGTCGGATCGCGCGGCAGCAACGGCTTCAGCAGCGTCGCCGCGGGCGAGGCGAGGTCCTCGACGCGCTGGCCGAGCTGGTCGGCGAGATAGTCCGCATCGAGCGCGTGCGCGTCGAGGGTGGGTGACAGCAGCCAGCGGTACGGAAGCAGCTTCTCGTCGAGCGCGGACGGATCGAACGCGCCGTTGATCGCCTGCTCGAAGTGCGCGTCGGCGCGCAGGGCCGCGACCAAGCCGCGGCTCAGTTCGGCCAGGCGCGCCTCGGGCGCGCCCTCGATCGACAGCAGCAGCAGTCGCGAACCCGGGCCTTCGCCGATCTGCTCCATGAGCAACGTCTGGTCCGGCGTGCGCGGCGGCGGCATGAAGCTGCGCAGGTCGGTGCTCACGTGCAGCGTGTGCAGCGCGTACGCCGCCAGCGCGGCGAGCGCGAGCAGCCAGGCGCCGAGCAACGACCAGCGCCGCGTGGCCGGCGTCATGGCGCCCGATTCGAGCGCGTCGCTGCGCTCGTGCGCTCGATCGCGTGGCCGTGTGCGCGCGTCATCGTGCGTCGATGCCGCGGCACAGCGCGTCGACCTGCGGCTGCGACACCTGCACGGCCAGCTTCGCGTCGGCAAGGCGATCGACGAGCAGCACGCTGACGTCGCCGTCGCCCTCGCGCGTGGTGAAGCATCGCGGCGTCGCGTCCGAGCCATCGACGCGGATTTCGCGAATGCGGCGCGCGAGGCGCGCATCACGCGGTTCGAGCACGAGTCGCCACGCGCGCGCGGCGCCACTCGCGGTCATGGTGAAGTCGCGCTCGAGCGCCGCCGCATCGCCGCCGAGCAATGCGGCGAAGCCGCGCAGGAAGCCCTCGAGCTCCGGCGCCTGGCCGAGCGGGAACGTGCGCACGGGCCGATCTCCGCGCTGCACGCTCGCCTCGCCGTGCTCGACGCGCATCTGTTCGCGGTACGGCGTGTCGACGCGCTTGGCGAGGCGGTCCGGACCGAGGTACTCGAGTTCGCCGTGCAGGATCAGCGGGCGCTCGAGCAGGCCCGAGAAACGCACCTCGGCATACGCGGTGCGCGCAGGCACCTCGCGGCGCAGCGACGCGACGAGCGTCGGCGCATCGACCGGTGCGTCAGCCGGCTTCGCGCACGACGACGTCGCCGGCGACAGCGCGAACAGCAGCGACATGCTCGACGCCGCGACCTTCGGGATTCCAGAAATCATGCCAGTTGAACCAGTTGTAGGGATCCTGCCGCACGTGGTGCTCGAGTCGCGCGGCGTAGCGCTGCACGACGTCGCGCAGCGCCGCCTCGCGTTCCCGCCGCGGCAGCGCGAGCTCGTCGGCGAGCGGCTCGAAGTAGAGATCGTAGCGGCTGCCGCCACGGTACATGCCCAGGCACAGCACGATCGGCACCTTGAGGATCGCGCCGAGCAGGAACGGCGCGGTCGGGAACGGCGCGGGCGCACCGAAGAACTCGGCGTCGATCGTCGTTTCGTGTTCGCGCGCGCGGTCGGCGAGCAGGGTCGCGAGCGCGCCTTCGGCGAGCGCTTCCGACAGCGCGAGCACGATGTCGGTGCCCGGCCGCGACGCGTCGATGACGTTGCGGCCGATGTCCGGGTTGAGGGCGTGCAGCAACTCGGTCAGCGCGGGCGTCTTCTGCGTGTCGAGCACGACCCGCACCTTGATGTCGGGGCGGTCGGCGGCGGCGACGCGCAGCACTTCGAAGCTGCCGACGTGCGCGCCGAGCAGCAGCACGCCGCGGTCGGGCCGCATGCGCGACGTGAGCGCGTCGAGGCCGTGCATGCGCACGTCGAAACGCGCGTAGCGCTCGGCGAGCAGGAAGACGCGATCGAGGATCGTGCCGGCGAAGCGATGGATGTGCCGCATGACTTGCCACGCGCTCGCGCGGCGGCCGGTCGCGCGCTCGAGGAACGCGTACGAGACGCGTCGCTCGTACGGACGGCGGAGGAAGAAGTAGAGGGTGATCGGCAGCAGGCACAGGCGCGCGGCGCCGCGACCGCACCGCAGGCCGATCGTGCGGATCAGCCAGATCGCGAAACGGCCGCCACCCTCGGGGCGCGCGCTCCAGTGCTCGCTCATGCGAGCTCGCCTTCGCCGCCGAGGATCGAGGTGCCGTCGCGCTCGATGCGGAAGCGCACGCGCTTGCCCTCGCGCTGCAGCGCGAGGGCGGCGTCTTCGCCCGGGCGCAGCGGTGCGAGGAACTTCACCGAGTGGATACGCCGCAGCGTGCCGCCGTCGCGCTCGATCGCAGCCGCGATGCGGTCGAGCAACACGACGCCGGGCACGACCGGATCGCCCGGGAAGTGCCCGGGCAAGCTCGGATGATCGACCTCGATGCGCACGCGGATCGTCATCGCACGCTCCGTGC
>NZ_DATDMY010000272.1:0-8086 GCF_036518555.1 Dokdonella sp. | reverse complement strand
GTCGAGTATGACGCTCGCCTCGCCCGGTTCACCGCCGAGTTCCTCGAGCAGCACGGGGTCGGCGTCACCCTCGCCGGCGACGGCGACGCCGCGCTCGAGCGCTGGCGCAGCGCGCGTTACGCATTGCTGTTGACCGACTTGCACATGCCGCGCCGCGACGGCTATGCGCTCGCCGAAGCCGTGCGCGCGGACGAGCGCGCCGGCCTCAGGCCGCGCCGGCCGATCGTCGCGATGAGCGCGAACGTGAGCACCGCGGAAGTCGAGCGCAGCCGCGCGGCGGGCATCGACGACTTCATCGCCAAGCCGGCGCCGCTGCAGCTGCTCGCCGCGGTGCTGCAGCGCTACCTGCCGTTCGATCG
This sequence comes from Dokdonella sp., assembly GCF_036518555.1. GTDB lineage: Bacteria > Pseudomonadota > Gammaproteobacteria > Xanthomonadales > Rhodanobacteraceae > Dokdonella_A. Next base: position 7,727 of record NZ_DATDMY010000272.1, on the reverse strand, counting down.
CGCGGGCGCGCAAGCGCCGCACGCAGGCCCGCCCGGCGTCGATGCCGAGCTCCTGCGCGATTACGTCCACAGCACGCGCCAGGACCTCGCCGCCCTCGCCGCCGGCCTCGCCGCGCAGGACGCGGACGCGGTCGCGCGCGAAGCGCATCGCATCAAGGGCGCGAGCGGTCTCATCGGTGCCGACGAGGTGGCGGCCTGCGCGGCGCGCATCGAGGACGCGGCGCGCGCGCCACCGATGCCGCGGCTTGCCGACGAATTGCGCGAACTGGGGCATCGGCTCGAGCGCTTCGCCGCCGAGTCCGGCAGCGTCGAGCCGCACTCGTGATGCGCGCGGCTTGGCGCTGCGCGCGTGCTGCGCTCTAATGCGACGATCCTGCGGAGTCTTCCCATGTACCGCCTGCTGTTGCTGCCGGCCTTGCTGCTGGCTTCGAGTCCCCTCGTGCATGCCGAACGCCTGAGCATCGAACGCATCTATGCGGACCCGGACCTCAACGGTCCGAGTCCGCGCGCGCTGAAGATCGCGCCGGACGGCACGCGCGTCGGCTTCCTGCGCGGCCGCGACGACGACCAGAACCAGCTCGACCTGTGGCAATACGATGTCGCCAGCGGAACGATGCAGCGCCTCGTCGACTCCGCCGCACTCGGCGAGCACAAAGAACTGTCCGATGCAGAGAAGGCGCGTCGCGAACGCGAGCGCATCGCGCAGCTCAAGGGGATCGTTTCGTATCGGTGGTCGCCCGACAGTCGCAAGCTGCTGTTCAGCGTCGACGAGCGCCTGTGGCTGTTCGATCTCGACGGCAAGCCCGGCGAGAACCTGCGCGCGCTCACGCCGCAGGGTTTCGAGGTCAACGACGCGAAGGTGTCGCCGCGCGGCGGCTATGTCTCGTTCGTGAGCCGCCAGAACCTCTACGTGATCGACCTCGAGCGCAACCTCAACTACCAGCTGACCCATGACGGCGCCGGCGCCATCCACAACGGCGAAGCCGAATTCGTCGCGCAGGAGGAGATGGATCGCCCGACCGGGTACTGGTGGGCGCCCGACGACAGCGCGATCGCGTTCGAGCGCTACGACGAGGCGAAGGTCGACGAGGTCGAGCGCACCGAGGTCTACGCCGACCGCAGCACGGTCGTGCGTCAGCGCTATCCGGCGGCGGGTCGGCCGAATGTGGCCGTGCGCCTCGGGGTGGTCGCGCCGCGCGGCGGCAAGACGCACTGGGTCGAGCTCGGCGACGACATCTACCTCGCGCGCGTCGACTGGCTGCCGGACGGCAAGCGCCTGAGCTTCCAGCGCGAAAGCCGCAACCAGCGCGTACTCGACCTCGTCGTCGTCGATCTCGCGACCCGGCACCAGACGACCGTACTCAGCGAAACCAGCGCCACCTGGATCGACCTGAACGACGACCTGCGCTGGCTCAAGAACGAAGACGCCTTCGTCTGGGCGTCCGAACGCGACGGCCACAAGCACCTGCAGGTCTTCGGCCTCGACGGCCAGCTGCGTCGCGCGCTCACGCGTGGCCCCTGGGACGTCGACAAGCTGCTCGCAGTCGACGAAAAGGGTGGAAACATCTACTTCGCGGCAAACCGCGACGATCCGCTGCAGGCGCAGGTCTATGCGACGCGCCTGGACGGCACCGAAGCCGACCGCGCGCGGCGCATCAGCGAGGGCGACGGCTGGCACGACGCCGTGTTCGGCGACGAGGCGTCGGCCTGGGTCGACACGTACTCCGATCCGCGCACGCCGCCGCAGGTTTCGCTGCGCAAGCCCGACGGCAGCCGCATCGCCTGGATCGAGCAGAACGAACTGAAGCCGGGACACCCGTATTGGCCCTATCGCGACAGTCACGTCGAGCCCGCATTCGGCCATCTGCCGAGCGAGGACGGCCAGGATCTCTACTATCGCGTCTACAAACCGCTCGGCTACGAGGAAGGCAAGCGCTACCCCGTGTTCATGACCTACTACGGCGGACCGGGCCGGCAGTACGTCAATCGCGCCTGGGGAGCTCACTTCGAGCAATACATGGCGCAGCACGGCTACGTCGTGTTCGCGCTCGACAACCGCGGCACGCCACGGCGCGGCCGTCGTTTCTCCGACGCGATCTTCCGTCAACTCGGCAAGGCCGAGGTCGCCGACCAGCTCGCGGGCGTCGCGTGGCTCAAGGCGCAGCCGTACGTCGATGCGCAGCGCATCGGCATCTTCGGATGGAGCTACGGCGGCTACCAGACCCTCATGTTGCTCGCCAAGGCGCCCGCCGCGTTCGCGGCCGGCGTCGCGGTCGCGCCGGTGACCGACTGGTCGCTGTACGACACGCACTACACCGAGCGTTACCTCGATGCCCCGCAGGCGAACCAGCAGGGCTATGCCGCGTCCAACGTGCTGCACTGGCTCGACGGCCTGCCGAGCGACAAGCTGCTTCTCGTGCACGGCATGGCCGACGACAACGTGCTCTTCGCGAACTCGACCAAGCTCATGGCCGCGCTGCAGCAACGAGGGGTTCCGTTCCGCCTCATGACCTATCCGGGCGCGAAGCACGGCCTGTCGACGCCGGCGCTGAAGAAGCACGTCTACGCGATGATCGCGGCCTATTTCGACGAAAAGCTCGCGCCTGCGCGATGCGCCCAGCCGACCGCACCGGCGAGTGCGCCGGCTGCGTCGGGAGGTTGAATCCGCTGACCGCCTGCGCGCGCGGGGTTCGACGTGCCCCGAAGCCCCGCTGCCCACGCAGCGCGGGGCGCGGGGCGATCCGGTTCAATGCACCCAGCGCCCGCCGCGACGTCGCGGCGGCAATCCCCCGCCCTCGGGCGGCGCTTCGTCGGCGGCGAGCGGGTGCGAGCGCCAATACTCGGCGACCGCGCCGACCGCGTTCGGGATCTGCGCGAGGCATTCGTCGTAGTCCTCGTCGCCGAGCGGCGCGAAATCGGCGTCGCTTTCGAACACGCCGTCGTCGATCGCGAGCGCGATGATCGGCGACAGCAGTTCCATGAGTTCGGAGTCGTGGCCGAGCCGACCTTCCCACGACGGTGCGCGCAGGTCGATCCCGCGCGAAAACCCCTCGCACCAGCCGCGAGCGGTGAACGCAGGCGGGCCTTCCTCGGTGTCGAGTTCGCCGAGGATCGGCTCGTAGCTGCCGGTTTCGAGTTCGGGCGTGATCGCGTCGTTGAGGCGCGCGAGCAAGGTGAGCACGCGCTCGCCTTCGCCGGCATCGGCGAACGGTTCGTGCAGGATCTCCGGCAGCCACTCTTCCGGTTTCGCTGGCGCCGGACCGATCGCGAGCGCGGTCAGGAAGCCGTGCACGCCGTCGAGCAGCAGGTCCTCGTCGCCCGCGTGCGCACGCAGGTAGCGATCGAGTTCCTCGAGTTCGCCGTCGCTCGGCGACACCATCCAGTCATCGGCCATGTTCGAGTTCCAGAACGACGGGTGTGTGATCGGACGCGCGTTCCCACGTGCGCGGTTCGCGCTCGATCGACGCGGCGCGACACAGCGGCCGCAACGCTTCGGACGCGAGCACGAGATCGATGCGCAAGCCGAGGTTGCGCCGGAAAGCGGCCTGCCGGTAATCCCACCACGAATAGTGTCCGCTGTCCTGGTTGAACAGGCGGAAACTGTCGAACAGGCCGACGTCGAGCACGCGCTTGAGCGCTTCGCGCTCGGGCGTCGAGCAGAGCACCTGCTCGTGCCATGCCGCCGGATCGTGCACGTCGCGGTCGTCGGGTGCGATGTTGAAGTCGCCCATCACGATCAGGCGCGGGTGTCGGCGAATCTCCTCCGCGAGGAACGCAGCGACGCGCGCGAGCCAGTCGAGCTTGTAGGCGTACTTCTCGCTCCCGACCGAGTGGCCGTTGACGACGTAGAGATTGACGACGCGCAGGGCCTGCCCCGTCGCAGGATCGCCGACGGTCGCGCTGAGCACGCGCCGTTGCGGATCGTCGAAACCCGCGATGCCGTGTTCGACGTCGCTGATCGGCGCGCGCGCGAGTATCGCGACGCCGTTGTAGGTCTTCTGCCCGGAATAGACGCTGCGGTAGCCGGCCGCCTCGAGCGCGGCGACAGGAAACTTCGCGTCCTCGAGCTTGGTTTCCTGCAGCGCCACGATGTCGGGCTGCGCCTGCGCGCACCAGCGCTCGAGGTGCGGCAGGCGCACGTTGAGCGAATTGACGTTCCAGCTGGCGACTTTCATCGGCGCATCTTAGCGCACGACACCGATGCGACCGCGCTGCTCACGCGGCGAGGCCGTAGCTGCGCAACAGCGCATCCGGCCGTGGCTCGCGGCCGCGGAATTCGACGAACGATTCGAGCGCGGGGCGCGAGCCGCCGACCGCGAGGATCGCCTTGCGGTACGCCTCGCCGGTCGCACGGTCGAACACGCCCGCCTCCTCGAAGCGCGCGAACGCATCGGCCGACAGCACTTCGGCCCACAGGTAGCTGTAGTAGCCGGCCGCGTAGCCGCCCGCGAAGATGTGGGTGAACGCGTGCGGAAAGCGCTGCCACGCGGGCGGCCGGATCACTGCGACCTCGTCGCGCACCTCGTCGAGGATCTCGAGTGCACGCGCGCCGCGCGTCGGATCGTATTCGCGATGGATGCGGAAATCGAACAGGCCGAACTCGAGCTGGCGCACGAGGAACAGCCCTGCATGGAAATGCCGCGCGGCCTGCATGCGCTCGAACAGCGCGTCGGGCAGGCGCTCGCCGGTCCGCCAGTGGCGCGCGAACAGGTCGAGCGCTTCGCGCTGCCAGCCGAAGTTCTCCATGAACTGGCTCGGCAGCTCGACCGCGTCCCACTCGACGCCGTTGATGCCGCCGACGCCGGGGAGCCCGACTTCGGTCAGCAGGTGGTGCAGGCCGTGGCCGAACTCGTGGAACAGCGTGAGGACGTCGTCGTGGGTGAGCAGGGACGGCTGCACTTCGTCGCCTTCCCTCACCCCACCGTTCGCTCCGCGAACGGTCTCCCCCTCTTCCGTTGCGCCGGCGAGAGACGGTGGCTGGCGGCCTTCGGCCGCCGATGTCCTGACGGGCGGCGCGAAGTTGCAGGTGAGGAACGCGACCGGCAGCTGCAGCGCGTCGCCGTGCGCGAAGCGGTTCACGCACACGTCCATCCATGCGCCGCCGCGCTTGCCCGCGCGGGCGTACAGGTCGACGTAGGCGCCCGCGAAGACGCGCCCGTCCGCGTCGACGAGATCGTAATAGCGCACGTCCGGATGCCACGTGTCGACGCCGTCGCGACGCCGCAACGACACGCCGAACACGCGCTCGGTGATCGCGAACAGGCCGTCGATGACCGGATCGAGCGCGAAGTACGGCTTGAGCTCCTCCTCGTTGAGCGAGTACTTCTTCTCGCGCAACTTCTCCGCCGCGTAACCGACGTCCCACGGCTCGAGCGTGGCGAGGCCGAGCTCGGCCGCGGCGAACCCGCGCAGCTCGGCGAGCTCGCGCTCCGCCACGGGCTTCGCGCGCGCAGCGAGGTCGTGCAGGAACGCGAACACCGCGTCCGGCGTCGGCGCCATCTTCGTCGCGAGCGATTCCTCGGCGGCATCGCGGAAACCGAGCAGCTGCGCCGCCTCGTGGCGCAGCGCGAGGATGCGTTCGATGCGCGCGGAATTGTCGAACTCGCCCGCGTTCGGCCCCTGATCCGACGCGCGCGTCTGGTAGGCGCGATACACGCGTTCGCGCAACGCGCGGTCGTCGGCATAGGTCAGCACGGCCTGCACGCTCGGCTGCTTGAGCGTGACGCACCAGCCTTCCTGCGACTTCTCCTCGGCGTATGCGCGCAACACCGCACGCCCGGATTCGGGAATGCCGGCGAGTGCGCGTTCCTCGGTGAGCGTCTCGCTCCAGGCGTCGGTCGCGTCGAGCACCGCTTCCTCGAACTCCGTCGCGAGCTTCGCGAGTTCGCTCGCGATCTCGCGGAACCGCGAGCGCGCGGGCTCTTCGAGCGCGACGCCGGACAGGCGAAAATCGCGCAGCTCGTGCTCGATCAGCGTGCGCGCGGCGCGCGGCAGGCTCGAACTGTCGCCGCGCCGCGCGACGGCGTCCACGGCCGCGTACAGCGCGCGATTCTGGCCGAGCTCGCTCGCGTGTTCGACGATCTTCTCCTGCGCGGCCGCGTACGCCTTGCGCAGGTCATCCGAGTCGGCGACGCCATGCAGGTGCGACACCGGCGCCCACGCGCGGTTGAGCCGGTCCTCGAGTTCCTCGCCGAGCAGGAGCACGCCGGCGAAGTCGCGCGGGGCGTCGGAGGCGAGCAGTGCGTCGATGCGTGCGCGGTAGTCGGCAAGGATCGCGTCGATCGCAGGCTCGACGTGCTCGGGACGGATCGCCGAGAACGCCGGCAGACCGGACGTGGCGAGCAGGGGATTCGAGTTCGTCATTGCAGTGGGATCGTGCGGAGTGCGGTCCGACAACGTGGCGGGTCCGGCGCCCGAAATCAAGCGTCCGCGCGACGCGCGTCGATGCTAGGCTTGCGCGTCTGCGCGAGGCTCCAGCATGAACATCCGGCCATACCAGGGCATCCACCCGCGCCTCGGCGCCAACGTCTACGTCGATCCGGGCGCGCACCTGATCGGCGACGTCGAACTCGGCGACGACGCATCGCTCTGGCCGGGCGTCGTCGCGCGCGGCGACGTGCACTACATTCGCATCGGCGCGCGCACGAACGTGCAGGACGGCTCGATCCTCCACGTCACCCACGCAGGCGAGTACACCGACGACGGCTTTCCGCTCGTCATCGGCAGCGACGTCACGATCGGCCATGCCGCGGTCGTGCACGCGTGCACGATCCACGATGCCTGCCTCATCGGCATGCACGCGACCGTGCTCGACGGCGCGGTCGTGCATCGTCACAGCATGATCGGCGCCGGCGCGCTCGTCGCGCCGGGCAAGGTCGTCGGCGAAGGGGAGCTCTGGGTCGGCAATCCGGCGCGACGCGTGCGCACCCTGTCCACGCAGGAGATCGAGCGCCTGTACTACTCGGCGCAGCACTACGTGCAGCTGAAGGATCGCTATCTCGCCGCGGGCACCTGAACCTCCGGCCGAGTCGCGCGTTCGAGCGCGTCGAGCCGCGCGAGTGCATCGTCGCGGTCGGTGCCGCACATGGACGGCGACGGCCGCAGGCTCCGGCACACGGCAGGCCGCTCGGGTCGTCCGAAGATCGCGCAGCGCAGGTCGTCCATCAGCTGCACGCATGGCATCCCGGCGGGCTTGCCGTGAGGCATGCCCGGGATCGGCGACGAGATCGACGGCGCGATGCAGCACGCGCCGCAGCCCACGTGGCAGTCGAGGTGGTCGCCGGGCGCGGGCGTTGCCATTCGGTCAGCCGCGCTCGTCGAGGAGCGCGCGCAGCTCCGCATGCACGGGGGCGGTGTCCGGGTGCACGCCGTGCCAGCATTCGAACGATTCCGCAGCCTGCTCGACGAGCATGCCCAGACCGTCGTGGGTCGAGCGCATGCCGTAATTCCGCGCAGCCGCGAGGAAGGGTCTCGCGACCGCACCGTACGACAGGTCATAGCAGGCGGTCGGCACCAAGTCCGCGAGGGGCCATGCGAATGGATGGCCGGCATGGCCGGCCGAGGTCGCGTTCACGACGAGATCGAACCCCGGCTCGCGTCGCAGCGCTTCCCAGGCGCACGCGAGCGCCGGCGCACCGAGCGCGTCGACGAGCGATCGTGCCCGGGCCGCGGTGCGGTTGGCGACGACGAGTTCGCGGACGCCGGCGTCGACGAGCGCGAACGCGGCC
>NZ_DATDMY010000271.1:0-8876 GCF_036518555.1 Dokdonella sp. | reverse complement strand
TCTCGACCAGCTGCTGCCCGAGTTCGCGTCGGTCGACGCTGCGGCGACGACCGACAACGTCGTCACGTTCGGCCCGCGCTGAAGGGCCATCCAACAAGGACATCGCATGAGCCAACGTTTGCGCAAGGTCGTCTTTCCCGTCGCCGGGCTCGGCACGCGCTTCCTGCCGGCGACCAAGGTCGTCGCGAAGGAAATGCTTCCCGTTCTGGACCGGCCGCTGATCCAGTACGCCGTCGACGAAGCCGTCGACGCCGGCGCCGACACGCTCGTGTTCGTCACCAACCGCTACAAGCACGCGATCGCCGACTACTTCGACAAGGCGTACGAACTGGAGAGCAAGCTCGCCCAGTCCGGCAAGAACGACCTGCTCGCGATGGTGCAGGGCACGTTGCCCAAGCACGTGCGCTGCGTGTTCGTGACGCAGCCCGAGGCGCTCGGCCTCGGCCACGCCGTGCTGTGCGCGAAGCCCGTGGTCGGCGACGAGCCGTTCGGCGTGGTGCTGCCCGACGACCTCATCTGGAACGGCGCCGGCGCCGGCGCGCTGCGCCAGATGGCCGAGCTCGCGCAGGCGCAGGACGCAGGCGTGATCGCGGTCGAGGAAGTGCCGCGCGACGAGACCAACAAGTACGGCATCGTCGACGCGACGCCGATGTCCGACCGTGCCGCGAAGGTCAAGCTCGTGGTCGAAAAGCCGAAGCCCGAGGTCGCGCCGTCGAACCTCGCGATCGTCGGCCGCTACGTGCTGCCGGGGCGCATCTTCGCGCTGCTCGAGAAGACCACCCCGGGCGCCGGCGGGGAAATCCAGCTCACCGACGCGATCGAGGCGCTGCTCGGCGAGCAGAGCGTGCTCGCTTACCGGTTCGAGGGCACGCGGTTCGACTGCGGCAACAAGCTCGGCCTCGTCAAGGCGACGCTCGCGATGGCGCTTGCGGATCCCGCGCTCGCACCGGCAACGCGCGAGTTCATCGCGGGCATGCGCTGAGCGTTCGAGCGGAGATCACCGGCGCGCTGGCGGCTGCGGCCGCATTTGCCTAGAATCCCGCGACGGCTGCCGCAGGTCGCCACAGGGGATTCGAACGATGCAAGGGATCGACCCGCTTCGCCGCAGCGCTGCGTTTTCGCTGATGATCGCAGCGCTCGTCACGAGCGGCCTCGCGGCCGCCGGCACGCCCGCGGGGCTCACGATCACGATCGACGATGCGCACGACTTCGCGCGCTACGGCGGCTACCTCGACTACACCGTCACGCTCGCGAACACGGGTGCCGCGGACGCGACCGGAGTGAGCATCGCGAACGCGTTCCCGCCGCAGCTCGACCCTGCCTATACGACCTGGATCTGCCTGCCGAGCGGTGTCGGCGCGATCTGCACCGACAGCGGCTCGGGTCCCCTCGTCGACGCGGGCATGGAGATCCCGGTCGGCAACAGCCTGACCTGGCTCGTGCATGCGCCGGTGCGCGTCGACGCGAGCGGCGACACGATCGACAATTCGGTCGACGCCACCTGGAACTCGGCCACGGTCGGCGCGACCGACAGCGATGCGCTGGTGATCTTCCGCGAAGGCTTCGACGCGCCGTACGGCGACGGCACGTGACCGATCCCTCGCCGCATCGATCTGCCCGCGCATGGATCTCAGCTACATCCTGAACCAGCTCGGCGAGGATCGCGAGCGGTATTTCGGCGCGGTCGCGCCGCCGATCGTGCAATCGTCCATCTTCGCGTTCCCGAGCGTGGCGGCGATGCGCGCGGGCTTCCGCGACGAACTCGGCGAGCACGTCTATACGCGCGGCAACAACCCGACCGTGGAGATCCTCCGGCGCAAGGTCGCTGCGCTCGAAGGCACCGAGGATTGCCTCATGTTCGGCAGTGGCGCCGCCGCGATCTCCGCCGGCGTCGTGGCCTGCGTGTCCGGCGGCGACCACGTCGTGTGCGTCGCGCGGCCGTACAGCTGGACGCGCGCGGTGCTCAAGGATCTGCTCGGCCGCTTCGGCGTCACCGCGACGTTCGTCGACGGCACCGACGCCGCGAACTTCGAGGCCGCGCTGACCGACCGCACGCGCCTGATCGTGCTCGAAAGCCCGAACTCGATGACGTTCGAGCAGCAGGACCTCGCCGCGGTGGCCGCTCTCGCGCGTGCGCGCGGCATCCGCACGTTGTGCGACAACAGCCACGCGACGCCGCTGAACCAGTCGCCGATCGCGTTGGGGATCGATCTCGTCGCGCACTCGGCGACGAAGAACCTCAACGGCCACAGCGACGTCGTCGCAGGCGCGCTGTGCGGCAGCGCCGGGCTCATCCGCGACGTGTTCCGCGGGCCGTACATGACGTTCGGCGCAATCCTGTCGCCGCACGACGCCTGGCTCATGATCCGCGGCCTGCGCACGCTGCCGATCCGCATGCAGCGCATCGCCGCGACGACCGCGACCGTGCTCGCCTACCTCGAAGCGCATCCGCGCGTGCGCCGCGTGTATTCGCCGCGCGCGTCCGCCAATGCGCAGCTCGGCCTGACGGAGCGGCAACTGAACGGGGCGAGCGGCCTGCTCACGGTCGAGCTCGCGACCGACGAGATCGCTGCCGTCGAGCGTTTCTGCGATGGACTCACGCGCTTTCTCATGACCGTGTCGTGGGGCGGCTACGAATCGCTCGTGTTTCCCGTTTGCGCGGTATTCCCGCGCGACGCCGCGCTGCGGCCGCCGCACGGCGTGCCGCTCAATCACGTCCGGCTGTCGATCGGCCTGGAAGAGCCCGACGTGCTCGTCGCCGATCTCGAGGCGGCGCTGCAGCGCTTGTAGCGTCAGAGGCCTTTTACACGCCGAACAGGCGCCAGCTCAGCGCGAGCGTCGCCGCCGCGAATACGAACAGGAGCAGCGAGAGCAGCTTGAGCATGCGCGCCACGCGCAGCGCCGCCGTGCCCTGAAGCACCGGCGTATCGCGCAACACGCGCGCCTCCGCGATCGGCCAGCGCCGCTGCGCTGCCGCCGCGCGGGCGCGCCGCAGCGCGTGGATCGCGAGCGCCAGCAGGCAGGTCGCGCTCGACGCGGCGGCGATGCCGATCCAGTGGCGCATCTGCACGACGAGCGCCTCGGTCGAGGTTGCGATCGCGCGTTCGGTCAGCCAACGCTGCATGAAGAACACGATCGCCACCGCCGCGACCACGGCCAGCGCGAGCACGATCGCGGTGACGCGGCGCAGGCGGACGTCGGCGCGTTGGATCTCGGTCGTCATGCCACCCCCGGGGACGTGCGCGCACTATACCCAGCAGCGCGAATGCGCGATGCGCCGTCCGTCGCCGAATCGCCGCGCTGGTCGCGGCTGCTATGCTAGGCGAATGGACTTTCGATGCTTGCTCGTCGCGTTGCTCGCACTGGCGTCCGCTGCCTGCCAGACGATCGGTCGCCCGGCATCGGGCAGCGCAGTGCCGGTCGCGTCTTCCTTACAGGGTGACTACGACAACCACGAGCAGGTCTGGACCGCGCGCGAGAATCCATCGCAGGTCGCACCTCCCCATGTACGCGTGACCATCGAAGGCACGCCGCGCGAGGACTGGACCGTCTGGCGCGTGCGCCTCGACGTCTCGACGCCCCTGCAGGCTTCGTGGGCGCTGCGGCGGACTACGGCCGCGGACGGGCAGGTCGCCTGGGTTCCCCACCGGGCGACCGTCGCTCAGCCGGGCCTCGGCAAGGACTTCGACGACGCGCAATGGGCACCTCTGGACGCGTGCTCGCTGCGCAGCCGCGGCGGCACGCAGGGGCGCGTGTTCTCGGCGGACGCGAATGCATGCGCCGTGCTCGCACCCGGCATCGGGTCGGAGGCCGCGCTGCTGCCGATCGCCGTCGAGTCCGACGGCGAGTGGTTGCGCGTGCGCTTGTACGTCGACCAGGCGCGCGGTGCCGAAGCTCGCGAGGATCTGCGACGCGTGCAGCGGTTCGCGGGATGGGCCGCGCTCAACGGCGCCGGTCCGGCCGCGGCCGCCGACAGTGCCGACTGGCACATGGACCGCAAGGTCGCGCTCGGCAACGAAGGCAGTCGGTATGCGCTCGCCTACCGCGACGGACGTGCGTCGGGCTATTCACTCGTGCTCGAACGACTCACGTATCGCGACGGCAACGTGCCGGTGCTCAAGCTGTCGGTCGTCGAGGACGCGAGCGGTCGCACGCTCGCATATGCCTGGGCGAATCCGCAAGCGACACGCATCGGCATCAACCTCGGCTGGCTGCAGGTCGGGCTGGAATCCTCCGCATTCCCTCCCGCATCGCAATGATCGACGACGTGCCGAAAGGCTGAAGGCCTCGTCTTCGCGTGGTCCGCCGGCGGCCATCCACGGCCGCACTGTTCGATGCGCGGACGTCAATGCAGTACGGCGGCTGGAGCCATTCCATCAAGCCCGCGCCCGAATTCCCGCTCAGCGGGTTCCGATCGGCTAGGGCGTCGTGCTCGGCAACGATGGCGAGCCCGGCGCGACGACGGAGCAAGCGGCCCGCCCACGGTCCGGCGGATCGCGCACACGCACCGCCGCGAACGTGTTGCGCGACCGAGCGGGGCACGCCATACGTCGTCGTCCACTTCTGCCAGGTGCCCATCATGACGCCACGCATGTTCCTCGCCGTCTGCGCGACGCCCTTGCTCGTCGCGATGTCGGCCGCGCACGCGACACCCGCGCAGGTCCAGGCACTGCAACAGGTCAATCGCGATATCTGGGGGCCGTTCGTGCGCGGCGTCGGCAGTTTCGACGACGCGACCTGGCTCGGCGTGCGCTCGAAAGACTTCGTGATGGTGCAGCAGGGCAAGCCGCACTTCCTTGGCCACGACGCCTACGTCGAGGATTCGACCAAGGTCATGCGCGAGTTGAAGCAGGCCGGCACGCGACTTGCGCTCGAGGTGCGCTTCGACGAGCGCATGACCGATGGCCGATACGGTTCCGAGCGTGGACTGATCCGCACGACGATCTCCGAGTCCGGCAAGGAAGCGCGCACGATCTTCAGCCGCTTCCACGCGATCGTGCGCCTCGAGGATGGGCGCTGGCGCGTCCTCACCGAGTACAGGACGCCTGCCGGCCCGGGCGCGGAACAGGCGTTCTCCGCTGCGCACGGTGTCGATGCGGCGGCCGCGGCACTGAAGGAGTAGTGCCGCTGCGCGGTTTCCGCCCAGGCCTCCAGTCGGTCAGAGCGCCTCGAAGATCCCCGCCGCACCCATTCCGGTCCCGATGCACATCGTGACCATGCCGTACTTCTGCTTGCGGCGGCGCAGCCCGTGCAGCAGGGTCGCCGCGCGGATCGCGCCGGTCGCGCCGAGCGGATGGCCGAGCGCGATCGCGCCGCCGAGCGGGTTCACCTTCGCCGGATCGAGGCCGACGTCGCGGATCACCGCGAGTGCCTGCGCCGCGAACGCCTCGTTGAGTTCGATCCAGTCGAGCTGTTCCTTCTTGAGCCCCGCTTGCGCGAGCGCCTTCGGGATCGCCGCGATCGGGCCGATGCCCATGATCTCCGGCTTGACGCCGGCGACCGAGAAACCGACGAAGCGCGCGATCGGCGTGAGTCCGTACTGCTTGATCGCCTTCTCGCTCGCGATCAGCAGCGCGCCCGCACCATCCGACATCTGCGAGGCATTGCCGGCGGTCACGCTGCCGCCCATGCGGAACACCGGCTTGAGCTTGGCGAGGCCGTCGAGGCTCGTGTCCTTGCGCGGGCCCTCGTCGACCGTGATCACGCGCGCGTCGTCGCGAATCGCGCGCGTCGCGAGGTCGGGGTAGCGGTCGGCCAGCGTGAACGGTGCGATCTCGTCCGCGAATTCACCGGCGGCGATCGCCGCGAGCGCCTTCTGATGCGAGGCGAGCGCGAACGCATCTTGGTCCTCGCGGGTGACCTTCCACTGCTCGGCGACCTTCTCTGCGGTGATGCCCATCCCGTAGGCGATCGCGACGTTCTCGTCGTTGAACGCGGCTGGGTTCATCGCGACCTTGTGGCCCATCATCGGGACCATGCTCATGCTCTCGGTGCCGCCCGCGAGCATGAGATCGGCTTCGCCGAGGCGGATGCGATCGGCGGCCATCGCGATCGCTTGCACGCCCGAGGAACAGAAGCGGTTGATCGTGACGCCGGGCACGCTGTCGGGAAGGCCAGCGAGCAGCACGCCGATGCGCGCGACGTTCATGCCTTGCTCGGCCTCGGGCATCGCGCAGCCGATGACGGCATCGCCGACCTGCGAAAGGTCGATGCCCGGCGCCTTGGCGACCGCAGCACGGATCACGTGCGCGAGCAGGTCGTCGGGGCGGGTGTGGCGGAATACGCCGCGCGGTGCCTTGCCGACCGGCGTACGGACGGCGGAGACGATATAGGCGTCCTGGATCTGCTTGCTCATGGTGTTCTCCCGCGCAGCACCTTCGGTGCTGCGCTCGTTATCGTTTTCGTCGCTCCGGCGCGAGCCGGAATCCGGTCGTCGTTGCGTCAGTAAGGCCGATTGGATCCCGGCGTGCGCCGGGCCGATGTCGACTCAGTTGCGCAAGGGTTTGCCCGTCGCCAGCGTGTGCGCGATGCGCTCCTGCGTCTTCGGCATCTGCGCCAGCTCGAAGAAGTGCCTGCGCTCGAGATCAAGCAGCCACTGCTCGTCGACCTGCGAGCCGCGTTCGATCGCGCCGCCGCAGAGCACGTCGCCGATGCGCGTCGCGATGGCGTCGTCGTGCGCCGAGATGAAGCGTCCCTCGAGCATGTTGACCAGCGCCATCCTCAGCGTCGCGAGGCCTACGTCGCCGGCGACCGTCACCGCGTTCGCCGGCAGCGGCGGGCGATAGCCCGACTCGGCCATCGCGGCCGCGACCTGCTTGGCGACGTGGAGCAGCTCGAAGCCGTTGAACACGACGACGTCGTCCGGGCGCAGCAGGCCGAGCGCCTTCGCTTCGAACGCACTGCCGGACGTCTTCGCCTGCGCGACCGCCTCGAACATGCGCTTGATCTCGGGGAACACGTCGCCGCCGGCCGTGCGCTGCGACGCGCGCACCGCAATCTCCTTGAGGCCGCCGCCGGCCGGCAGCAGGCCTACGCCGGCCTCGACGAGGCCGATGTAGCTTTCGAGCGCGGCAACGGTGCGCGCGCAGTGCATCTGGAACTCGCAGCCGCCGCCGAGTGCGAGGCCGCGCACCGCGGCAACGACGGGCACGAGCGCGTACTTGATGCGCATGCTCGTCTTCTGGAAGTTCGCGATCATCGTCTCGAGGCGATCCATCTGCCCGGCCTGCACGAAGCCGAGCATGCCCTTGAGGTCCGCACCCGCGGAGAACGCCTTGTCGCTGTCCTGCCAGATCACGACCGCGTCGAGATTCTTCTCGGCGTAGCCGATCGCCTGCTGGATGCCGTCGAGTACCGCGTCGTTGACCGTGTTCATCTTGGTCTTGAACGAGAGGATGCCGACGCGCTCGTCGCCGTGTCGCCACAGGCGCACGCCGTCGTTCTCCCACAGCGTGGCACCGGTATCGAACGTCTCGCCGACGAGCGCGTCCGGGAACAGCTGACGCGCGTACACGGGATGCGACGAGCGCGGCTCGTCCTTGCCCGTACGCGGTGAATACGAACCGCCGGCGTGATGCACGCCATCGATCTTTCCGACCCACGCGGGCAACGGTGCCGTACTCATCGCCTTGCCAGCCGCGATGTCGTCGGCGATCCACTTCGCGACGTCGGCCCAGCCCGCGGTCTGCCACGTCTCGAACGGACCGAGCTTCCAGCCGTAACCCCAGCGGATCGCGAAGTCGACGTCGCGCGCGGTGTCGGCGATGTCGGCGAGGTGGTAGGCGGAGTAGTGGAACAGGTCGCGGAACACCGCCCACAGGAACTGCGCCTGGGGATCGGACGATGCGCGCAGCCGGGCGAACTTCTCGGCGGGGTTCCTGATCGCGAGGATCGCGGCGACTTCATCCGACACGGTGCCGCTGGAAGGGGAATAACTTTGCTCCATTGAAAAGTCCGGCCATGGACGGCCGGGCTCTTGCGGAGGGAGCCGCAATACCACGATGTCCTTGCCGCGCTTGGTGTAGATGCCCGCACCCGTCTTCTGGCCGAGCGCGCCCTTGGCGATCAGCGCCGACAGCCAGGCCGGCGACTGGAAATGCGCATGCCACGGGTCGTCCGGCAGCGTGTCCGCCATCGTCTTGATCACGTGTGCCATCGTGTCGAGGCCGACCACGTCCGCCGTGCGGTAGGTCGCGCTCTTCGGCCGGCCGATCGCGGGGCCGGTCAGCGCGTCGACGAGGTCGAAGCCGAGGCCGTATTGCGCGGTGTGGTGCATCGTCGCGAGGATCGAAAACACGCCGATGCGGTTGCCGATGAAATTCGGCGTGTCCTTCGCGTGAACGACGCCCTTGCCGAGCGTCGTGGTCAGGAACGCCTCGAGGCCCGCGAGCACGCCGCGATCGGTGCGCCGATCGGGGATCAGCTCGACCAGGTGCATGTAGCGCGGCGGATTGAAGAAATGGATGCCGCTGAAGCGTGGTTGCAGCGACGCCGGCAGCGCGTCCGCGAGCGCATGGATCGAAAGGCCGGACGTGTTGCTTGCAAGCACCGCAGAATCAGAGACATACGGAGCAATCTTCTTGTACAGGTCGAGCTTCCAGTCGAGCCGTTCCGCGATCGCTTCGATGATGAGATCGCAACCGCGCAGGGCCTCGAGGTGCTCGTCGTAGTTGGCCGGCGTGATGCCGCCGACCTTCGACGTCTCGGCGAGCGGGGCGGGCGAGAGCTTGGCGAGATTCGCGATCGCCTTGAGCGCGATGCCGTTCTTGTCGCCGTCCTTCGCCGGCAGGTCGAACAGCAGCGTCTCGACGTCGGCGTTGGCGAGGTGCGCGGCGATCTGCGCGCCCATGACGCCGGCGCCGAGCACGGCCGCCTTG
>NZ_DATDMY010000270.1:0-7702 GCF_036518555.1 Dokdonella sp. | reverse complement strand
TCCGTGTGCTCCGTGTTTCAGGCTTTTGCTTTCCGTCCTCGGCGCGCTGCCGGTCGTGACGCCGCGGTGGCGGCGACGGCGGGACTCGCGCTTCGCGCTCGACCCGCCCTACGGATCGCGTAGGGCGGTACGCGCACGCGCGTGCCGCCGTGGAGCGGCCCGAAGCAAAAGCGGAAAGCTTGAAACACGGAGCACACAGAGCACACAGGGGAAAAGCTCGTTGCTCGATTTGCTTTCTCCGTGTGCTCCGTGTGCTCCGTGTTTCAGGCTTTTGCTTTCCGTCCTCGGCGCGCTGCCGGTCGTGACGCCGCGGTGGCGGCGACGGCGGGACTCGCGCTTCGCGCTCGACCCGCCCTACGGATCGCGTAGGGCGGTACGCGCACCGCGCGTGCCGCCGGGACGTCGCAGGAAAAGCGAAGCGGAAGCGCAAAGATCGAAACACGAAGCACACGGAGCACACAGAGGAAAAGCTCTTCGCCTTCTTCGTGTGCCCTGTGTGCTTCGTGTTTCAGGCTCTTTCGGACTTCAGCCGTCCTCGAGGGCCGGTTCCGGTGCGGGCTTGCGGCGCGACGCGGGCCGCGCCGCGACCGTCGCCACCGCGGCCGGCGCCGCGAGCGCGGCGGCGAGCGCAGTGTCCGCGCGCTGCTGCTGCTGGGCGCAGAGGTCGGGGCAGAGCACGTGCATGTAGTCGGCGTCGAAGTTGAGCCGGTCGACGAGGAAGTCGATGAACGCGCGCACCTTCGGCGACGGCACGCGGCCGCGCGGGAACACCGCGTTGAAGTCGAGTTCGGGGCCGGTCCAGCCCGACAGCACGCGCCGCACGTGGCCGAGTTCGGCATACGGCTTGATCGTGACGTCGCTCGCGAGCATGAGGCCTTCACCCGACAGCAGCGCGCTGATCAGCGGTCCGGGGTCGTTCGCGACGAGGATCGGGTCGACGCGGTAGTCGTTGACCTGGTTGCCGTCGCCGAGCGTCCAGGCATAGGTGCCGTTCGTGCGCGATTTGTGCACCGCGAGTGCGCGATGGCGCACGAGTTCGTCCGGGTGCTGCGGCTCGCCGTAGCGCTCGATGTAGATCGGGCTCGCATAGACCTGGGTGCGGAACACCGACAGGCGCCGCGCGGCGAGGTTGGAGTCGGGCAGGTTGCCGACCCGCAGCCCGACGTCGAGTTCCTTCGCGATGAGGTCGAGCGGCTCCTGCGTGAGGACCAGTTCGACGCGCAGCTCGGGATGGCGCGCGTAGAACTCGCCGAGCAGCGGCGCGACCCAGGTGATGCCGATCGAATACGGCGCCGTCACGCGCAGCCAGCCGCGCGGCCCGCCCTGCAGCTGGCCGACCGCGCTCTCCGCCTCGTCGAGCTGGCGCGCGATCTGCTGGCAATGCTCGAAGTAGATCGCGCCGGCCTCCGTGAGGCCGAGCTTGCGCGTCGTGCGGTGCAGGAGCTGCGCGCCGAGGCGCTCCTCGAGTTCCTGCACCTTGCGGCTGACCGAGGTCTTGGGCAGGCGCAGCGCGCGCGCCGCTGCGATGAAGCTGCCATGCTCCACGACCTTGACGAAAATCAGGGTGTCGTTGAGGTCGCGGGCCATGCTCGACTCCAATCGGGGCAGGGATTGGCCCGATGTCGGGACGGTCATTCCCTCATTCAAGCTCTATTGAAGCGGAACTTGCGCCCTTACTCCACGGCGCGAGGCCAATCGCCGACCCGATCCCGCCCCGCTGTCGAACCGAGCATACCTGCTTCGTCGATGGGATGGATCGCCGCCGTCGGATGCCATGCAAACACCGAATAGCCGTGGACGGCGGGCCGGACGATGCTTTCCGCCGCACGCGCCGCCGTCGCCCACGAATCCGTATCGAAACCTGCATAACGAGGTCCACCCGATGAAATCGCGTCACGCATCCGTCATTTTCGCTCCGCGGCCGGCCGCCTTCGGGCTCGCCGCGGCGCTCGCCGTGGCGTTCGTCGCGGCCGGCTGCAGCAGCCAGGCCGCGCCCGGCGCCGCGGCGATGCCGCCGCCGCCCGAAGTCAGCGTCGCCCCGGTGCTGGTCAAGAACGTGCACCAGTGGGACGACTTCACCGGCCGCGTCTCCGCGGTGCAGACCGTCGAACTGCGCCCGCGCGTGAGCGGCTACGTCGACAAGGTCGCCTACAAGGAAGGCAGTGAAGTCGCCAAGGGCGACCTCCTGTTCGTGATCGACCAGCGCCCGTACCGCGCCCAGCTCGCCAAGGCGCAGGCCGACCTCGCACGCGCGCGCAGCGAAGCGCAGCTCGCGCGCACGCAGGATGCGCGTGCGCAGACCCTCGTCGCCGCGAAGGCGATCTCGCGCGAGGAGTTCGACACGCGCCACGCCGCAGTCGCGCAAGCCGAAGCCGCCGTGCGCGCGGCCGAGGCCGCGGTCACGACCGCCGAGCTCGACCTGCAGTTCACCGAGGTGCGCGCGCCGGTCGCCGGCCGCACGAGCAAGGCGATGATCACGGTCGGCAACCTCGCTCGCGCCGACGAGACCCTGCTCACGACCGTCGTCTCGATGGACCCGGTGTACGTCGACTTCGAAGGCGACGAGCAGGCCTACCTGCGCTACGCCGACCTCGCGCGCAAGGGCCAGCGCGCGGAACTGTCGAACCCGGTGCGCATCGGCCTCGCCAACGAGGACGGCTACCCGCACAAGGGCACGGTCGAGTTCGTCGACAACCGCATCGATCCGGCCACCGGCACGATCCACGCGCGCGCGGTGCTGCCGAACCCGGATCGCGCGCTAACGCCGGGCCTGTTCGCGCGCGTGCAGCTCGAGGGCAGCGCCGAGTTCAAGGCGATGCTCGTCGACGACAAGGCGATCCTCACCGACCAGGACCGCAAGTACGTCTACGTGCTCGGCCCGGACAACAAGGCCGTGCGCAAGGACATCGTGGCCGGCCGCGTCATCGACGGTCTGCGCGTGGTCGACTCCGGCCTCGACGAGCAGGACAACGTGATCGTCCGCGGCATCCAGAAGATCTTCTTCCCCGGCATGCCGGTGCAGCCGAAGACGATCGCGATGGACGAGAGCGCCGCGCCGCCGGCCAAGGATCCGGTCGCGATGAAGTAGCGGGCAGGCGGACCCACCCGGTGGCGTCATGCCCGCGCAAGCGGGCATCCATCGAAAAGCACGATGGACTCCCGCGTTCGCGGGGGTGACGACCCGGAGGGTTCCCGGACGAGACAAGGGCCGACGGGCGAGAGCGCCTGCGGTCTCCGATGCACAGTAACGCCGCCTCCGCATGGAGACGGTCCGGATGCGGCCGCGTGCCGCGCAAGGACACACACATGGACTTTTCCAGATTCTTCATCGACCGGCCGATCTTCGCCGCGGTGCTGTCGATCGTGATCTTCGCCGCCGGCCTGATCGCGATCCCGATCCTGCCGATCAGCGAGTACCCCGAGGTGGTGCCGCCGTCGGTGATCGTGCGCACGGTCTATCCGGGCGCCAACCCGAAGGTGATCGCCGATACCGTGTCGACGCCGCTCGAGGAAGCGATCAACGGCGTCGAGGACATGATGTACATCAAGTCGGTCGCCGGCTCCGACGGCGTGCTGCAGATGACCGTCACGTTCCGGCCCGGCACCGATGCCGACGACGCCGCGGTGCGCGTGCAGAACCGCGTGAGCCAGGCGCTCGCGCGCCTGCCAGAGGACGTGCGGCGCCAGGGCGTGACCACGCAGAAGCAGTCGCCGACCTTCCTCATGGTCGTGCACCTGACCTCGCCGAGCGGCAAGTACGACACGCTGTACCTGCGCAACTACGCGCGCATGCACGTCAAGGATTCGCTCGCGCGCCTGCCCGGCGTCGGCGACGCGCAGATCTTCGGCGGCGGCGACTACGCGATGCGCGCGTGGCTCGACCCGGACAAGATCGCCTCGCGCGGCCTCACCGCGGGCGACGTCGTCGGCGCGATGCGCGAGCAGAACGTGCAGGTCTCGGCCGGCCAGCTCGGCGCCGAGCCGATGCCGAGCAGCAACTTCCTCACGCTCATCAACGCGCAGGGCCGCCTCAAGACGCCGGAGGAGTTCGGCAACATCGTGCTCAAGGCCGGCGCGGACGGCGAGATCGTGCGCCTGTCCGACGTCGCGCGGCTCGAACTCGGCGCGGGCGACTACACCATGCGTTCGCAGCTGGACGGCAAGAACGCGGTCGGCATCGGCATCTTCCAGGCGCCCGGCGCGAACGCGCTCGAGATCCAGAAGTCCGTGATCTCGAACATGGACGAGATCGCCAAGCGCTTCCCCGAAGGCATCAAGTACGAGGCCGTCTACGACACCACGATCTTCGTGCGCGATTCGATCAAGGCGGTCGTGAGCACGCTGCTCGAGGCGGTGCTGCTGGTCGTGCTCGTCGTGATCCTGTTCCTGCAGACCTGGCGCGCGTCGATCATCCCGCTGATCGCGGTGCCGGTGTCGATCGTCGGCACGTTCGCCGCGCTGTACCTGCTCGGCTTCTCGATCAACACGCTGAGCCTGTTCGGCCTCGTGCTCGCGATCGGCATCGTCGTCGACGACGCGATCGTCGTGGTCGAGAACGTCGAGCGCAACATCGAGGAAGGGCGCACCCCGCTCGAAGCCGCGCACCAGGCGATGAAGGAAGTCTCCGGCCCGATCGTCGCGATCGCGCTCGTGCTCTGCGCGGTGTTCGTGCCGATGGCGTTCCTCAACGGCGTGACCGGCCAGTTCTACAAGCAGTTCGCGGTCACGATCGCGATCTCGACGGTCATCTCGGCGATCAACTCGCTGACGCTGTCGCCCGCGCTCGCCGCGCGCCTGCTGCAGTCGCACGACGCGCCGAAGGACGCGCTGTCGCGCCTCATCGACCGCCTGTTCGGCTGGGTGTTCCGCCCGTTCAACCGCTTCTTCAAGCGCAGCTCCGAGCGCTACCAGGGCGCGGTGTCGCGCACGCTCGTGCGCCGCGCGGCGGTGTTCGCGGTGTACGCGGTGCTGCTCGTCGCGACCGGGCTCATGTTCCGGATCGTGCCGCCGGGCTTCATCCCGACCCAGGACAAGCTGTACCTCATCGCGGGCGTGAAGACGCCGGAAGGCTCGTCGATCGAGCGCACCGACGCGCTGCTCAAGAAGGTCGCCGACATCGCGATGCAGACCGAAGGCGTCGCGCACTCGGTCGCGTTCCCGGGCCTCAATGCGCTGCAGTTCACCAACACGCCGAACACGGGCGTGGTGTTCTTCCCGCTCAAGCCGTTCAGCGAGCGCCACCGCTCCGCGGCCGAGATCGTCACCGAGATCAACCAGAAGATCGGCGGCCTGCAGGACGGCTTCACGTTCGCGCTGATGCCGCCGCCGATCCTCGGCCTCGGCAACGGCAACGGCTACCAGGCGTTCATCGAGGACCGCGACAACCTCGGCTACGGCGCGCTGCAGACCGCGGTGCAGTCGATGCAGGGCGCGATCGCGCAGACGCCGGGCATGGGCTTCCCGATCTCGAGCTACCAGGCCAACGTGCCGCAGCTCGACGCCGAAGTCGACCGCGTCAAGGCGAAGGCGCAGGGCGTGTCGCTGACCGGCCTGTTCGACACCTTGCAGACCTACCTCGGCTCGGTCTACGTCAACGACTTCAACCAGTTCGGGCGTACCTGGCAGGTCATCGCGCAGGCGGACGGCTCGTTCCGCGACAGCGTCGAGGACATCGCGAAGCTGCGCACGCGCAACGACCGCGGCGAGATGGTGCCGATCGGTTCGATGGTGAAGATCCACCAGACCTACGGCCCGGACCCGGTGCTGCGCTACAACGGCTACCCCGCGGCGGATCTCGCCGGCGAAGGCGACCCGCGCCTGCTGTCGTCGGCGCAGGCGATGGGCATCGTCGAAGGCACGGCCGCGAAGGTGCTGCCGAACGGCATGAAGATCGAATGGACCGATCTCAGCTACCAGCAGGCGACGCAGGGCAAGGCCGCGCTGGTCGTGTTCCCGCTCGCGATCCTGCTCGCGTTCCTCGTGCTCGCGGCGCTGTACGAAAGCTGGACCCTGCCGCTCGCGGTGATCCTGATCGTGCCGATGTGCATGCTCGCCGCGCTGCTCGGCGTCAAGCTCACCGGCGGCGACAACAACGTGTTCGTGCAAGTCGGCCTGGTCGTGCTCATGGGCCTCGCGTGCAAGAACGCGATCCTCATCGTCGAGTTCGCGCGCGAGCTCGAGATGCAGGGCAAGGGCATCGTCGAGGCCGCGCTGGAAGCGTGCCGCCTGCGCCTGCGTCCGATCGTGATGACCTCGATCGCGTTCATCGCGGGCACCGTGCCGCTCGTGCTCTCGCACGGCGCCGGCGCGGAAGTGCGTTCGGCGACCGGCATCACCGTGTTCGCCGGGATGCTGGGCGTGACCCTGTTCGGCCTGTTCCTCACCCCGGTGTTCTACGTCGCCCTGCGCAAGTTCGCCGGGCGGCCGCTGGTCTCGCACGCCGTGCATGCGCCGGCGCTCGAGGCCTGATTCCCTCCCCTCTTCGCAAGGACCTTCCCCATGACCACGCAAGACAAGATCGCCCTCGTCACCGGCGCCACCCGCGGCATCGGCCTGGAAACCGTCCGCCAGCTCGCCGAAACCGGCGTGCACACGATCCTCGCCGGCCGGAACCGCGACAGGGCCGTCGATGCGGCCCTGCGATTGCAGGCGCAAGGGCTTCCGGTGGAAGCCATCGCGCTCGACGTCACCGACGCCGACAGCATCGCCTCCGCCGCGCAACAGGTCGAAGCGCGCCACGGCCGCCTCGACATCCTCGTCAACAACGCCGGCATCCTGCTCGACGACATGGGCAAGCCGGTCTCCGGCCAATCGCTCGACACCTGGCGCGATACGTTCGATACCAATGTCTTCGGCGTGGTCGCGGTGACCCAGGCCTTCCTGCCTCTGCTGCACAAGTCCGATGCCGGCCGCATCGTCAACGTCTCCAGCGCGCTCGGTTCGGTGGCGCTGCACGCCGATCCGTCGTCCATCATCTACGACTTCAAGGTGCCCGCCTACAACGTGTCGAAGAGCGCGGTGAACGCCTGGACCGTACAGCTCGCCTACGAACTGAAGGACAGCGCGATCAAGGTCAACACCATCCATCCCGGCTACGTGAAGACCGACATGAACCATGTCGATGGCGAGCAGCGCGGCGAGCTGGACGTGCCCGACGGCGCGCGCACCAGCGTGCAACTGGCCTTGATCGGCAACGATGGTCCCAGCGGCGGCTTTTTCCATTTCGACCAGGTGCTGCCATGGTGAAATCGATCCTCTCCGCGGCCATCGCGGCCGGCCTGCTGGCGGCCTGCACGGTCGGTCCGGACTACGTGAAACCGGACGTTCCGGTGGCGGCCGCCTTCATCCGTGCGCCGGAAGCGGCGTCGGTGCCCGTCGCCGCCGACGCGCCGTTCTGGGAAGCCTTCGGCGACCCGATGCTCTCGTCCCTGGTGGCCGATGCGTTGCGCGCCAACCACGACCTGCGCATCGCCCTGGCCCACCGCGACCAGGCCGAAGCGCTGCTGCATGGCGCACGCTTCGATCGCCTGCCCACGGTCACCGCGAATGGCCAGGCAGCCGATGCCCGCAGCAGTGCCGACCAATTGCCCGGGGTTTCGCGCGAAGACCGCGATGCCCGCGACTACGGCACCGGCATCGCCGCCAGTTGGGAACTCGACCTGTTCGGCCGGATCCGGCGCAGCGTCGAGGCCGGCACCGCCAA
>NZ_DATDMY010000269.1:0-64648 GCF_036518555.1 Dokdonella sp. | reverse complement strand
CCATCTCGGCGGCCCTTCGTCTCGGACGAAGCGATGCTCTCTCCCGAGAGCGGCCGGGGCATCGGTATTTCTACTGTGGAACATCGCCGATCGATTCGGGCTTGTCGGTCGTCGTCGAGCTGCTGCTCGGCGTCGCGATCGCTCGGCGATTCTGGAAATGTGGCGGAGAGAGAGGGATTCGAACCCTCGATAGAGCTTTTGACCCTATACTCCCTTAGCAGGGGAGCCCCTTCGGCCTCTCGGGCATCTCTCCGGGGTCGTTCGGTCGCGCCAGCGTGCGCTGGCTCGCGTCCGGCCGCGCAGGATAGCGGCTACGCCGATGCGGGTAAAGCTCAATTCGCGTGTTGGCCGCCGGAGCCTTCGGCGGACTCCTCGCCGGGTGCGAGTTCGCGCTTGATGCGCTGATAGATCTCTTCGCGATGCACCGCAACGTCTTTCGGTGCATTGATACCGATGCGGACCTGGTTGCCCTTGACGCCGAGCACGGTGACGGTCACCTCGTCTCCGATCATCAACGTCTCGCCGACGCGGCGAGTCAAAATAAGCATGTGGCTCTCCTTACACGTTGTCGGTCCGATGGATTCGCACGTGCGACAGCGTTCACCCTGCACCTGCGATCCCGGGGACCAAGTGGCAGCCTCCCTCGCTACCCTTCCCCTGTTTTATGCAACCGATTCGGCATTCTCGATGCGCGATATGTACGCCGGCACCGATATCGGAGCGTCCCGATACTAACCAAGCCATCCGGCACGCGCAATGAACGGAAGGCATTGCGCCGACACGTTTTCTTCACGTTTACATCTGCCGCTCCAGCCATGCCGGCAACGCGGCGAGCGCGGCATCGAGTGCGGGCGAATCCACGCCGCCGCCCTGCGCCATGTCGGGTCGGCCACCGCCCTTGCCGCCGATCTGCGCGGCGACGTGCGCGACGACCTCGCCCGCCTTGACCTTGCCGAGCGCAGCGCCATGCACGCCGCCGACGAGCGCGACCTTGCCTTCGGCGCCTGCGGCGAGCACGACCACGCAGTCGACGAGCTTCTGCTTGAGCGTATCGACGCCGTCGCGCAGCGCCTTCGCGTCGAGGCCGTCGACGCGCGCGACAACGACGCTGACCCCGGCGATCCTGCGCGCGGTAGAGGCAAGGTCCTGCGTCGCCGAACTCGCGGCCTTCGCCTTGTACGACTCGAGCTCGCGCTCGAGCTTCTTCTGGCGCTCGAACAGCTGGCGCAACTTGTCGACGACCTCGGGACCGTTGGCGGACAGCAGGTCCCCGATCTCGTCGAGGCGCCGTTCCTCTTCGGCGACGAACGCGATCGCCGCGGCGCCGGTCACGGCTTCGATGCGGCGCACGCCCGCGGCGACGCCACTCTCGCCGACGATCTTGAACAGGCCGATGTCGCCGGTACGACCCACATGCGTGCCACCGCACAGCTCGGTCGAAAACCCGCCCATCTTCAGCACGCGCACTTCGTCGCCGTACTTCTCGCCGAACAGCGCGATCGCACCGAAATCGAGTGCATCCTGGTACGCCATCTCGCGCACTTCCGCGGGCGCATTGCGGCGGATCTCGGCGTTGACGAGGTCCTCGATGCGACGCAGCTCGTCGGCACCGATCGGCTGGAAATGCGCGAAATCGAAGCGCAGTCGGTCGGGCGCGACGAGCGAGCCCTTCTGCTGCACGTGCGTCCCGAGCTCGTTGCGCAGCGCCGCATGCAACAGGTGCGTGGCGGAGTGATTGAGCACGATCGACTGGCGGCGGTCCGCATCGACCCGGGCGTCGAGCGCGGCGCCCTTGCGCAACGTCTTGCCGTGCCAGCGCCCGAGGTGGGCATGGAAGACGCCGCCGAGCTTGATCGTGTCGGCGACCACGAACCGGCCCTCGGGGCCGTCCAGGGTCCCGGTGTCGCCGACCTGGCCGCCGGACTCCGCGTAGAACGGCGTCCGGTCGAGCAATACGACCGCGTCTTCGCCGTCACCGAGGGATTCGACGGCGCGCCCCTCGCGCACGATCGCGACGACGCTCGCGCCCGTCGCGGCCAGGGTCTCGTAGCCGAGGAACACGGTCGGCCCCAGCGCGCTCGCGACCTCCGCCGGCAAGGTCGCCTTGCTGTCGAACTGGCTCGCGGAGCGCGCGCGTTCGCGCTGCTGCTCCATTGCCGCCTCGAAGCCTGCCATGTCGACCGACAGGCCGCGCTCGCGCGCGATGTCGGCGGTCAGGTCGACCGGGAAACCGTAGGTGTCGTAGAGGCGGAATGCATCCGAGCCCGGAATCACGCGGCCGGCCTTGCGGGCGACGTCCTCGAACACCTTCATGCCCTGCTCGAGCGTCTCGCCGAAACGTTCCTCTTCGGCGCGCAACGCGCGCTCGACGAGGTCGCGCTTCGCCGCCAGTTCCGGGTACGCATCGCCCATGACGTCGATGAGCGCCGGTACCATCGCATGGAAGAACGGTTGCTTCTGGCCGAGCATGTAGCCATGGCGCAGGGCGCGCCGGATGATCCGGCGCAGGACGTAACCGCGCCCTTCGTTCGACGGCAGCACGCCGTCGACGATGAGGAACGCGCAGGCGCGGATATGGTCGGCGATCACGCGCAACGACTTGTTCTCGAGGTCGCGCGTGCCCGTGAGGCGCGCGGCTTCGCCGATCAGGCGCTGGAACAGGTCGATCTCGTAGTTGGAATGGACGTGCTGAAGCACGGCCGCGAGGCGCTCGAGGCCCATGCCCGTGTCGACGCACGGTGCCGGCAGCGGCGTCAATGTGCCGTCGGCGGCGCGATCGAACTGCATGAAAACGAGATTCCAGATCTCGATGTAGCGGTCGCCGTCCTCGTCCGGCGACCCCGGCGGGCCGCCGGCGACGCCAGGGCCGTGATCGTAGAAGATCTCGGTGCACGGCCCGCACGGACCGGTGTCGGCCATCTGCCAGAAGTTGTCGGACGCGTATGGCGCACCCTTGTTGTCGCCGATACGCACGATCCGCGAGGCGGGAACGCCGATCTCGTCGTTCCAGATCGCGTAGGCCTCGTCATCGGTCTGGTAGACGGTGACCCACAAGCGGTCCTTCTCCAGGCCGAGCACGCCGGTCAGGAACTCCCACGCCCACGCGATCGCTTCGCGCTTGAAGTAGTCCCCGAACGACCAGTTGCCGAGCATCTCGAAGAACGTGTGGTGGCGAGCCGTGTACCCGACGGAGTCTAGGTCGTTGTGCTTGCCCCCCGCGCGCAGGCAGCGTTGCACGTCGGCCGCACGCACGTAGCCGAGTTTCTCGCTGCCGAGAAACACGTTCTTGAACTGCACCATGCCGGAGTTGGTGAACAGCAGGGTCGGATCGTTCGACGGAACGAGCGAACTCGACGGCACGATCGTATGGTCCTTGGAGCGGAAGAACTCCAGGAACGCGGAGCGGATTTCGGAGGTTTTCATCGGGCGGATCGGAGCGGATGCGAAAGGCGGGCACGCCATGAGATGCGGTCCGGAATTCGAGCCATCAATCCAACTCTTCGCCCGGATCGTCCACTTCGGCATGCGTGACGGCGCGTACTGTCGCCGGATCGAAGCCGCGGCGCAAGAGAAACCCGACCCGGGCCGCGCGTTCCTCGCGGTCCTTCGGCGCCGTGGTGCCGTAGCGACGCCTCAATTGCGCCGAGGCGGCCGCATCCCAGTCGCCGGTGGACGACGCGATCGCCTCTTCGATCACGGCCTGCGCGAGGCCGTGCGACCTGAGTTCGGCTCGAATGCGACGCGGACCGTAGCCCTGCGCCCTGCGCTGACGCGCGATGCTCGCGGCGAAGCGCCGGTCGCTCTGGAAATCCTGGCGCTGCACGCGGGCGATCGCATCGCCGGTTTCGTCAGGAGCGTGACCGCGCGCCGTGAGCTTCGCCCTCAGCTCGCGTTCCGAATGCTCGCGCCGCGCGAGCAGTCCGACCGCCCGTTCGTAGCCCGAGCGCCCGGCGCCGTCCGACCGCCGCTCGCGCTTCTTCCTCACGATGCACCCCGCCTGTCGACGCCGCGACCGGGGAGGTATGCTCGACGGCTGTTTCCCCGCTGAATCCGCATCGGATGATCGAGCCTGCGACACCGCCCCTTCCCGACCCGCTGCCGCGAAAGATCAACGTCGGCTGTGGCCACGATCGCCGTGACGGCTACCTCAACATCGACTTCCACTCGGTGCACCGGCCCGACCTCGTCGCCGACGTCACCGCGCTGCCGATGCTGCCGTCCGCGAGCTTCGACGAAATCCTCGCCCAGGACGTGCTGGAACATTTCGAGCGCGCGAAAACCGCTCCGGCGCCGAGGGAATGGGCACGCCTTCTGGTTCCCGGCGGCATCCTGCACGTGCGCGTACCAAGCCTGTTCGGCATGTTCGAACTGCTCGCGCAGCCGCACTATCGCGAGCCGGCGAAGGCGGAAGAGATCATCCACCTCATGTACGGAACCCATGCCTACAACGGCGACTACCACCTTGCGGGATTCACCGCGAAGACACTCGACGACCACCTTCGGCGCGCCGGGCTGCTCGTATGCGAAGCGTCGATCCTGCACGGCTGGCTGTTCGACGTCCGCGCGCGCAAGGTGGAGCGCCTCGCGAACGACGCCGAATTCCTGCACTCGGCGTACTTCTCCATTCTCGGCCGGCCGGCCGATCCCGGCGGCCTCGACCGGTTCGGTTCCCTGCTGGCCGATGGCGGCGCCGACCGCGATGCGGTCGAGCGCGCGCTGCGCCGGAGCGACGAAGCGATATTCCTCGCGTCGAACCCGGCTTACCTGCTCCCGCACGCGGCACGCCTCGGCCTGCCATCGCGAGTGCCCTGGACGCAGCGACTGCGCAGCGTCGTCACTGCGCTGCGCAATCGACGGTAGTCCTCGACGCGGCACCCGAAGAGCGCTCCGCCCCCGCGAGGGCGATCAAGCCTCCTCGACTTCGACCGCCGGCAGCGGCGACTCACCGCCCTTGACGAGCAGCTTCGCGCGCAGCTGCGCGTCGATCGCAGCGGCGATCTCCGGATGCTCCTTGAGGTACAGGCGCGTATTGTCCTTACCCTGCCCGATCCGATCGCCGTTGTAGCTGTACCACGCGCCCGACTTGTCGACGATGTTGTTGTTGACGCCGAGTTCGATCAGTTCGCCTTCGCGCGAAGACCCCTCGCCGTACAGGATCTCGAACTCGGCCTGGCGGAACGGCGGCGCGACCTTGTTCTTGACCACCTTCACGCGCGTCTCCGAGCCGATCACTTCCTCGCCGCGCTTGACGCTGCCGATGCGCCGGATGTCGAGGCGCACGGAAGCGTAGAACTTCAGCGCATTGCCGCCGGTCGTCGTTTCCGGATTGCCGAACATGACGCCGATCTTCATGCGAATCTGGTTGATGAAGATGACCAAGGTGCCTGATTTCTTGATGTTCGCGGTGAGCTTGCGCAGGGCCTGGCTCATGAGGCGCGCCTGCAGGCCGACGTGCGAGTCGCCCATTTCGCCTTCGATTTCCGCCTTCGGCGTCAGCGCGGCGACCGAGTCGATCACGACGACATCGACCGCGCTGGAGCGCACCAGCATGTCGGCGATCTCGAGCGCCTGTTCGCCGGTGTCCGGCTGCGACACGAGCAGGTCGTCGACATTGACGCCGAGCTTTTCCGCGTAGCTCGGGTCGAGCGCGTGCTCGGCGTCGACGAACGCCGCCGTGCCGCCATTGCGTTGGCAGTTGGCGATGACCTGCAGGGTCAGGGTGGTCTTGCCCGACGATTCCGGCCCGTAGATCTCGACGACGCGCCCGCGCGGCAAGCCCCCTACGCCGAGCGCGATGTCGAGGCCGAGGGAGCCGGTCGACACCACGTCGATCGCCTCATCGGTCTTGTCGCCCATGCGCATGACGGCGCCCTTGCCGAATTGCTTCTCGATCTGGCTGAGTGCAGAGGCGAGTGCCTTGCGCTTGTTGTCGTCCATCGCGGAATCCTCGAATTCGTTTGGGTGGCGGCGACACTGCCGCCGCGGCGTCTCAGCGTGTAAGACACCTTGGCACGATTATCCCACAGCGGCGCGTGCGCGCTACGAGCGGCTCGCGTTTCAACTCGTAAGAATGCGTCGCACGCCGTCGAGCGCGGCACCGACGGTCCGGCGACGTACCGCCTCGCGGTCGCCGTCGAAGTGGAACAGCTCGGCGCGCGCATAACCGCCACGCCGCTTCCAGCCGATCCAGACCGTACCGACCGGCTTCTCGGGCGTGCCGCCACCCGGACCGGCGACGCCCGTGACCGCGACCGCGACGCTCGCGCCGTAGCGCGCGAGCGCGCCCGACACCATCTCGACCGCGGCTTCCTGGCTCACCGCGCCATGTCGCTCGAGCGTCTGCGGCTGCACGCCGAGCAGCGATTCCTTCGCTTCGTAGCTGTACGCGACGACGCCGCACTCGAACCAGCTCGAGCTTCCCGGGATGTCGGTCAGTACCTTCGCGATCCAGCCACCCGTGCACGACTCCGCGGCGACGAGCGTCTGGCCACGCGCGATCAGGCACTCGGCGACGGATTGCGCGAGCGCGCTCAGTTCCCGATCGTTGGCGTTCTCCGCGGTGGACATCGGATGCTCCCGTGGCGCAACGCCGAATGATGCCACATCGATGCGGCCGCCCGCCTGCGCGCTTGCTTCGGCGGATTCACGGGCCGACGTCGACGGCGCGGCCCGTGCCGTCGACCGCGACCATGACGAACGCGCCACTGGTCGCGAGCGTCGGTGCGGCGCCGGGCGTGGCCTCGCTCGACAGGCTCACGCGCACGATCATCGAGCTGCGGCCGATGCCGACCACGGTCGCGACGAGTTCCACGATCTCGCCCAGGCGCACCGCGCGTCGGAAGTCGATGCGGTCCGAACGCGCAGTGACGACGGTGCGACCGCAGAAGCGGCTCGCGGCGAGGAACGCGGCCTTGTCCATCCACGCCAGCGCCTGTCCGCCGAACAGCGTGCCGAGGTGGTTGCAGTGGTCGGGGAACACGATCTCGACCAGGCGCGCCTCGGTCGCCCGGGCTTCAGAAGGCATGGTCGAAGCCCACCTCGCCCTGCACGGCCACCTGGTAGGCGGACACGCGCCGCTCGAAGAAATTGGTGAGCTCCTGCACGTCCTGCAGCTCCATGAACGGGAACGGGTTGTGCGCGCGGTACAGCGGCGGCAGGCGCAGCATCGCGAGGCGCCGATCCGCGACGTACTCGAGGTACTGGCGCATCTCCTTCAGGGTCAGGCCGGCGACGCCGCCGCCGAGCACGTCCTCGGCGAACCCGGTTTCGCAGTCGACCGCCTCGCCGATCATCTCGGCGACCTGCGCCGCCCATCGCGCATCGAACAGCTGCGGCTGCTCGCGCTCGACCGTGCGCAGCACCTCGAACGCGAAGTCCATGTGCGCCGACTCGTCGCGGAACACCCACGCGGTGCCCGCAGCGAGTCCCGGCAGCAGGCCGCGCGAACGGAGGAAGTAGACGTAGGCGAACGCGCCGAAGAAGAACAGGCCTTCGATGCACGTCGCGAAGCAGGTCAGGTTGAGCAGGAAGCGGCGCCGGTCCTCGTCCGACGCGATGCGGTCGAGCGCGTGGACCGAATCGATCCAGCGCTGGCAGAACGCGGCCTTGCGCCGGATCGACGGGATGGTGTCCACCGCGGCGAACGCGTGCGCGCGGCGATCGGGTTGCGGGATGTAGTTGTCGAGCAAGGTGAGGTAGAACTGCACGTGCAGCGCCTCCTCGTACAACTGGCGCGACAGGTACATGCGCGCCTCGGGCGCGTTGATGTGCCTGTAGAGGTTGAGCACGAGGTTGTTGGCGACGATCGAGTCGCCCGTCGCGAAGAACGCGACGAGGCGCTCGACGAGGTGGCGGTCGGCGGGCGTCATGCGCTGGGCGAGATGACCGAGATCGATCTGGAAGTCGATTTCCTCGACCGTCCAGGTGTTCCTGATCGCCGCGCGGTACATCTCGTAGAACCGCGGATAACGCATCGGCCGCAGGGTGAGGTCGAAGCCGGGATCGAGCAGGCTGCCATGAGCGCTCATTGGCAGGCCTCGCACGCTTGCGGGTTCTCGAGCGAGCACGCAACGGCTGCGCCGTCGTCGTATGCCCTGGCCGGGGTGCCGCCGACGGTCGCCTTCGCAATGCGCGTCGCAGGACGCGAACGCAGGTAGTACGTGGTCTTCAGCCCGCGCTTCCAAGCGTACATGTACATGCTCGACAGCTGGCCGATGCTCGGGTTCTCGATGAACAGGTTCAGCGACTGGCTCTGGTCGATGAATGCACCGCGGTCGGCCGCCATGTCGATGAGCGCGCGCATCGGCGTCTCCCACACCGTGCGATAGATCGTGCGCAGTTCCTCCGGTAGCGCCGCGATCGACTGCACCGAACCTTCGGCGAGCTTGATCGCGTCGCGGACATCCGCGGTCCACAGGCCGAGGCGCTTGAGCTCGTCGACGAGGTAGCGATTGACCTGCAGGAAATCGCCCGACAGCGTCTCGCGCTTGAAAAGGTTCGACAGCTGCGGCTCGATGCACTCGTAGCAACCGGCGATCGAGGCGATCGTCGCGGTCGGCGCGATCGCGACGAGCAGCGAGTTGCGCAAGCCGTGCACGCGAATCTCTTCGCGCAGCGCGTTCCAGCGCGCTGCGTCGCGCGGTGCGACGTTCCAGGCGTCGAACTGCAGTTCGCCGAGCGCCGCCCGCGTCTGCGCGAAGGCGGGATGCGCTCCCTTCTCGCGCGCGAGTTCGAGCGAGGTGCGCAATGCCCAGTAGTAGATCTCTTCGGATATGCGCGCTGACAGTTCGCGCGCGGCGGCGCCGTCGAACGGGAGGCGCAGCGCGAAGAACACGTCCTGCAGGCCCATCAGGCCGAGCCCGACCGGCCGCCAGCGCAGGTTCGACGCGCGCGCGGGTTCGATCGGATAGAAGTTGAGGTCGATCACGCGATCGAGCTGCCGTACCGCGACCTGCACCGTGTGCGCGAGCCTGTCGAAGTCGAACGCGACGCCGTCGTGATGCTGCGCGAGATTGATCGAGCCGAGGTTGCACACGGCCGTTTCGCCGGATCGCGTGACCTCGACGATCTCGGTGCACAGGTTCGACAGATGCACCGTGTTGCCGTCGCGCGCGGTCTGGTTGCACGCGCGATTGCAGGCATCCTTGAACGTCATCCAGCCGTTGCCGGTTTGCGCGAGCGTGCGCATCATGCGCGCGTACAGGTCGCGTGCCTTGATCGTCCTGCGCGCGAGGCCTCGTGCCTCGGCCTGCGCGTAGGCGTTCTCGAACGCCTCGCCCCACAGGTCCGGCAAAGTCGGGACGTCCTTCGGATCGAACAGCGACCAGTCGGCGTCGGCGTCGACGCGACGCATGAACAGGTCGGGGATCCAGTTGGCCAGGTTGAGGTGGTGCGTCCGGCGCGCCTCGTCGCCCGTGTTGTCGCGCAACTCGAGGAACGCCTCGACGTCGGCGTGCCACGGCTCGAGGTAGACGCAGGCCGCGCCCTTGCGCTTGCCGCCCTGGTTGACGGCGGCGACCGACGAATCGAGCGTCTTCAGCCATGGAACGATGCCGTTGCCGAGCCCGTTGGTCGAGCGGATCAGCGAGCCCTCCGAACGCACGCGGTGCCATGCGACACCGATGCCGCCGGAGAACTTCGACAGCAGCGCGACGTCGCGATAGGTGTCGTAGATCGCCTCGAGCGAATCGTCGGGCGAGTCGAGCAGGAAACAGCTCGAGAGCTGTTCGTGGCGCGTGCCGGCGTTGAAGAGCGTCGGCGAACTCGGCACGTAGTCGAGGCGGGCGAACAGCCCGTACAGCTCGATCGCATCGGCGGCCTGGTCGCAGAGGGCGCACGCGACGCGAAGCCAGAAGTGCTGCGGCGTCTCGATCGCCTGCCGCAGGGTCGGATGCCTGAGCAGGTAGCGGTCGTACAGCGTGCGCAGGCCGAAGTACTCCAGGCGGCGCGTATGCGCCGGATCGATCGCGTCGTTGAGCTTGCGCGCGTTCGCCTCGACGAACGCGAGCACGCGGTCGTTGATCAGCCCGGCGTCGTGACCGAGGCGGATCGACTGCGAGAACGAGTGCACGCCGAGTCCGTGCACCTCCTTGTCGACGTAGCCGGCGAGCAGGCGCGCGGCGACCTTCGAATACTCCGGCTCCTCGGCGATCAACGACGCGGCGGTGCGGATCGACAGCTCGTCCAGCTCGCGCGTCGAGGCGCCGTCGTAGAGGCCTGCGATCGTCTTCAGCGCGACGCGCATCGGATCGACGTCGGCGAGGCCATCGCAGCAACGCGCGACCGCGCGCACGATTTTCTCGAGATCCACCGGCTCCTTCGCGCCGGAGCGTTTGGTGACGCACATCGACGCCGGCGCCGCATGCGGCGCCGTGAGGCGGAAATCGGACTGGGTCGGCGCTGCAGCGACGGCCGCGGGCGCAACGGCCTCGCCGGCTTCGGGGATGGTCATCGGAGCTTCTCCTTCGCGATCGGTGGACCCGCGAGAAGAACGGCACGACGACGCGCGGATCGAGACGATCGTCCGCACCCCGCCGGCCATCGCTCCCGCGAGCGAAAGAAGACCGGCAGTCGGACACGGACGAAGGGACGGAGGCCCCGACGGGACGCCCATCTCCCGACCGGCCCCTCCCACGAGGGCCTTCGAGCCTGCGCCACGCCGGGGAGGCGCGACGGTCGGGCAGGTATTCGGACTTGCGGGCGCGAGGGAAACCCTCTCCTAGTGGACGCGACGGCGGGCCTCGCGGCCCGTCGCCCACATCGTTCGTTCCCGACCACCGTTGCGGGGCAGCTCCGGATTCGCACCGGAATTCCCCTCGCCGGCATGAGGCCGGCGGCCCAGATGTTGTGCTGGGCGCCATCGACGAACACAAGAGTATGGGTTCGGACGTGGATCCGCAATGGGTATCCGCGACGCCAGGCTCGGGCGTCCATCGACCGCGTTGCGACGAGAGTCGCTCGGGTCGCACCCTCATTCGCGCAATTCCGGCAACGCGATCGATCTGCCCAAAGCAAGCTTACGTCGTGCATCGTACGTAATCCTTTGGACAGCGTGCGTCGCACGCGTTTCGCGACTCGTAGGGGTTCATGCCGGCATACCTCTCTCCCGGCGCCGCCTGGCGGCGTCGCGCCACGCGCAGCGGTGCACGCGCGTGCTGAACGCACACGTCGACATCGGAAGCCGCCCCGACGATGCACAGGCGCGGCTCGAACGGGCCTCGCGCCTGCTGCGCGAGGGAAGGACCGGCGACGCGGAGCGCGTGCTGCGCGATGCGCTGGTGCATCGGCCGCGTGACGTTCCTGCCATGACCTTGCTCGGTCGCGTGCTCCTCGCTGGCGATCGCCCGGCCGAGGCGGCCGAGGTGCTCGAGCGGGCCGTCGCGACGACGCTGCGCGTGCCGCCCGAACTGCTGCTGCTGCGCGCGCAGGCGTTGCTTGCGGCAGAGCGGGCCGAGGCCGCGATACCGGCTTTCCACGAAGCGATCGCGGCGTCTCCGCACGACGGCAAGGCCGAACTCGGCCTCGCGGTCGCCTTCGCCCAGCATGGCCAGTACGAAGCCGCCGCGCGCGCCGCGCGGAGCGCGATCGCCAAGGGCGCGGACAGCGCCGGTGCCCGCTTCGTGCTCGCGCGTGCGCTGTTCGACGGCGGACGCCTCGACGAGGCCGAAGCGCAGTTCCGCGACGTGCTGCGGCTCTGCCCCACGCACGTACCCGCGCATACGAATCTCGCCGAGCTCGTCTGGATGCGCAGCGGCGACGCGGCGGCCGCGGCGACCGAACTCGACGCGGCCCTGCGCGCGTCGCCGTCGCTCGCGACGTTGCGCATCGCGAAGGCGCGACTGCTCGAAAGCGCCGGACAACTCGAACGCGGCTATTCGGCGCTCGCCGCAGGCCTCGCGCTCGCGCCGGAACAACCGGACCTGCATCTGGCCGCTGCGCAGCTCGCGATCGGCTTCGACGCTCCGCGCGCGCTGGCGCACATCGAGCGCGCGCAGCGATGCGCGGCGAACCGCACTGACGTCTTCGCCGCGCTCGCGGACATCCTGCTCGCGCTCGGCCGCGCGCGCGACGTCATCGACGTGACCGGCGAACTGCTGCGTCGCGATCCACACGACGGCCACGCGATGGCCCTGCGCACGAGCGCGTGGCGCCTGCTCGGGGACGAGCGCCACGGGGCCACCTGCAACTACGGCGCGTTCGTGCGCGCGGCGATGCTCGAAACTCCGGCCGGCTGGAACGACCTGCCGTCCTACCTGCGCGACCTCGCCGCGGCATTGCACCGGCGCCACGTGCTGCACGCGCACCCGGTGCACCAGACGCTGCGCCACGGCACCCAGGTGTCGATCGACCCCGAGCGCGCCGCGGAGCCCGCCATCCGAGCGTTCGCGCGCGCGATCGCGGCGCCCGTGCGCGACTACCTGGACCTGCTCGGTTCGGGCAGCGATCCATTCCGCAGGCGCAACACGGGGGCTTGCCGCGTCGGCGACATGTGGTCCGTGCGCTTGCGCAGCAGCGGCCATCACGTGAGCCATTTCCACGGCAAGGGCTGGCTTTCCTCGGCGTGCTACATCGAATTGCCACCCGGAATGGGCGATCGCGACGGCGCCGGCTGGCTCACGTTCGGCGAATGCGGCGTGCCGACGCCGACGGCGCTGCCGCCGGACTACCTGGTCAAGCCGGAGCCGGGACTGCTCGTGCTGTTCCCTTCGTGGATGTGGCACGGCACGCGGCCATTCCACCCGGGCACGGGCACGCGCCTGACGATCGCATTCGACCTCGTGCCCGCCTGATTCCGCCGATCGCCGTGCCGGTTCGGGGATTCGTCGCCGGACCGCGTATGGGGAGGAAACAGGAGGTGCATCCATGATCCGCTCGCTGGCCGTCGCCGTCGTCTTCTCGCTCGTCGCCGTTTCCGCTCGTGCCGACATCCTGATCGGCAGCTACGGCGACGGCGGCCTCACGCCGCAACCGCTGCGCGCGTTCGCGGACGACGCGGACGGCGACGCGCTGCCGCTGCGCGTGCTCGGTGGTCCGCAATCGACGATCGTGTCGGCGACCGGCGGAAGCTTCGAGGCGAACGAAGGCGTCGTCTACGTCGCCGACTTCTGGGGCCAGGCGATCCGCGTGTTCCCCGCCTACGCCGACGGCGACGTCGCGCCGCTGCGCGTGCTCGACGCGCCGATCCTCGGCCAGGCGCGCACGGTCCTCACCGATGCCGCGCACGGTGAACTCCTCACGACCGCAAGCGGCTGCTGCCTGGTCGGCTTCGCGCTCGACGCGAGCGGTTCGGCGCCATGGCTGCATCTGCTCGACTGGGGCGGCTCATCGACGAGCGTGACCCAGCTCAACTATCCGGGCTCCCTCGCCTACCTCGCCGCGAGCGACGAAGTGGCGCTCACCGACAGCGACTTCGCGCCATCGTTCGCGCCGAAGGTACTCGTGTTCAACCGCGCGGACGCCGGCAACACCGCGCCCAAGCGCGTGATCAAGGGCGAGCTCGCCGGCCTCGGAGGATGGCTCGGCGGCATCGCCTGGGACGCGCAGGCGCACGTGTTGTTCGTCGGCGCCAACACGCGTCTTCCCGACGGCTCGGTCTCCGCGCGCATCCTCGCGTTCCACGACGACGACGACGGCGACGTCGCGCCGCTGCGCGTGATCGCCGGTACGGCGACCGGCCTCGAGCTGCCGTCGGGCTCGCACCTGCTCGGCCTCGCGATCGATCCGCTGCGCCGCCGCCTCGTCGCGAGCATCAGCGCCGACTCCGTGACGACGGACAACAAGCTGCTCGTGTTCGGCCTCGACGACGACGGCGACGTCGCGCCCCTGCAGGTGATCGCCGGGCCTGGCACCGGCATGCAGTCGATCGGTGCGCCGGTCTGGATACCGCCCGACGCGATCTTCGACGACGCCTTCGACGGGCCCGCATAGGCATACCGCGCGCGCTAGACTAACCGGTCAACCCGCCAGGTCGGACCGGATGTCTGCCGTAGAACCCTCGCAACACACGCCGCTGATGCGCCAGTACTTCGCCGCCAAGGCGGAGTATCCCGATACGCTCGTGTTCTTCCGCATGGGCGACTTCTACGAGCTGTTCTACGACGACGCGCGCAAGGCCGCGCGCCTGCTCGACATCACGTTGACGCAGCGCGGCGCGTCGGCCGGTGCGCCGATCCCGATGGCGGGCGTGCCGTATCACGCGGTCGAAGGCTATCTGGCCAAGCTGGTCAAGCTCGGCGAGTCGGTCGCGATCTGCGAGCAGATCGGCGACCCGGCGACCAGCAAGGGCCTGGTCGAGCGAAAGGTCGTGCGCGTGGTCACCCCCGGCACCGTCACGGACGCGGCGCTGCTCGAGGAACGCCGTGACAACCTGCTGCTCGCGATCGCGGCCGGCACGTCGAGCTACGGGCTCGCCTGGATCGATCTCTCCACGGGCCGCTTCCTGCTCGGCGAAGCGGCCGACGCCGAGGCGCTCGCGGCGGAACTCGCGCGCCTGGCGCCTGCGGAAACGCTGGTCGGCGAAGACGTCGCGTGGCCCGCGTTCGTCGCTGCCCTGCCCGGGCTGCGCCGGCGCGCGCCATGGCATTTCGACCCGACCACGGCGCAACGCGAACTCGCGCGCTTCTTCGGCACGCGCGACCTGTCCGGATTCGGTTGCGACGACCTCCCGCTCGCGGTCGCCGCCGCGGGCGCGCTGCTCGGCTACGTGCAGGAGACGCAGAAGTCCGCGCTGCCGCATCTCGCGGGGCTCGCGATCGAGAGCGCGGACGAGACGCTCGCGATGGACGCGGCGACGCGCCGCAACCTCGAGCTGGACACGCACGCGAGCGGGAACCGCGAGCACACCCTGCTCGGCGTGCTCGACCGCACGATCACGCCGATGGGCGCGCGCCTGTTGCGCCGCTGGCTGCATCGGCCCCTGCGCGACCGCGACGTGCTGCGCCGGCGCCAGCAGGCGGTCGACAGCCTCGTCGACGCGCGCCGCCACGAGGAGCTGCGAGAGGTACTGCGCGGCATCGGCGACCTCGAACGCATCCTTGCACGTGTCGCGCTGCGGTCCGCACGCCCGCGCGACCTGTCGACCTTGCGCGACGGCCTCGCGCTCGCCCCCAGGCTCGCCGACGCGATCGTCGCGACGCGCGGTCGGCTCGAGCGTGACGACGCCTCGCGCCTGAGCCCGCTGCTCGGCGAACTCGTGGACCGGCTGGGCGAGCACTCCGACACGTCCGCGTATCTCGCCGCCGCGATCGTCGACGCGCCGCCCGTGCTCGCGCGCGATGGCGGCGTCGTGCGCACCGGCTTCGATGCCGAGCTCGACGAACTGCGCGCCCTCGCGACGAACGCCGACCAGTTCCTGGTCGAGCTCGAGGAGCGTGAGAAGGCCGCCAGCGGCATCCCGACCCTCAAGGTCGGCTACAACCGCGTGCACGGTTACTACATCGAGATCAGCAAGGGCCAGGCCGACAAGGCGCCCTTGCACTACACGCGGCGTCAGACGATCAAGGGCGCCGAGCGTTACGTCACGGAGGAGCTCAAGGCGTTCGAGGACAAGGTGCTGTCCGCGCGCGAGCGCTCGCTCATGCGCGAACGCGCGCTGTACGACGACATTCTCGGATTCCTCCTGCAGCGGCTCGCGCCGCTGCAGGCGGCCGCGACGGCGGTCGCCGAACTCGACGTGCTCGCGAACCTCGCCGAGCGCGCCGACAGCCTGCGCTGGAGCCGCCCGATGCTCGCGGACGCCGGCGGCATCCACGTCGTGCGCGGGCGGCATCCGGTCGTCGAACAGGTGCGCAGCGACCCGTTCGAGCCGAACGACCTCGATCTGCACGACGGCCGGCGCATGCTCGTCGTCACCGGGCCGAACATGGGCGGCAAGTCGACGTACATGCGCCAGGCGGCGCTGATCGTGCTGCTCGCGCACATCGGCAGCCACGTACCCGCCGACCGCGCGACGATCGGCCCGATCGACCGCATCTTCACTCGCATCGGCGCCGGCGACGACCTCGCACGCGGCCAGTCGACGTTCATGGTCGAAATGAGCGAGACGGCGAACATCCTCCACAACGCGACCGCGCGCAGCCTCGTGCTCATGGACGAGATCGGCCGCGGCACCTCGACCTACGACGGCCTCGCGCTCGCGCGCGCGTGCGCGATGCACCTCGCGACGACGAATCGCGCGTACGCGTTGTTCGCGACGCACTATTTCGAACTTACCGGGCTCGCCGAAGAAGTCGAAGGCATCGCCAACGTCCACCTGGACGCGGTCGAATTCCACGACAAGGAGCGCGGCGAGCAGCTCGTGTTCATGCATGCGGTCAAGGAAGGTCCGGCCAATCGAAGTTTCGGCCTGCAGGTCGCCGCGCTCGCGGGCCTGCCGAGGTCGGTCATCGCCGATGCGCGCGCGACCCTGCGCGCGCTCGAAAGCGGAACGCACGCGGCGGCCGAGCCGACCCCGCGGGCGCAGGCGCAACTCGGCCTGTTCGCGCCGCCGCTGCCCTCGCCCGCGGAGGAAGCGCTGCGTGCGCTCGACCCGGACGCGATGTCGCCACGCGAGGCGCTCGATGCGCTTTATCGCCTGAAGAAGCTCACGTGAACGCTGCCGTCGGCGTCGCCTCCGGGACGATCCGCGAAGTCGGCCCCGTTCCGGAGGCCGCGCGCGGCGCCGCGGCGATCGACCGCGCGACGTCGACCTCGCACGTCGCACACGTCGACGGCCTGCGGGCGCTCGCCGTCCTCGCGGTGCTCGCCTATCACCTCGACGCAGGCTGGCTGCCGGGCGGATTCGCCGGCGTCGACATCTTCTTCGCGATCTCCGGTTTCGTCGTCGCCGGCTCGGTCGCCGCCTGGAAGCACGGTGGCATCGTCGCCTTCCTGTCGTGGTTCTACGCGCGCCGCATGCGACGCATCGTGCCCGCGCTGCTGGCGTGCCTGCTGCTGACCGCGCTCGCATCGAAGCTGTTGATCCCCGCCGCATGGCTCAGCAATGCGAACGAGACGACGGGCCTGTACGCGTTCTTCGGATTGAGCAACTACTTCCTCGCCTACCATCGCGAGAACTACTTTTCGCCTGCGATCGACTACAACCCGTACATGCACACGTGGTCGCTCGGCGTCGAGGAACAGTTCTACCTGATCTTTCCGCTGCTGTTCTTCGCCTGGACGCGCGGTGCCCGTTGGCGCGCGGCCTCGGTCGCGCTGTTCGCGAT
The DNA here is from genome assembly GCF_036518555.1 of Dokdonella sp. GTDB lineage: Bacteria > Pseudomonadota > Gammaproteobacteria > Xanthomonadales > Rhodanobacteraceae > Dokdonella_A. The sequence continues at coordinate 47,447 of NZ_DATDMY010000269.1, read as the reverse complement.
CGCTCTGTGCGCTTCCATCGCGCGAGGGTCGCAGCTCGGGCGCTCGGATCCCGCGGCAGGCTTCTTCCTGGTCACGAGCCGACTGTTCGAACTCGCCGCGGGCGTGCTCCTCTACCAGGCGCTCGCATGGCGCGACTCGCCGGCCGGCGCCGAATCGCGGACGCGTCCTTTCGCCGCGGCAGGCGCATGGTTGTCCGCAGCCGTCCTGGCGGCCTGCCTGCTGCGCTCGAACCCGGCGGATTTTCCGTTCCCGGGCGCCGTACTGCCCGTGCTCGGCACGCTCGGACTGCTCGGTTTCCTGCACCGCGGCAGCGGCGGCGCGCTGCGCGGCATGCTCGGCAGTCGCATCGCGACCTCCATCGGGCGCCTGTCGTATTCGCTGTACCTGTGGCACTGGCCCGTGTTCGTGACGTTCCGCTGGACCTGCGGCCTCGACACGGCATCGACGCGCGCTGCCGCACTGTGCACGACCTTCGCGCTCGCGATGGCATCGTTCCATGCCGTGGAACGACCGTTGCGTTACTCGCGGCGACTGCGCGCGTGGCCACGCGTCGCGGTCGTCGCGCTCGGCCTCGCATCGATCGGCGGAGGATACTGGCTATCGACGCGGCTCATCGCCGCGCCCGGCTCGCTGTCGCTCTCCACCGTCACGCGCCATGCCGACGACTGGTATCCCGGCGCGGTCGTCGCGCTGCCGGACGTTCCCGGGTGCCGCCTCGAAACCCGTCTCGCGGCTGCGGCGGGCACCGATGCCGTCGTGATCTACGCGCCGAGCGGATGTGCGGCGGCCACGGCGCCGACGCCGAACGTCTTCGTCCTCGGCGATTCGCATGCCGGCGCGTACCTGACCCTGCTCACCGAACACGCGCTCCGTACCGGCGCCACGATCGTCTTCTATAGCAATCCGGGCTGCACGTTCGCCAGCCTGCAACCGGAGCGCGAACAGGGCGCCTGTCCGCAACGCGCGAAGGCTGCGATCGACGACATGGTCGCCCGGGGACGCCCGGGAGACGTCGTCCTGCTCGCCGCGCTGCGCCTGGCCCGCCTCAGCAGCCAGTACGCGCCGCTCGACGAGGCCGCGGCGCGCGAAAGCATGAACGGCGCTCCCGCGAAGGCGCGGCGAGCTGCAACGGAGAACGCGCTGATCGCGCAACTCGCCCCTTTGGCGCGCACCGGCATGCGGATCATCGTCGATGCGCCGAAGCCGGTGTTCCGCGCGCCGGCCTTCCGCTGCGCGGATTGGTTCGATCGCGCGAATCCCGCCTGCGCGGCGGGCCTCGAGATGCAGCGCGAAGAACTCGAGCGTTATCGCCGACCGGTGCTCGACAGCCTCGAGCGCATCGCGCGGCGCATGCCCGCGCTGCAGGTCTGGGATCCGTTCCCGGTTCTCTGCCCTGGCGCCGTATGCACCGCGATGCTCGACAGCAAGCCGCTGTTCTTCGACGGCGATCACCTGAGCGCATACGCGAATCGCGTGCTGCGCGACGATTTCGATCGCGTCCTGCGCGACGTGCGCGCGAATCCGACGACCTACGACCGACCCGGCCCCTACAGCGCGTCGATGTCGCCGAGGGCGCGGATCAGGCGTCGCGCACGCTTGTCGGGCTTGCCCGGCGGTTTCGCGTACCCGGCCCCCGTGAGTCGGCGCTGCTCGGCGGCGGCGAGGCGTGCGGCGCGGCCGGACTCCGTTTCGCCATACAGGCGCTGAGCGGCGCTCGCCGGCCCGCGCGCTTCGCCGAGTTCGAGCACGTCGACTTCGTAGCGCTCCTCGCCGCGGGCGATGCGCAGGCGGTCGCCGACGTGCACGAGCCGCGCCGGACGCGCGCTGCCCTCGGCGAGTTCGATCTTGCCGCCCTCGATCGCCTGCTTGGCGAGCGAGCGCGTCTTGAAGAAGCGCGCGGCCCACAACCAGACGTCGAGGCGCACGCCCGCGCGCGATTCGCCACCGGCGCGCGCGGCTTGCCTCGTCATGCCTGGCCTGCTCCACCGAGCCACTTGAGTCCGATCACGCCCGCGAGGATCAGCGCGATGCAGGCAAGCCGGGCGACGTCGCGCGATTCGCCGAACAGCAGCATGCCGAGGATCACGGTGCCGACGGCGCCGATGCCGGTCCAGACCGCGTACGCGGTGCCGAGCGGGATCTGGCGCATCGCGAGCGCGAGGAAATAGAAGCTGACGATCATGCCGGCGACGGTCCCGAGCGTCGGCAACGGTCGCGAGAAGCCGTCGGTGTACTTGAGGCCGACTGCCCATGCGATCTCGGCGAGTCCGGCTAGGAGCAGATGGAGCCAGGGCAGCGACATGGATGCGGAACCGCACGGCGGATACGGCCGAGCAGCCTAGGCCGGGCAGGATTTCCGGTCAACGCGCGACGGCGCGCCACGGATCGATCCGAGCCGAGGGTGGTCGAAACGACTTGCTTCGTGTATGGTGCATCGGTCTGTTGCGCCGCTACGCGGTTTTCCCTCTGGAGCGCACCCGATCGCCGCCATCCGCAGCGATCCGCGTTCCGTACCGATCGGCTTCGTCGCCTCATTCCGGAATCGTCGGCCATGCCGGCCGCGATCCGCCCATCTTCGCACCTGCAGCGCGGTTTCTTTGGGAACGCTGGGTGCTGCCTGGTCTTTCGGTCGCCTCGACGGAAACGCCGGCACGGCACATTCGTGTGCCGACTCTCACCAGGAGTTTGCAATGTCTTTCGAAACCCTCGGGCTCGCGCCCGCGCTGCTGCGTGCGCTCACCGAGCAAGGTTATACCGATCCGACGCCGATCCAGGCCGCGGCGATTCCGCCCGCGCTGGAAGGTCGCGACCTGCTCGCGGGCGCGCAGACCGGCACGGGCAAGACCGCCGCGTTCTCGCTGCCGCTGCTCCACCGCCTGTATACGGGCGAGCGCAGGCCGGCCGCGCCGAAAGCGCCGCGTGCGCTCGTGCTCACGCCGACGCGCGAGCTCGCCGCGCAGGTGCACGAGAGCGTGCGCGCCTACGGCAAGCACCTCGGCGTGCGCGCGACGACGATCTTCGGCGGCGTCGGCATGCAGCCGCAGATCGAAGCGCTGCGCCGCGGCGTCGAGATCCTCGTCGCCACCCCCGGCCGCCTGCTCGACCACATCCAGCAGCGCACGGTCGATCTCTCGCGCATCGAAGTGCTCATCCTCGACGAGGCCGACCGCATGCTCGACATGGGCTTCCTGCCGTCGATCAAGCGCATCCTCGGCCACTTGCCGAAGCAGAACCGCGTCACGTGGCTGTTCTCGGCGACGTTCGCGCCGGAGATCAAGGCGCTCGCGGGCGAGTTCATGCGCGAGCCCGTCGAGATCCAGATCGCCAAGCCGAACAGCGTCGCCGCGACCGTCACGCACCGCGTGCATCCGGTCGACGCGTCGAGGAAACGCGACCTGCTGCTGCATCTGTTGCACAACGATGCGCGACAGACGCTCGTGTTCGGCCGCACCAAGCACGGCGCGGACAAGCTCGCGCGCACGCTCGAGCAAGCCGGTCTGCGCGCGGCCGCGATCCATGGCAACAAGAGCCAGAACCAGCGCACGCGCGCGCTCAAGGACTTCAAGGGCGGCAAGATCTCCGTGCTCGTCGCCACCGACATCGCCGCGCGCGGGCTCGACATCGACCAGCTGCCGATGGTCATCAACTACGACCTGCCGATGGTCGCCGAGGACTACGTGCACCGCATCGGCCGCACCGGTCGCGCCGGCGCCGAAGGCCTCGCGATCTCGCTCGTCTCGCACGAGGAAGACGGCCTGCTGCGCGACATCCGCCGCCTGCTCAAGCAGGACATCGCGGTCGAAGCCGTCACCGGTTTCGAGCCGTCGCACCCGCTGCGCATCGACGATTCGGCGCGTTCTCGCCCGCAGCAGAACCAGCGCGCGCCGCAGCGCCATGCGCGTCGCCCGCACGTCGGCAGCAACGGCGGCAACGCGCATCCGGGCGCACGCAACCGCAAGCCGCAGCGCGGCGGCGACCAACGCAGTTCGCGTCCGGCCTGACCGCGACCCAGGGCGCCGCGCGTTGCAACGCGCGGCGCAACTGCTACGCTTGCGCATTCCGTAGCGGAGTATCCAAATGCGCACGAAGTGGCGGGTCGCTGTCGCCTTCACCCTGCTTGCCGGCGCGGCGTTCGCCGCACCGAAGACCGAGTACGTGCTTTCCCTGAATGGGGCGCTCGAAGTCGGCCCCGACGGTTCCGTTCGCAGCTATGCGATCAACAGCGATGCCGACGCGGCGGCGAAGAAGGCCGTCGAAGCGGCGGTCGCGAGATGGCGCTTCCAGCCGATCGTGCGTGATGGCAAGCCGGTCATCGCACGCACGACGATGCGCCTGGGCCTCAAGGCGATCCCGACCGAGCACGACACGTACCAGTTGCGCCTGACCTCGGCCTCGTTCGGCGACGACGTCAGGATCAAGAGCATCCCGGCGCCGAAGTACCCCTACGCGGCCGCGCGCGCCGGACTCGGCGCACGCGTGCTCCTCGTGCTCGAGGTCGACGCCGACGGCAAGGTACGCAACGCGGGCGCCTACCAGACGAACCTCGGCGCCACCACGACCAACGCCAATGTCGCCGAGGAATGGCGGCGACTGTTCGAGCGATCGGCCTTGAACGCGGCGCGCGCCTGGACCGTCCAGCGTGCCGACGGCAGCTCGGCCCCGCTCGAACCGCGCCAGTACATCGCGCCGGTCGAATTCCGGATGCTCAGGCAAGGCGAGGACGAGAACAAGCCGCGCTGGATGGCCACCGTACCCGGCCCGACGCACGCGGAGCCGTGGATGCACCTCACCTCGATGCGCGCGGACGCCGTCGATGGCCTGCCGAATGGCGCAGCCGTCGCGCTCGATTCGGACTTCACCCTGCTCAGCGACGTGATCGGCAAGACGCTCTGAGCGCCTCCGGGGGCGCTCAGCGGTGATGCGCGACCGCGAAGCACTGCGACAGCGCGACGCCGAGCCGCGTCCGATAGCCCTCCGGCATCGCGCGCACCTCCAGCTTCGCGCCACCCTGCGGCGATTCGACCGTGAGCCACAGCTGCTGGCCGCCGTCGGCGACCCAGCGTCGCAGCAGGCGCGCGAGGTCGGTTTCCTTGTTCGATCGTCGCGCGCTCGCGAGCAGGAAGCCGTCGCCATCGACGCCGCGCCAGCCCGAGATCGGGCTCGTCACGTCCATCGCGTTCGGCCCGAGCATCGACCATTTCGCGAGCATCTTCGTTTCGCCGACGCCGTCCGGCCCTTCGAACGCGTCGAGCGGGAACCCCGCGACCGCTTCCGGCGCCGGCAGGATCGCGGCGACCTGCAATGCGCCGCCCTTGCCCGTCGTGCAGCTGAACTCGAGCTTCGCGTCGGCGAGCGGCGTGTCCCCGACACGCGCCTGTGCCGGCATGCGCAGCACGCCACGCGCGGTCGCCGGCGTCGCGTCAGCCGGCACTTTCGGCGGCTCGGCCGCGAGCGCGCATGCGCACCCGAGCGAGAGCAGCAACGGCATGCGACGGGCGAAACGCATGGGGATCTCCGGTTGGTCGGACGGCGGGTCGAATACTAGCGGCTCCTCGTGCCCCTCGCATGACGACGTTCATGGCGGCGACGGATCGTCATCGGGCATGTCCGGGAAGCGGCGACGGAACGCGCGTTCGATGCCGCCGCCGAACTGCACGGCGAGCGCACCGAGCGCGAAGGCGATCGCCACGCCGACGTACTGTCCTGCGCCGCAGGCGACACCGATGAGCGCGGTGAGCCAGACCGTCGCCGCGGTCGTGAGCCCGCGCACGCGCCCCGCGTCGTGCAGGATCACGCCCGCGCCGAGGAAGCCGATGCCCGTGAGCACGCCCTGGATCACGCGGCTGAGCGCATCGACGCGTTGACCGACCTCGCCACCCGGCGGCAGGATCGCGATCACCATGAGCGCGGTACCGAGGCTCACGAGCGCATGCGTGCGTACGCCGGCGGGCTTGTGGTGCAGGTCGCGGTTGAGACCGATCAGGCCGCCGACGACGACCGCGAGGCCGAGGCGAACGAGTGTCGTGACGATGTCGTCGGCGGCCATCGTGGGCTCCTGTCGCATCGGGGCGCGATCATGGTGCGCATTCCGCCGCCGCGCGGCAAGCCGTCACGCCCGCGCGTGCGCAGCCAGGGCGGCACGCAGCGGCACCCTGGCGGTCGCCGGTTCGCAGCGGCCCAGGCTCACGCGCGGCGTCGCGTGCCAGTCCGCACAGTCGAGGATCGCGGTGGCGAGCGCATCCAGCAGGGACTCGCCGGCCTGCACGCCCGCCTCGAGATGGAGCGCCTTGACCTCGAATACGCCGTCGACCCGGTGCGCCTTCGCGTCAAGGCGCCCGACGAGGCGGCCGCGATGCAGGATCGGCAATACGTAGTAGCCGAATCGCCGCTTCGGCGCCGGCACGTAGCACTCGATGCGGTAGTCGAAGCCGAACATCGTCGATGCACGCTCTCGATCCCACACCACCGGGTCGAAGGGGGACAACAGCACGCTGCGCGTCGCGCGCAGGCGGCCCTGCGCCGCTTGCGCGAGCAGGTCCGCATGGGCCGCGTGCACGTAACCCGGCTTGTCCCAGCCGTCGACCTCGACGCGCAGGAGCTCGCCCGTGTCGACCCAGCGATCGAGCTCCGCATCCTTGAGCTTGCCGCCGGAACGGAAATAGTCGTTGACCCAGCGCGACTGCGTCACGCCGAGGGCGCGCACGGCACCGAGCACGAACGCGCGACGCATGGTGGCCTCGTCGTCGACCGGCTCGGGCCGCGCGAGCCGGAGCGCCTTCGCGCGAACGCGTTCGGCGAGGTCGTAGACGCGCTGGAAGTTCTCGCGCCGCGCGATCATGAGCTCGCCATGCGCGAATAGCGCTTCGAGCCAGCGCTTCTCGTCCTTCCAGCCCCACCAGCCGCCCCCGGCGCCGTCCTTGCGTTCGAATTCGGACGCCTTCACGGCTCCGTTCGCGCGGATGTGCTCGAGCAGTCGGGCCATGCCGTCGGCGTGCGCGTCGCGCGCGCGCGCGGCGCTTCTCATCGACCAGTGCGCGCGGCGACCCGCGTGGAAGCGGTGCAGATCGTGGTCGACGAACGGAGCGAAGCACGCCTCGTGCGCCCAGCACTCGAAGATGCGGCCTTCGTCGAGCAATTCGTCGAGCCATTGCGGCGCATAGCGGCCGAGGCGCGAATACAGCACGAGGTAGGGACTTCGCGCGACGACGTGGATCGTGTCGATCTGCAGCACGCGCATACGCGCGATCGCGTCGAACACGTCCTCCTTGCGTGCGCGGCGGCGCGGCGGCGCGAGCAGGCCCTGCGCGGCGAGGTGGAGGTTGCGCGCCTGTTGCGCGCCGAGTCCGTGCACGGTGCGACTCCGCGGACGAACGCGCTCAGCGGCGCGCTGCGAGGATCGCGCCGAGGCGATCGGGGGTGCCGGGGATGCGCTCGAGGTGCGGATACTTCAAGCCGTCGTGGTAATCGACGCGCACGCTGCGGTAGTCGTCGCCGTCCCTGACCAGCAGCTCGATCGGCGCCTTGCCGCCCTTCGCCGCCTTGATCGCGTCGGCGAGGCGCTCGGGGGTGAACGCGCGCGAGTCGACCGCGACGAGGGTGCCGCTCGCACCGAGCCCCGCCTTGAATGCGGGGCCGTTCCAGCGCACGTCGGCGATGCGGCCGTCCTTCGTGCCGACGACGATGCCGAGCGAAGCCGACAGGTCGATCGACTTGCGATCGGCCTCGACGCTGCGCTGGAACGCACTCGGCGCATCGGTGTAGGCAAGCTTCCAGCCGCTCGCCGCGAGGCCGTCGAGCGGCGCCGCCTTCGCCTCGACGTGCGCGCGCAGGAAGGCGTCCCAGTCGAACCGCGCGATCGCATCGAGCGCGGCGACGACATCGGCGCGGGTATAGGTCTTGACGCCCCAGCGCCCGTCGTCGATGCCGAAGAACGCGCGCGCGAAGTCGTCCAGCGAGCGGCGTTCGCGGCTGAGCTCGCGCAGCTTCGCGTCCACCGCGAGCCAGGTGAGCAGGCCCGCGTTGTAGTAATCCTCGCTCATCTGCCAGCTGCGGTACGGCAGCGGCCGGCGCGCGGCGACGATCGGATCGTTGGTCGTATCCTGCACGTCGCGCCAGTCGAAGCCGGGCCGGTTGTCGGCGTAGGTCTGGGCGACCAGCGCGAGCGCGTCGCGCGCCTGTTCCTCGCTCCACAGGCCCGAGCGCGCCGAGAGCACGTGGCCCCAGTACTGCGTCTGCCCTTCGTAGACCCACAACAGGCTGCCCTGCATCGGCATGTTGAAGTTCGCGGTCGCCAGATCGGCCGGCCGGCGGAACTTGCCGTTCCACGAGTGCGTGAATTCGTGCGGTAACAGGCTGCGTCCGGGCGCCTGCTTGTCCCAGTCGGTGAAATAGGCGGGATCGGCGCTGTTCTCGCTCGAGCGGTGATGCTCGAGGCCGATGCCGCCGAGCTCGTCGCTGAGCGCGAGCAGGAAGTCGTAGTGATCGTAGTGCTGCGCGCCGAAGAGCTTGCGTGCCTGTTCGACCAACGCGCGATGCGCGCGAACGTGCTCCGGCTTGGCTTCGAGATTCTTCGCTTCGTCGGCGACCAGATCGAGGAACACCGGCGTCTTCGCGCCGGGCGCGAGATCGATCCGCTCGAAATGACGCCCGGCGTACAGCGGTGAATCGACCAGCGTGGCGAACGGCACGGGTGCGAAGCGCACGCTGCCGTCGGCCGAGGTCGCGTTCGGCGTCTGCCCGGGGGCGACATCGAGCGCGCCGGCGAAGCGCCAGCCGGCCGGCAACCGCACGCCCGCGTCGACGAGGATGCCGCGGGTGTCGACGCCGGATGGATAAAGCGCGACGGTTTCCCACTGCAGGTTGAGCATCGAACGCGTGACGATCACGCGACCCTGCGTGCCGTCCTGCGGCGTGAGGAATTCGAACGCGATGTCGAGCCGGCTCACGCCCGCAGGCACCTCGAGCTCGAACGCGTACACGTCGAGCGGATCGCGCTTCCATGCGATCGCCTGGCCGTTGGCGCTGAAGCGCAGCCCCGCAAGCTTGTCGATCGGCCCACGCGGCGCGTGCTTTCCGGGCAGCCATTCGGGATAGAGCAGTTTCAGCGGACCCGGCGACACGGGCAGCTGCTCGCGCACCCGGAAGATGCGGTGATCGATGTCGGTCGCGTCGACGTCGAGCCTGATCGTGCCGGGCCACGTCGCCGCGAGCGGCGCATCCGCGCGTGCGATCGATGCGGCGGTGGCGAAAAGCAGGGCGATGGCGGTGACGGCAAGGCGCGTTGTCGGCATGCGAAGGTTCCGGGGACGGCGGCGGCAGTTCGGCACAAGCCGATTGTTGCACGCCTGCCTGCGGTACCGGATCGGTCTGCATGCCCGACTTGCGATCTACGAAGGACCTCGTTAAAAATCGCGGCAACGGGGACTCGATGGAGGCCGGGATGAAGATGCTCGCCGCAGGTATCGCGATCCCGCTCCTGGCGTGCGTCGCCCTGTGCTTTCTCGTGCCCGGTGCCGGCGACGCCCGAAGGCCGCCGTCGATGCGCGCAAGCGCGCCCGGCGAGCCGCGCGCCGAACGCGGCAAGCGCGAGGTCGAAGCGCCGGGCGACGCGGCGTTCTGGGAATGGCGTCTCGCCTATCCGACCGGACGCTACAGCCCGCACTGGTACGCCGACGCGCGGCCGAGCGATGCGCGCTTGCGCAAGGCGACCCCACGGGCAACGCCGGATGGCGAAGCGGCGACCGGCGTGTTGCCCGCGGACCGCGCCACCGCGCTCGGGCCTGCTCCGCTCGCCAATCCGACCTACGGCCTCGTCGCGGGCCGCGTCACCGCGATCGTCACGCATCCGGCCGATCCGCGCATCGCCTGGTTCGGATCGGACGGCGGCGGCGTCTGGAAGACGACGGACTGCTGCAGCGCCGGCACGACGTGGACGCCGAAGACGGATGCGGTCGGCATCGCCGACATCGCGATCGGGACGCTCGCGCTCGATCCGACCGATCCCGACATCCTCTACGCGGGCACCGGCGACTTCCGCCGCAATCGCCCGTTCGTGTTCGGCGCCGGCGGCCTGCTCAAGAGCATCGACGGCGGCGAACACTGGCAGGTGCTCGCGACCGACGTCTTCGATCCGGCCTACGAACAGCCGCCCGGCCGGTTCCCCCAGTACCGGGCGATGAGTGCGATCGTGGTCGACCCGCATGCGCCGTCGCGCGTCGTCGTCGGGACGAACCAGGGGCTGTACTTCAGCCATGACGGCGGCAGCCACTTCGACGGCCCGTGCTACACGAATGCGTGGACGAGCCAGCGCCAGGACGTCACCGGCATGATCGCGGTCGACGACGGCGAGCGCACCGACCTGCTGGTCGCGATCGGCGCGATCGGCCGTCCCTCCGACGTCCGCGCGGACCTGCGCGAGAACGGCGCCAACGGCGTCTATCGGGCAGCGATGCCCGCGAGCGGCTGTGCGAGCGGGTGGTCGCTGCTGTCGCGGGCCGACAACGGCTGGCCGGCCGGCAGCGGCAGCGGACGGCCTGCCTACGCGGGCGGAAACCCGCTCGGGCGGCTCGATCTCGCGGTCGCGCCCGGCCGTCGCGACACCATCTACGTTCAGGCGATGGGCATGGGCGTATTCCGCACTCGCGACGGCGGCGCGACCTGGACGAACAGCGCGGTGCCGCCCGCTGATTTCGCCAGCGGGTGCGTCAACGACGCGTACGCCAACGGCATGCTGTTCGAGGACTACAACGCGGGCCTGCTCGTGGACCCGACGAACGCCGATACGCTGTTCCTGAGTTCGACCGACCTGTGGCGATCGACCGATGGCGCCGACACGTTCGCCGACCTCACCTGCGGCTACGACGAGATCGCACCCGATCGTCCCGGCAGCGTGCACGTCGACAACCACGTGCGCGCGTTCGTCGGCGGCGATCCCGATCGCCTTCTCATCGGCAACGACGGCGGCATCTACTACAGCGCCGACGCACGCGCGCAGCGGCCGACCTTCGTCGCGATGAACGGCGGCACCAACACGATCGAGTTCTACTCCGGCGACATCACCGCGCGATTCGACGATCCGGCGACGACCATGCGCGGCATCAGCGGCGGCGCGCAGGACAACACGTCCTCGTCGCAGACCTGGGGTGCGGGCGAACCGCCCGGGCTCGCGCACTGGGGCACGCGCCTCGACGGCGACGGCACCTACACGAAGATCGAACCGATCCTCGCGCAGCGCTGGTACTACAGTGCCCAGTTCGGCTTCATCGTCGCCTCCACCGATGGACCGCACGCCGACGCGGCGCAGCTCGTCGCCCCGTACGACGAACAAACGGGCGAAGTCTGGCGCGGCGATCGCACCGGATTCCTCATGAACTACGACCTCTACAAGTTCGGCGGCGACGATACCTGCCCGCCGACGACCGGGTGCCAGCGCATGCTCGCGGGCACGTACCGCGCGTGGGAGTCGTTGAGCGGGGGGTTGCCGAATACCTCGTGGTACCCGACCAGCCCCGACCTCACCAAACGGATCACGACCTCGGCGAACCTGTCGATCATCAATCGCGTGCGCTATGCCTATTCCGACCCGACCCGCGCGCTCGTCGGCACCAACGACGGCAATGTATGGGGCGGCATCGCGCTCGGCGGCGGCGCGGCGCGGCCGGCACGCTGGATCGACCTCACCGGCGACAACGCCGTGCTGCCGAACCGCCCGGTCATGGACGTCGTCCACGATCCGGCCGCGCCCGACGTCGGTTACGCCGCGCTCGCGGGCTTCGACCAGAACACGCCGGCGACGCCCGGCCATGTCTACCGCGTCGACTGCGACCCCGGCTGCAGCGCGTTCCGCTGGAGCAACCGCAGCGGCAACCTGCCCAATATCCCGGTCAACGCGATCCTGCTCAATCCGAACGTGCCGGGCCAGGCATACGCGGGTACCGACTGGGGCCTCTACTACACCGACGACATCGACGCGGACGCGCCGACCTGGAACCGCTTCGACGCCGGCCTGCCGTCGGCGATGGTCTGGGATCTCGTGATCGATCGCGGCGCGACCACGCTCGCGATCTTCACGCGTTCGCGCGGTGCCTGGGTCTGGCCGCTGCCGCAGGCGCGAGCGCCCGCGGCCCCTCGCGCGCACAGCACCCACGCGCTTGCGCCGCTGCCGGGGCGTCGCTGAACGCCACGCGTCGGAACGGTCCGCGACACCGACCTTGACGAACGGCACCCCGGCGGGTGGGAGCGGACTGTTATGATCGGCTGTCTCATCGAGCCGGATACGCGATGCTGTATCACCTGCATGAAATCAACCGCACCCTGCTGAATCCTCTCGTCACCTGGTCGGGTGCGGCCGCAAACGCGCTGTCGGCGCCGGACAACTGGCTCTCGCGCATGCCCGGCGTCGACCGCGTGGCCGCCGGCTACGAACTGTTCTACCGGCTCGGCAAGGACTACGAGAAGCCCGCGTTCGGCATCACCGGCGTGCACGCGCACGGGCGCGAGGCCGCGGTCATCGAAGAGCGCGCGCTGGACCTGCCGTTCTGCAACCTGCTGCACTTCAAGCGCTGCAGCGACGACCCGCAGGCGCTCGCGCGACTGCGCGAGGACCCGGTCGTGCTCGTCGTCGCGCCGCTGTCGGGCCATCACGCGACGCTGCTGCGCGACACCGTGCGCACCCTGCTGCGCGACCACGACGTCTACCTCACCGACTGGGTCGACGCGCGCATGGTCCCGCTCGACAAGGGCCCGTTCGGGCTCGACGATTACATCGCCTACGTGCGCCGGTTCATCGCCCATCTCGGTGCCGATCGCCTGCACGTGATGTCGGTGTGCCAGCCGACGGTGCCGGTGCTCGCCGCGGTTTCGCTGATGGCGTCGGCGGGCGAGACCACGCCGCTCACGCTCACGATGATGGGTGGCCCGATCGATCCGCGCCGTTGCCCGACCCAGGTCAACGACCTCGCCACGCACAAGCCGTACGCATGGTTCGAGACGAACGTCGTGTTCGACGTGCCGCCGAACTATCCGGGCAAGGGCCGGCGCGTCTACCCGGGCTTCCTGCAGCACGCGGGCTTCGTCGCGATGAACCCGAGCCGCCATTTCAACGCGCACTGGGACTTCTACCGCAACCTCGTGCGCGGCGATCTCGACGACGCCGCTGCGCATCGGCGCTTCTACGACGAGTACAACGCCGTGCTCGACCTGCCGGCGGAGTTCTATCTCGACACGATCCGCATCGTGTTCCAGGAACACCGCCTGCCGCTCGGCACCTGGCATGTCGACGGCGAACGGGTAGCGCCCGAGGCGATCCGCCGTTCCGCCCTGCTCACGATCGAAGGCGAGCTCGACGACATCTCGGGGCTCGGCCAGACGCGCGCCGCGCACGACCTCTGCAGCGGAATCCCGGCGGCGAACCACGCCCATCTCGAGGTCAAGGGCGCGGGCCACTACGGCATCTTCAGCGGCCGCCGCTGGCGCGACGTCGTCTATCCCGACGTGCGCGATTTCATCCGCCGTTTCCACGCGGCGTGAGGGCCGCCAGCGCGGCGCCCGCACGCGGACGCCGCGCGATCGGACCTCGCGGCCGCCGCCGCGCCGACGGCCGGTGCTAGCGTTTGGTCAGTGCGTAACGGCCGGGCCCGGTGATCGCGAGCAGCAGCAGGCCGCCCATGATCGCCATGTTCTTGAGGAAGTGAACCTGGTTGAGCGCGCGCTCGGCCGCCGCCATGGTCCAGAACGGATGGCCGATCAAGGCGGTCCCGGCGACGAACACGAACAGCACGAGCGCGAGCACGCGCACCTGGAATCCGAACAGCACGGCGGCGCCGACGGCGAACTCCATGATCGTCGCGACGACCGCCGCAGCGGCCGGCATCGGCGCATGCACGTATTCCATGTAGTGCACGGTACCGTCGAAGTCGATGAGCTTGCCGAAGCCGGAAACGACGAACAGCGCCATCAGCAGGACGCGCGCGGCCAGGATCAGCGCATCGCGGTTTCGTTCGATCAAACGGTCGATCATGACACCCCTCCTCGCATGGAGCCGCAGGCTCATCATACGGCAGCGGATGAACCGAAGCTGCTGCGGCGGACCGGACCGCGGTGATCCGTTCGCTTAAGATGATGCACCTTCAGGAGACGACCATGACCGCCACGATCCGCTGCGTCGCCGCCGCCATCGCGTTCGCTTGCATGCCGGCTGCGTTCGCGCAGATTCCGGCGAAGGGGCTCACCATGCAGCAGGTGATCGATGCGTCCAAGCCGTCCGACTGGCGACCGCTCGACCCGCACGACACGCTGTACCTCGAACTCGATCGCGGGCGCGTCGTGATCGAGCTCGCCTCCCGCTATGCGCCGCTGCACGCCGCGAACCTGCGGACGCTCGCGCGCGAGCATTATTTCGACGGACTGGCGATCCTGCGCGTGCAAGACAATTTCGTGACCCAGTGGGGCGATCCGAACGCGGAAGACGCGGGCAAGGCACGCGCGTTCGGCAAGGCCGCGCGGACGCTCGCGCCCGAATTCGAGCGCGACAGCGCCGCGGATCTCCCGTTCACGCGACTGCCCGACGGCGACGTCTACGCGCCCGAGGTCGGCTTCAGCGACGGCATGCCGGTCGCCCGCGACCCGAAGTCGGGCAAGACCTGGCTCGCGCACTGCTACGGCATGGTCGGCGCCGGGCGCGACACTGCGGTGGACAGCGGCAGCGGTGCCGAACTCTACGTCGTGATCGGACAGGAACCTCGCCAGCTCGACCGCAACATCGCGCTCGTAGGGCGCGTCGTGCAAGGCATGGAACTGCTCGCGAGCCTGCCGCGCGGCACGGCTGCGCTCGGCTTCTACGACAAACCCGTGCAGCGCATCCCGATCAAGTCGATGCGCCTCGCAGCCGAGGTGCCCGAAGCCCAAAGGACGCCGCTCGAGCGCCTGCGCACCGACACGCCGACGTTCGCGGCGCTGGTGGAATCGCGACGAAACCGGCGTGACGACTGGTACAAGGTTCCCGCCGGGCGGATCAGTCTCTGCAACGTGCCACTGCCCGTGCGCGAGCCGGCCGCGCCCGCGCACTGACGCGCGGGTCGTCGGAGCGGCGCCAGCCGCGGTAGCCGCGACGTCGATGCCATCCGAAGGCCGGGCGCATCGCGGCTTCCGTCGCGCCCGCATCGAGGAAGGCCGGCGCCCGCTTGGCTACAGCTGCGTGGCGGCGAACGTATCGCAGCTCTTGAGGTTGCCCGACGAGAAGCCGGTGCGGAACCAGCGCACGCGTTCGGCCGAACTGCCGTGCGTGAACGAATCGGGCACGACGTAGCCGCGTGCCTGCCGTTGCAGTGTGTCGTCGCCGATCTGGTTCGCCGCGTTGAGCGCGGCTTCGACATCGCCCTGCTCGAGCCAATCGAGCTTCTGCTGTGCGTGGTTGGCCCACACGCCCGCAAAGCAATCCGCCTGCAGCTCCTGGCGCACGGAAAGTCCGTCCGCTCCCTGCATCGGTTCTCCACCCTGCGCCGCGCGTTCGACCTGCTCCATCACCCCGACGAGATTCTGGATGTGGTGGCCGACCTCGTGCGCGATCACGTACGCGCGCGCGAAATCCCCGGCGGCGTGGAAACGCTGCTGCATCTCCTGGAAGAAGTCGAGGTCGAGGTAGACCTGGCGATCGCCGGGGCAGTAGAACGGCCCCATCGCCGCCGACGCCGCACCGCACGCGGACTGTACGGCGCCGTGGAACAGCACGAGCCTCGGCGCCGGATACTGCTGGCCGCCCGCGCGGAACACGTCGCCCCAGACGTCTTCGGTGCTGCCGAGAATGGCGCGCACGAAGTCCGTCTGCTGGTCGTTGCCGGCAGGCGCGACCTGCTGCTGCGCGACGCCGCCTTCGTCGCCGCCGCCACCGATCAGCTGCAGGATCTCGAGCGGATTCTTGTGGAAGATCAGGCTCACGATCACGACGAGGATGATCCCGCCGAGTCCGAGACCGCGGCCGCCACCGAAGCCGCCGCCACCGCCACCGCCCGCGTCCTCGACCACGTTGTCGCTGCGCCGCGACTTCTGCCAGAGCATGAGCGTGTCCTCCCGCGCCGAAACGGCCCTCGACGGCGACACTACCCTGCTGCGCGCGAGCGCTGCAAGCGGCGTCCGCGCGTTCGATCCGTTTCCGTTCAGCGCGTCGCGCGGTCGTCGCGACGGCGCTGCGGGCCGCACACGGCGGTCAGTCCTCGCCGAGCAGGCCGACGGCCTTGGCCGCGTACGCCATGAGCACGGAGTCGATGCCCGTACGCGCCTGCATCGCCGCAGGCTCGGCGCGGAACATCGCGTTCATCGACTGGAGGATGCCGGCGTCGCCGCCGGTGAACTCGCGCACGAGCGAGCGCCAGCGGCGTGCAAGTGCGCGCACTTCGGGGCTAGCGGGATCCTTGTCGAGCGCGAGCGCCGCCTGCATGCCCGCGATGACGTCCGGCCATGCACGCTCGACTTCGCGGATGCGCTCCGCGCCGAGCGCTTCGCCGCGCGCCTTGATCGCCTCGAGTTGTTCGCTGCTGAAATGGTTTTCCATGGTGATGGTCGCCTCGATGCTGTTGAACAGGGTTTCCGCGTCGATCGTGCCGCCCTCGGCAAGCCGCTGCGCGATGCGCTCCAGCCGGCCGAGCAGTTCGTGCTGGCGCACGATCGCGTGCCGCAACCGGTCGATCTGGCGCGCCAGCGCATCGCCGAGCGACGGCGCGTCCGCGTGGATGCACGCGCGAATGTCCGCCAGCGAGAGCCCGAGCGCCTTCAACGACACGATGTGCTGCAGGCGCAGGAGCTCCGCTTCGCCGTACACGCGGTAACCGGCGGCGCTGCGTGCGACCGGCCGCAACAGGCCGGCCGCTTCGTAGTGGTGCAGGGCTCGCACGGTGAGCCCGGTGCGGCGGGCGATCTGGCTGACGGTGTAGCGCACGGACATCGGGGGTTCCGGTGTTGCGGTGGAGGCGATCGTGCGGCCTCACGCTGCGTGAGGGTCAAGTCCCGGGCGCATGCGAGCATGCCATCCCCTGAAAGCGAACGCGCCGGGGCCCGGTCATTCGCGCGTCCACGCAACCGACTCGCATCCAGACTCCGGAGGTACCGATGAACACGACCCTCGCCCGCTGCGCGAGCAGCTGGCACCCGCTCGTCGCGCGCCTCGAGGGCGCGGGCCAGACGCTGCCGCCGTTCGTATTGCGCCTGATCATGGGCTGGGAATTCTGGGAATCGGGCCTCGAGAAGTTGCACGGCGAGAACTGGTTCGCCGACATACAACAGCGGTTCCCGTTCCCGTTCGACCAACTGCCGGCCGGCTTCAGCTGGACGCTGTCGACCTGGACCGAGATCCTCGGAGCGGTCCTGCTGTGGCTCGGCCTCGGCACGCGCATCGCGGCCTTCGCGCTCCTGTTCGTCACTTTCGTCGCAACCGCCGCGGTGCACTGGCCGGACATGTGGTCGATGTGGAGCGACCTCGCCAAGGGCTACGCGATCAAGGACATGGGCCATGGAAACTTCAAGCTGCCGCTCCTGTTCGCGGTGATGTTGCTGCCGCTCATCTTCGGCGGCGCCGGAAAGTTCAGCCTCGACCGCCTGCTGTCGCGCATGCTCGGCGCGAGCGGCGCGCGCGCGCCCGTCGACGATCCGCTCGCGTGGTCGCTCGCCTCGGCCGTGCTCGGCGTGCCGTTCCTGATGCTGCTGCCGAAATTCGGCATCGCGCTGCTCGTGCTCGCGCTGCTGCTCGCGCTGTTCGGCGCGCGCGGTCGGGGCAGACCGACGACTGCTTCGCCCGCGTCCTGACCGGCGCGCCTCGGCGCGCGCGAGCCAAACCGCGGCGGCACGTGCCGTCGCGGCTTGCTATGCTTCGTCGATGATCAGCAGTTCCCCGTCCGCCATCCGCATGGCGCAGCGCTTTCGCGGTTTTCTCCCGGTGATCGTCGACGTCGAGACCGGTGGTTTCGACAGCGAACGGCATGCGCTGCTCGAGATCGCCGTGTCGCCGATCCGCATGGACGCGGAAGGCATCGTCCACGCCGACCCGGTCGTGTCCACGCATGTCGAACCGTTCGCGGGCTCATTGCTCGATCCGCGTTCGCTCGAGATCACCGGCATCGACCCGACCCATCCCTTGCGCGGCGCGCTGCCCGAGAAGGAAGCGCTCGACCTCGTATTCCGACCGGTGCGCGTCGCGATGCGCGAATCCGATTGCCAGCGCGCGATCCTCGTCGGACACAACGCCGCGTTCGACCTCGCCTTCCTCAATGCAGCCATCCGGCGCACCGACCACAAGCGCAGCCCGTTCCATCCGTTCAGTTGCTTCGACACCGTCTCGCTCGCCGGCCTCGCCTATGGCCAGACCGTGTTGAGTCGCGCCGTCGAAGCGTCCGGCCGCGCGTGGGACGCGCGTGAGGCGCACTCGGCCGTGTACGACACGGAACGTACCGCCCAGCTCTTCTGCGACATCGTCAATCGCTGGAGAGAACTCGAACGATCCGCTCGCGCGATACCCGCTTTCGCTTGAGCATCCGCTTGCACGTCCGACCCTGGAGAATCGCCCATGCCCTTCCTTTCGTTGAGTCGTCGCCGCTTCGTCACCCTCGCGGCCAGTGCGCTGCTCGCCGTCCCGCTCGTCGCCGCCGCCAAGGGGCCGGCGACGGATGCGCCGCACGCGCTCAAGTTCAACGGCAAGGGGCTCGCGCAGGCCAAGGGCAAGCTCAAGGGACCGAGCGACGTCGTGCACAACTACACCGTCGACCTCAAGGCCGGCGAAAGCTGCGTCCTCGCGCTCGACGACGGCAAGAGCCGCGTGACGTACTTCAACGTCTTCCCTCCCGGCGCGCAGCAGAAGGAGACCGAGGGCCGGACGCAGTCGGTCCTCAAGGCGAATGCGGACGGTACCTACACGATCCGCGTATTCATGACGCAGGGCGCGGTGCTCAAGGGTGCGGCGTCGTCGTACGAACTGACCATCACCAAGTCCTGACGCGCGTCCGGGCCGTCCCCGCGCGACGCGCTTGATACCGCGGCGCCGAGGGCGCATCTTCGTCCTGCCATGCCGATCCACGAATACGTCCCGCTCGAACCGCCAGGCTGCGCGCTGTGCTGTTACGGCATCGAACGCCTCGAGCGCCTCGCCGATGCGCCGCTCACGCACTGCAGCGCCTGCGGCGCCCCGCTCCGTCGCGTCCTCGGCGCGCCCGCGGTCACCACGGGCGGCGCCCATCTCCTGCGCGAGGGTCATCTCGCGCGGCACGGCTTCACCCAGTACCGCAAGGTAAGCAAGGGCCGCTACGAGAAGACCACGGGTGAGGGTCCGGAGACGATCGGCGGCGACTGATCGCAAACCAGTCGTCATCTGCAAGCCATCGAGCTTTGTGACGCAAACAACTGAATAGTCGCCATATTCCCAGGACGCGCGTGCCGTCGGGGAGCGCCTGAAACCTTTCTGTCACAAATCTCTCATCGTTCTGCAATTGCGCGGGCCTACAAAGCGCGGCGTCGGCGAAAGCCGGTCCGCCCTTCCATGTGAGGAGTCCCGCGTGTTCAACTCGATCAAGTCCCGCTTCGTTGCCGCCGGTATCGCTACCGTCATCGGCGCCGCGTCCGCGCAGGCTGCCGACATCACCGGCGCCGGCTCGACCTTCGTCTACCCGATCCTCTCCAAGTGGTCGGACAGCTACAACAACGTCGCCGGCAGCAAGGTCAACTACCAGTCGATCGGCTCGGGCGGCGGCATCGCGCAGATCAAGGCCGGCACGGTCAGCTTCGGCGCCTCGGACAAGCCCTTGTCGCCGGAAGAACTGCATGAAGCCGGCCTCGCGCAGTTCCCCGCCGTGATCGGCGGCGTCGTGCCGGTCGTCAACATCGAGGGCATCGATGCGGGCAAGTTGCGCTTCACCGGCCCGCTGCTCGCCGACATCTTCCAGGGCAAGATCACCAAGTGGAACGACCCGGCGATCGCGCAGATCAACCCCGACGTCAAGCTCGGCGACGGCGCGATCACCGTCGTGCACCGCTCGGACGGCTCGGGCACGACGTTCAACTTCGTCAACTACCTGTCGAAGGTGTCGCCGGAGTGGAAGTCGAAGGTCGGTGAAGGCACGTCGGTTTCGTGGCCGGTCGGCGTCGGCGGCAAGGGCAACGAAGGCGTCGCCGCGTACGTGAAGCAGATCAAGGGTTCGATCGGTTACGTCGAACTCGCCTACGCGCTGCAGAACAAGATGACGTACGCCGCGATGCAGAACGCGGCGGGCCAGTTCGTGCAGCCGAGCCTGACCAGCTTCCAGGCCGCCGCAGCCGGCGCCGACTGGAAGAATGCGAAGGACTTCCACCTCGTCATCACGAACGCGCCCGGCGAGAACTCCTGGCCGATCACGGCTTCGGTCTTCATCCTCGTCTACAAGCAGCCGAAGGACGTCGCCGGCACGAAGGCCGCGCTCGACTTCTTCAAGTGGGCCTACGAGAACGGCGGCAAGCAGGCCGAGGAACTCGACTACGTGCCGCTGCCGAAGGGCCTGACCGAGCAGATCGAAGCCTACTGGCAGGCGCAGATCAAGCTCTGATCCCTTCGCGACGCACCCTTCCCATGCGGAAGGTACGGATGGGGATGGCGTTGCGGTCCACGTCACCGCGAACGCCATCCCCTTTCCCGTCGCCGATGGCGCGCAATCCTCGAATCGCGAACGACACCACCGCATGGCCGCCAACAGCAGCAGCGCAATCACCCCGACGATGACCGCGGCGGTCGTCGATGCCGGCCGACGCAACATGCGCGATTCGCGCGCCGATGGCGCGTTCCGCTGGATCGTCACCGGCGCGGGCGCCTTCGTCCTGCTCGCGCTCGCGGGCGCGGCCCTGTCGATGCTGTGGGGCGGCCGCGAGGCGTTCGCGACATTCGGTCCCGGCTTCCTGTTCTCGACCGAATGGGACGCGGTCAACCACCGCTTCGGCGCGCTCGTGCCGATCTACGGCACGCTCGTCACCGCGCTCATCGCGATGGTCATCGCGGTACCGGTGAGTTTCGGCATCGCATTGTTCCTCACCGAAGTCGCACCCGGCTGGATGCGCGGTCCCGTCGGCGCAGCGATCGAACTCCTCGCCGGCATACCGTCGATCATCTACGGCATGTGGGGCCTGTTCGTCTTCGTGCCGATCATGGGCGAGTACGTCAGCCCGTGGCTCAACGACCACGTGGGCACGTTGCCACTGGTCGGCCCCCTGTTCTCCGGCCCTCCGCTCGGCATCGGCATGCTGACCGCGGGCATCGTGCTCGCGATCATGGTGATCCCGTTCATTTCCTCCGTGATGCGCGAAGTGTTCCTCACGGTGCCGACGCGGCTCAAGGAGTCGGCCTATGCGCTCGGCTCGACGACCACCGAAGTCGTGTGGGACATCGTGCTGCCGTACACGCGCTCGGCCGTCATCGGCGGTGTCTTCCTCGGACTGGGTCGCGCGCTCGGCGAGACCATGGCGGTCACCTTCGTGCTCGGCAACGCGCACCAGCTCACTGCGTCGCTGCTCATGCCCGGCAACTCGATCGCCGCGACGATCGCCAATGAGTTCACCGAAGCCGACTCGGACATCTACCGTTCTTCGCTGATCGCTCTCGGCTTCCTGCTGTTCGTGGTCACGTTCTTCGTGCTCGCGGCGGCGAAGCTCATGCTGCGCCGGCTGTCCCGCCAGGAGGGCGCGAAGTGAACGCATCGACGCGCGCGATCTCCGACCGGCTCTATCGCAACCGGCGCATCAAGAATGCGATCGCGCTGGGCCTGTCCGGCGTCGCCACGCTGTTCGGCCTGTTCTGGCTCGTCTGGATCCTCTGGACGACGCTGCGCACGGGCATCGGCGCCATAGGGCCTGCCCTGTTCACCCAGATGACGCCGCCGCCGGGCTCGGACGGAGGGCTCGCCAACGCGCTGTTCGGCAGCCTCGTCATGAACCTCGGCGCGATCGCCGTCGGTACGCCGATCGGCATCGCCGCGGGCACCTACCTCGCCGAGTACGCGAGGAAGCGTCCGATCGGCGAGGCGATCCGCTTCGTCAACGACATCCTGCTGTCGGCCCCGTCGATCGTGCTCGGCCTGTTCGTCTACACGCTGGTCGTGCGCACGAGCGGGCACTTCTCCGGCTACGCCGGCGCGCTCGCCCTGGCGCTCATCGTGCTGCCGGTGGTGGTGCGCACGACCGACGAAATGCTGCAGCTGGTGCCGAGCACGATGCGCGAAGCCGCGCTCTCGCTCGGCGTCCCGCAGTGGAAGGTGACGCTGCAGGTACTGTATCGCTCCGCGCTGCCCGGCATCGTCACCGGCGTGCTGCTCGCGCTCGCGCGCATCAGCGGCGAGACCGCGCCGTTGCTGTTCACCGCGCTCAACAACCAGTACTGGACGCACGACCTGTCCCAGCCGATGGCAAGCGTGCCGGTGGTCATCTTCCAGTACGCGATGAGCCCGTACGACTCGTGGCATGCCCTCGCCTGGGCCGGCGCGTTCGTCGTCACGCTGTTCGTACTGCTGCTCAGCCTCCTTTCCCGTGCGATCCTGCTCCGCAACAAGGCCAGCCATGACTGACGCCCACTTCGCCGTCGCCGCCTCCGCGGTTCCTGCCGCCGCTGCCGCTCCCGCGACCGGAGCGCGCCCGAAGATGGTCGCGCGCAACCTCGACTTCTACTACGACGGCTTCCACGCGCTGAAGGGCGTCGACTTCGATATCGCCGAGAGACGCGTGACTGCGTTGATCGGCCCTTCCGGTTGCGGCAAGTCGACCTTGCTGCGCGTATTCAACCGCATCTATTCGATCTACCCGAAACTCGAGGCGAAGGGCGAGGTCCTGCTCGACGGCGAGAACATCCTCGACCCGCGCTTTCCGCTCAACCTCCTGCGCTCGAAGGTCGGCATGGTGTTCCAGAAGCCGGTGCCGTTCCCGATGTCGATCTACGACAACATCGCCTACGGCATCCGCCACTACGAGAAGCTGTCGAAGAGCGAAATGGATGCGCGCGTGGAACAGGCCCTGATGCAGGGCGCGCTGTGGGGCGAGGTCAAGGACAAGCTCAAGCAGAGCGCGCTCGGCCTCTCCGGGGGGCAGCAGCAGAGACTGTGCATCGCGCGCGCGATCGCGCTGCGTCCCGAGGTGATCCTGCTGGACGAGCCGACTTCCGCGCTCGATCCGATCGCGACGGGCAAGATCGAGCAGCTGATCTCCGAGCTGAAGAGCCAGTTCACGATCGCGATCGTCACGCACAACATGCAGCAGGCGGCCCGCTGCTCGGACTACACCGCATTCATGTACCTCGGCGAGTTGGTCGAGTTCGGCGAAACGGAAACCCTGTTCACGAAGCCGACCAAGACCCAGACCGAGGACTACATCACCGGCCGGTTCGGCTGAACGGCGCTCGACCACGAAGCCCGCACGAACGATCCTCGAAGGCAAACGCATGAACGTCACGCATCAGACCCACGACCACATCGTCAAGAGTTACGACGACGAACTCAAGCGACTCACCGGCGAGCTGCAGCGCATGGGTCAGCTCGCCCTCGCCCAGCTCGAAGCGGCCGTCGACGCGGTGATGGCGCGAGACAGCCACGCCGCATCCAAGGTGGTGCACGACGACGCGACGATCGATGCGCTCGAGCACGAAGTCAGCCACGACGTCGTGCGCCTGCTCGCGCTGCGCCAGCCGATGGCGCGCGATCTGCGCGAGATCCTCGCCGCGCTGCGCATCGCGACCGACATCGAGCGCATCGGCGACTACGCCGCGAACGTGGCGAAGCGTTCGATCGTGCTGAACCAGTCCGCCCCGGTGCAGCTCGTGGCGGCGCTGCCACGCCTCGCTCGCCTCGCCCAGTCGCTGGTCGAGGACGTGCTCGACGCCTATCGCAATTACGACACGAACAAGGCACTCGACGCATGGGCGCGTGACGAGGAACTCGACGAGCAGTACACCGGCCTGTTCCGCGAGCTCCTCACCTACATGATGGAAGACCCACGCAACATCACGCCATGCACGCACCTGCTGTTCATGGCCAAGAACCTCGAGCGCATCGGCGACCATGCGACCAACATCGCCGAGAACGTGTACTTCCTCGTGCACGGCGCGCAGATCACGCAAGCCCGCCGCAAAGGCGACACGACGTCGATATTGCCGCTCGACGATCCGCGCTGAGTCAACCGACGCCGACGCCCGCGCCCGTCACGATCTCGCCGATCACGGCGGCCGCGCCGAAGCCGGCGGAGCGGAACGCGCCGAGCACGGCGCCGGCCGCGCCCGGCGCGCAGGTAACGAGCAGGCCTCCCGACGTCTGCGGGTCGAACAGGATCGGGGACGAGAGCGCATCGACGTCCGCCGTGAAGTCGATCTCGCCGTCGAATGAACGCGCGTTGCGTTGCGAGGCGCCCGTCACGTGGCCGCGTTGTGCGAGCGCGACGGTGGACTCCATCAACGGCACGTCGTTCCAGCGTACCGACGCGCGCACGCCACTGCCGCGGCACACTTCGACGAGATGCCCGAGCAGCCCGAAACCCGTGACGTCCGTGAGCGCGTTCACGCCCTCGATCGCGGCGATCACAGGTCCGACGTCGTTCAGGCGCGTCGTCACCGCGATCATCTCGTCGTAGGCCGCGGCATCGAGTTCATCCTTCTTCAATGCCGCGGAATGGATGCCGACGCCGAGCGGCTTGCCGAGCACGATCACGTCGCCGATCCGTGCGCCGCTGTTGCGCTTCATTAGCCGCGGGTCGACGACGCCGATCGCGGCGAGCCCGTAGATCGGCTCGACCGAATCGATGCTGTGCCCTCCCGCGACCGGAATGCCCGCGCTCGCGCAGACCGCCTCGCCGCCGCGCAGGATCTCGCGGATCGTGGCCGGCGGCAGCACGTTGACCGGCATGCCGACGATCGCGAGTGCGAACAGCGGCGTGCCGCCCATCGCATAGACGTCCGACAGCGCGTTGGTCGCGGCGATGCGACCGAAGTCGAACGGGTCGTCGACGATTGGCATGAAGAAATCCGTCGTCGCGACGATCGCGCGCGTGTCGTCGAGCCGATAGACGGCTGCGTCGTCCGACGTCTCGCGCCCGACCAGCAGCGCAGCGTGGGCCGGCGGCGACGATTCGCGCAGCAGGTCGGCGAGCACCCCCGGCGCGATCTTGCAGCCGCAGCCGCCCCCGTGCGAAAGCGACGTCAGGCGCGGCTGCCCTACTACTTTCGTCGATGCCACCGGCGTGCTCCTGTCGACGCGCTCGATCCGGCCGTATAGTGCCTCAGTCGGCTGCCCGCCGCGCATCGGGACCAGGAGTTGCCGATGAAACGCCGCGACCTGCTCGCCTGCGCCGCGCTCGCGCCCGCGGCGGCGCTGGCCGCCCGCCCCGCACTCCCGGCGCGGGCGTGGCGCACGTTCGACGTCGTGACCCACGTCGACGTGGCCGGTCCATCGGCGCCGACCCGGGTATGGTTGCCCGTGCCCTTGCGCGAGGCGGGGGACTACCAGCGTGTCGTCGCGATGCGTTGGCACGCGCCGGGCGCGCGCGCGCGCCTCGTCGACCTCGACACCTACGACATCCGCGCGCTCGTGGTCGATTGGCCCTCGCCGCGGGCGACGACCCAAGTCACGTTCAGCGCGCGCCTGAGGACGCGCGACCGCAACGCGACGCTCGACTCGAAGCCGGCGGGCAGCGACGAGCCGACGGACACGCTGCGACCGTACCTGCGCCCGACCCGCCTGCTGCCGACGGACGGCATCGTCGCGGACACCGCCCGTCGCATCACGGCCGGCCATCGCGACGACGTCGGCATGGCGCGCGCGATCTACGAGTGGGTCGTCGAGCACACCAACCGCGATGCGAGCGTCCCCGGCTGCGGCGTCGGCGACGTCGCCAGCATGCTCGAGAGCGGCCACCTCGGCGGCAAATGCGCCGACATCAATGCACTGTTCGTAGCGCTCGCGCGCGCCTGCGGAATTCCGGCGCGGGACGCCTACGGCTTGCGCGTGGGCGCCTCACGCGTCGGCTTCCACTGCCTCGGCAAGGCGGGCGAGGTCAGCCGTTCGCAGCATTGCCGCGCCGAGTTCCATGCACGCGGCCACGGCTGGATACCCGTCGACCCTGCCGACGTGCGCAAGGTCGTGCTCGAGGAAGACGGCGGCATCCCGCTCGATGCTCCGAAAGCGCGCGCCGCTCGCGAGGCCATGTTCGGCGGATGGGAAATGAACCGGGTCGCCTACAACCATGGCCACGACGTGGTCCTGCCGGGCTCGGATGGACGGCCGCTGCCCTATTTCATGTACCCGCAAGGCCGGACCGGCGAACGGCACCTCGACAGCCTGGATCCGTCGTCATTCGCCTATCGCATCATCTCGACCGAGATCGCCTGGGGACAGACGGGCGGGGTCGCGGCAGGGTGGGACGCAGCGGCGCGAGCACGTACATAGATACGCGGCGCTATGGCGGAAGGCAGCAGGAGTCGAACCTACCGGGAAGCGGCTGACGCCCCCCACTGGGTTTGAAGCCCAGCCGCATCACCGGATGCGCGTGCCTTCCCCGTCACCGACGCCGCCACCGGCCTGCCAACCGCTGTCGGTTCGCAGCACGTGCATATCGCGGACGCGACGAGTGTAGCCAACGCGATCGAAGAACTCCAAGATCTGGACCGCTCGCTTGCGGCCGAGCCCGATCGCGTCGCGGAATGTCGCCGCGACGATCGCCCCGTCGCGCTCGGCGATCGCACGCAGCACATCGGCGAGTTCGCGCATCGTCGCATCGGCGAAGAAGAGATCGTGCACGACCTGGTGGCAATGACCCAGCGCCGCGGCCTTGAGCAGGGTTTTCCGCACGTCCTCCTCGCTCGATCCGAATTGCACGGCGAGCTCTCGCACCCACGGCGGCTCGAATCGCGCGGCAGCGAGTACGGGCGCGATGCGCGCGGCCAGCGCGTGCTCCGCCTCGGTGGGTTCGATGCGATGGCCGGGCCGATGCAGCCACGGGCCGCGCACCGCAAGCGAACGCTCGCGAACGAGTTCGTCGACGATGGCACGCCAGGCCCCGTCGGCGAGCGCCGGCGCGGCCATGCGCCGCAATCGCCCGCGGTCGAGCCCGGGCTCGTCCGGCGCCGCGGCGTGATGCCGCTCGAGTACGCCGACGATCGCGGTGCGCAGTTCCTGCCAGCGCCCGTCGTCGATCGCGAGGCGCTGCGGGCCGTGGCCGAGCACGCGCACGCGCGCGGGCAGGCGGGCGACCTCGAGCGGCCCGCCCATGCGACGTTCGAGGTCGTCGATGCGCGAGCCGAACGGCGCCGCGCGCACGAGGGATTCGATGCCCTCGCCGCGCAGCATGCATTCGATCGCATCGAGCTCGGCGAGTCGTGCGGCGCTGCGGCGGCGCCGCGCGGGCGCCTGCGCATCGAGCACGATGCCGCCGCCGATCGTCGCGCGTGCCTGCGCATCGCGAATGATGAAGCGATCGCCCGTGCACGCGCAGACCGGTACGTCGAACACGAACTGCACGCGTCCCTCGCCATCGCGCGCGTGGTCGAGCCACACGACATGGGCGAGCCGATGCGCCGTGCCCAAGTGCACGTGCACGGGCGTCCAGTCGGCCCAGTCGCCGCGCACGCCCGCGACGCAGCGCAGGCGTACGTCGATGCGCGTCGACAGCGAGGCCGCGCGCGCATCGACGATCCAGTCGCCGCGCGCGAGCGCGCTCTTTTCGATTCCGGTGATGTTGAGGGCGCAGCGCTGGCCGACCCCGGCGCTGTTCGCTTCGCGGTTCTGCGCGTGCAAGCCACGCACGCGCACGGCCACGCCCACGGGCATCGCGACGAGCGTGTCCGACACGCTCACTTCGCCCCCATGCACCGTGCCCGTGACGATGGTGCCGTGGCCGGCGAGGCTGAAGACGCGGTCGATCGCGAGCCTGAAGAAGGCGTCGCTGCGAGGCGCGCGCCGGCTGAGCGCGGCCTGCGCGAGGTGATCGTGCAGCGAGCGCACGCCCGCATCGCCCACATCGCGCGCGTCGAGCGGAAACATCGGCGCATCGTGCAGCGCGGTCGGCGCGAGCAGCGCGGCGATCTCGGAGCGCACCTGGTCGACGCGCGCAGGGTCGACGCGATCGGCCTTGGCGATCGCGACTGCGCCGCGATCGATCCCGAGCAAGTCGAGGATGGCGACGTGCTCGCGCGTCTGCGGCATCACGCCGTCGTCGGCCGCCACCACGAGCAGCGCGAACTCGATCCCGCTCGCGCCAGCGACCATCGTATGCACGAGCCGCTCGTGGCCGGGAACGTCGACGAACCCGACCACGGAATCGACGCCGTCCGTGCCGAGCGGCAGGTAGGCATAGCCGAGCTCGATCGAGATGCCGCGTTCCTTCTCCTCCCGCAAGCGATCGGGATCGACGCCGGTGAGCGTCCGGACCAGCGTCGACTTGCCGTGATCGATGTGGCCGGCGGTGCCGACGATCACGGCTGCAGCCGCGCAAGCTGGGCGACGAACGCAGCCTCGTCGGCTTCATCGAGGCAGCGCAGGTCGAGCCAGAGGGCCTTGTCCGCGATGCGGCCGACGACCGCGCGCGGCAGCGCGCGCAGCGCATCGTCGAGACGATCGAGGGCACCGCCACGCCGCCGCACGCGGATCGCGAGGCCGTGACTGGGCAGCGTGGCGGTCGGCAGCGCACCGCTGCCGATCCGGCTTTCCATCGCGGCGACCGCGACCTCGCAGCGATCGCCGAGGGCCTGCTGCACGGCGGGCGCGAGGCGCAGCGCCTGCGCCTCGATCGCCGCGGGAGCGCGCGTGAGCAGCCGCAGTGCCGGCAATCGCTCCGCGAGTCGCTCGGGCGATCGATACAGCGCGAGGACGGGTTCGAGTGCGGCGAGGGTGAGCTTGCCGACGCGCAGCGCTCGCTTGAGCGGATGGCGCTTGATGCGTTGCACGAGCGCCGCGCTTCCGACGAGGAGGCCGGTCTGCGGACCACCGAGCAGCTTGTCGCCGCTGAACGTCACGAGGTCGGCGCCAGCGGCAATCACGTCCCGCACGACCGGCTCGCGCGGCAGGCCGAAATGGCCGAGGTCGACGAGGCTGCCGCTGCCGAGATCGACCACCAGTGGCAGGCCGTGCGTGCGCGCGATGGCCGCGAGAGCGGCGACGTCGACGCCCGCGGTGTATCCGACGACGAGGTAGTTGCTCGTATGCACCTTCATGAGGGCGGCCGTGCGCGGGCCGATCGCCTCGGCGTAGTCGGCGGCGTGCGTGCGATTGGTCGTGCCGACCTCGCGCAGGCGCGCTCCGGCGGTCCGCATCACGTCGGGGATGCGGAACGAACCGCCGATCTCGACGAGCTCGCCGCGCGACACGATCACTTCGCGTCGGTTCGCGAGCGCCGCGAGCGCGAGCAGCACGGCCGCCGCGTTGTTGTTGACGACCGTCGCCGCTTCGGCGCCGGTAAGTTCGCACAGCAGCGATTCGACCACGCGATCGCGATCGCCACGCCGGCCGGCGGCGAGGTCGAACTCGAGGTTGACCGGCGCGGCCGCCGCGTCGACGAGCGCGTCGACGGCCGCCTGCGGCAGCGGCGCGCGACCGAGGTTCGTGTGCAGCACCGTGCCGGACAGGTTGAATACCCGGCGCAGCACACGGCGATGGCGCTGCTCGAGTGCGGCGCCCACATCCGTGGCGATCGACGAAGCGTTGGTGCCCGCGAGCGGTACCGCGCCCTCGACCACGCGCGCGCGCAATGCGTCGAGCGCGCCGCGCAGCGCCCTCGTCAGCTCGGTGCGCCCGTAGGTGGCGAGGAGGTCCGCGAACGCGGCGTCACGGAGCAGCCGATCGAGCGCGGGGATGTCGCCCGGGGTGGCGGCCGCTCGCGGTCCGGCCGGTGCCACGGTCATCCTCCGGCACCCTGCCAGAGCAATGGATTGCCGCTCGCGCGGTGGTAACCCTCATCGGCGAGCAGCAGGTCGAGCGCGAGGCTCGCGAGGTCGTCGGCAACCGGTTCGACCGCGGCGTCGCGTTCCTGGTAGAGGATCTTGCGATAGCTGCGACAGGCATCGCAGGTCTCCGCGCGCACCGCCTCGGCGTCGGCGACGGCGATGTCGTCGATCGCGTCGCATCGCGCGAGCGTTCGGTACGCGATGTCCTTGCCGCCCGCGCCGCAGCGGGTGCACTGCACGCGAACGCGATGCCATTCGGTCGCGCACAGCGAGCAATGCAGGAAGCGGTAGCCTGCATGCGGCCCCTGCGCGACGACGATGCTCGCGACCGGCGCGCTGCCGCACAACGGGCAGACGGTGCGTACGTCGAGCGCGGGCACGTCGTCCGCGGTGAACGCCGCGGCCGCAGCGACGAAGTGCACCTGCAGCGCGGCCATCACGACCGGTGCCGCAGCCACGTCGATCGCGTCGTCGCGCACGGCGAGCAGCGCGTCCGCCTGGCGTTCGAGCCAATCCGCCGGCGCGCCGTGCAGGCGTGCCGCGAGATCGCCGACCGCGCCGGGCAGGCCGGCCGTCGCGTCGAGCGACGCGGCGATCTCGCGCACGATGCCGTGCCAGCGTGAATCGGGTGGGCGGTCGGTCGCGAGTATCGGCGGCATGGCGTGCTCGCGCGCGCGCGCCAGCCGCTCGGTCGGCAACGGAACCGCCTCGAATGCGGAGAGCGCCCGCTGCTGCGCGTCGCAGACGGCCGCGAGCAGTTGCAGGTAGCCGGCCAGGGGATGGTCCACCGAGCGCTCGCGCAGGCGATCGGCGCGCCGCGCGAACACGCGCTCGCGCACGGGCAGGCGCACGCGCGCCGGTGAACGCTGTCCCGCGGTTTCGATCTGGCCGGGTTCGAGGATGCGCTGCGGCATGGCGGGTCCGGTCTACGGCACTCGCCTATCCTCGCCGCAGCGCAGGCGGCGGTCCAGCGATTTCTGCGGCGCCGCTAGTCGCGCCCGCCGCCTCGCAGCACCTCGCGGAACCACGCATGGTGGTGCTTCCAGGCCCAGCCCGGTGAAACCGTGCCGCGCGTCATCGCCCGCACCGATCCCTTGACCCAGATCGCGGCGTACACATGCACGACGATCGCGCACACGAGCACGGTCGCTGCGATCGCGTGCACGACCGCCGCGAAGCGCACCAGTTCGATCGGGAAGAACAGCGAGAAGTAGGCACGCCAGATCACGATGCCCGACAGCAGCAGCGCGACGAGGCAGAGCACGATGAGCCAGTAGAGCAGCTTCTGGCCGGCGTTGTACCGCCCCGCTTCGGGCAGCTCGCGTTCGCGATCGGCGACGACCTCGCGCCAGCCGCGCAGCCACTGCCAGTCGTGCCGCTGCATGCGGTTGTCGCCGCCGACCGTCGCCGCGAGCAGGGCGAACGCGACCAGCATGGCGACGCCGACGAACGGGTGCAGGAGGCGCGTCCAGGTGCCGCCACCGAACAGGTTGCCGAGCCAGAAGAGCGAGGGGTGGAACATCGCGAGGCCGGACAGTGCGGCCAGCACGAAACCGATCGCGACGATCCAATGCTTGATCCGCGTCGAGGCGCGGTAGCGGATGATCCGCGGGAACGTGCGTGCGCTCATCGCGTTTCCTCCATCTCGCGCCGCGCAGCGGCCTCGTCGTCCTCGTCGACTTCGTTCGGCCCTACGCCGATGTAGTGCAGGAAGCCCGCGAATGCGGTCGCGGCGATCGCGAACAGCGCGAGCGGCTTGCTCATGCCCTTCCACAGCCCGACCATCGCGCTGATCTTCGGCTCGGCGGGCAGGTCCGCGTACAGGTGCGGCTGGTCCGCGTGGTGCAGCACGTACATCACGTGCGTGCCGCCGACGCCGGCGGGGTCGTACAGTCCGGCGTGCTCGAAACCCCGCGATTTCAGGTCCTCGACGCGCTCCGCCGCATGCCGCTTCATGTCGTCCTTCGTGCCGAACACGATCGCACCGGTCGGGCACGTCTTCACGCACGCAGGCTCGAGGCCGACGGCGACGCGGTCCGAGCACAACGTGCACTTGTACGCCTTGTGGTCCTTCTTCGAGATGCGCGGGACGTCGAACGGGCAGCCGGTCACGCAATAGCCGCAGCCGATGCAATGCTCCTCGTTGAAATCCACGATCCCGTTCGCGTACTGCACGATCGCGCCGGGCGCCGGACACGCCTTGAGGCAGCCCGGATCAGCGCAGTGCATGCAGCCGTCCTTGCGGATCAGCCACTCGAGGTCGCCCGCCGCGGTCTCGTGCTCGGAAAAGCGCATGAGCGTCCAGCTGTGCTCGCTCAGGTCAGCCGGGTTGTCGTAGTGGCCGGTGCAGCTGCCGATTTCGTCGCGCAGGTCGTTCCACTCCATGCACGCGACCTGGCACGCCTTGCAGCCGATGCACTTGGTGACGTCGATGAGCTTGGCGACTTCGCCCGTGTGCGCTTCGCGTACCTGCGGCGACGGCGTCGTGGTGGCGGAGCGGCGCACGATGTCGAGCGATTGCAGTGCCATGGCGTGCTCCTCAGGCCTTCTCGACCTTGACCAGGAACGACTTGAACTCGGGCGTCTGCGAATTGCCGTCGCCGACCACGGGCGTCAGCGAATTGGCGAGGAAGCCCGCCTTGGCGACGCCGGTGAAGCCCCAGTGGATCGGGATGCCGACCGTGTGCACGGTGCGGCCATCGACGGTGAGCGCGCGGATGCGCTTGGTCACCATCGCGACCGCGACGATGTGGCCGCGGTTCGAGCTCACCTTCACGCGCGCGCCGTTGGCGACGCCGATTTCCTTCGCGAGCGCCTCGCCGATCTCGACGAACTGTTCCGGCTGCAGGATCGCGTTGAGCCGGACGTGCTTGGTCCAGTAGTGGAAGTGCTCGGTGAGGCGATAGGTCGTCGCGACGTGCGGGAACTGCTCCGCCTTGCCGAACGCGTCGCGGTCGTCCTTGAACACGCGCGCGGCCGGATTGCTGAGCGCCTGCGGCTGGTCGGGATTGAGCGGGTTCTTCGCGAGCGGCGTCTCGAACGGCTCGTAGTGTTCGGGGAACGGGCCCTCGGCCATCGCGCCGCGCGCGAAGAATCGCGCGACACCCTCGGGGTTCATGATGAAAGGCCCCATGCCGCCGGCCGGGTTTTCGTCGGCCTTGAAGTCGGGAATGTCCGCTCCGCTCCAGGCGCTGCCGTTCCAGCCAATGAGCTTGCGTTCCGGATCGAACGGCTTGCCCGACGGATCGCACGATGCACGGTTGTAGAGCACGCGCCGGTTCGCCGGCCACGACCAGGCCCAGTTGATCGTCTGGCCGATGCCGGTCGGATCGGAGCTGTCGCGACGCGCCATGAGGTTGCCGTTCGGGCCCCAGGCGCCGCAGAAGATCCAGCAGCCGCACGACGTGCTGCCGTCGTCGCGCAGCTCGGCGAAGCCTGCGAGTTGGTCGCCGGCCTTGCGCACGACCTTCGTCGCGTCCTTCGGATCGGCGAGGTCCTTGAGCGCACTGCCCGAATATTCGCGCGCGAGTTCGTCCGGCGCCGGGCTGTCGGGGCGCGCGTACTTCCACGCGAGGTTGACGATCGGATCGGGGAACGCACCGCCCTCTTCGCGATATGCCTTGCGCAGACGCGTGAACAGGCCGGCCATGATCTCGAGGTCGCTGCGCGCATCGCCGGGCGGATTGGCGCCCTTCCAGTGCCACTGCAGCCAGCGCGAGGAATTGGTCAGCGAACCGTCCTCCTCCGCGAAGCACGTGGTCGGCAGGCGGAACACCTCGGTCTGGATCTTCGAGGGATCGACGTCGTTGTGCACGCCCGCATTGCGCCAGAACTCCGACGTCTCCGTCGCGAGCGGATCCATGATGACGAGGAACTTCAGCTTCGCGAGGCTCGCGTCCATCTTCGCCTTGTTCGGCGCCGCCGCGAGCGGATTGAACCCCTGGCAGATGTAGCCGTTGACCTTGCCCTGGCTCATCAGCTCGAACGTTTGCAGCATGTCGTACGGCTTGTCGAGCTTGGGCAGGTAGTCGTAGCCCCAGTGGTTGTCCGCGGTCGCCGCGTCGCCCCACCACGCCTTCATGAAGCTCACGAAGAACGTGCCGTAGTTCTGCCAGTAGCTGAGCTGGTTCGGCCGCAGCGGCTTGGGCGCGCGCGCGGCGATGTACTTGTCGTAGTCCTGCTCGGCCTCGTTCGGCAGGGTCATGTAGCCGGTCAACAGGTTCGACATCAGGCCGAGGTCGGTGAGGCCCTGGATGTTCGAATGCCCGCGCAGCGCGTTCATGCCGCCGCCCGCGACGCCGATGTTGCCGAGCAGCAGCTGCACCATCGCGCCGGTGCGGATCATCTGCGAGCCGATCGAGTGCTGGGTCCAGCCGAGCGCGTACATGATCGTCATTGCGCGCGTCGGCGTCGCGGTCGAGGCGATCATCTCCCAGATCTGCAGCACCTTGTCCTTCGGCGTGCCGCACACGCGCTCGACCATCTCCGGCGTGTAGCGCGCGTAGTGCTGCTTGAGCAGCGAGTAGACGCAGCGCGGATCGGTCAAGGTCGGGTCGGCGCGTACGTAGCCGTCGTCACCGAGTTCGTAGTCCCAGCTCGACTTGTCGTAGCTGCGCTTGTCCGCGTTGTAGCCCGAATAGAGGCCCTGCTCGAACGTGAACGCGTCCTTCACGATGAAGGACAGGTCGGTGTAGTTGACGACGTACTCGCGCTGGATCTTGTCGTTCGCGAGCAGGTAGGCGATCAGCCCGCCTAGGAACACGATGTCCGTGCCCGGGCGGATCGGCGCATAGATGTCGGCCACCGACGCCGAGCGGGTGAAGCGCGGGTCGACGACGATGAGCCTCGCCTTGTTGTGCGCCTTCGCTTCGGTGACCCACTTGAACCCGCACGGGTGCGCCTCGGCGGCATTGCCACCCATGATGAGGACGAGGTCGGCATTCTTGATGTCGACCCAGTGATTCGTCATCGCACCTCGGCCGAACGTCGGGGCAAGACCTGCCACCGTCGGGCCGTGTCAGACGCGCGCCTGGTTGTCGAAGGCAAGGAGTCCGAGCGAGCGCGCGACCTTGTGCGTGAGGTAACCGACCTCGTTGCTGCTCGCCGACGCCGCGAGCATGCCCGTCGTGAGCCAGCGGTTGACCGTCTGCCCCTGCGCATTCTTCTCGACGAAGTTCGCGTCGCGGTCCTGCTTCATGAGTTTTGCGATGCGGTCGAGCGCGTCGTCCCAGCTGATCCGTTCCCAGCGGTCCGAACCCGGCGCGCGGACCTCGGGATACTTGAGGCGGCTGTCGCTATGGATGAAATCGATGAGCGCGGCGCCCTTCGGGCAGAGCGTGCCGCGGTTGACCGGATGGTCCGGGTCGCCCTCGATATGGAAGATCGACGCCTGCGCGTTCTTCGCGCGGTCGCCGAGTCCGTACATGAGCACGCCGCAGGCGACCGAGCAGTAGGGACAGGTGTTGCGCGTCTCGGTCGCGCGGCTCAACTTGAACGCGCGCACCTCGGCCAGCGCGGGCGCCGGCGAGAAGCCGAGCAGGCCGAGACTCGAACCCACCAGCGTGGCGCCGGTGACCTTCAGAAACTGACGCCGGGTCAGATCCGTCATCGGAGGCTCCTACACGGGTTGCAGGACGCCCGGAGTGTATGCCTACCGTGCGCTCGCCGCCATGCGACCTTCCGGTAAGGCGTCCCGCCCGCGGGGGGCCGGACCGCGCTCGGGGGCCGCCGTCGCGTGGCCGACCCGGCGCCGCCGCCTCGCGGCCGTACCGCGCAGGAGGGGATCGGAACGCGCAGGCTAGTCCTTGGCGGACCGCTGGCGCAGCGCCTCGAACAGCACGATCCCGGTCGCGACCGACACGTTGAGGCTCTCGATGTCGCCGCGCATCGGGATCTTCGCGAGGAAATCGCAGTGCTCGCGCGTGAGGCGGCGCATCCCTTCGCCTTCGCCGCCGAGCACGAGCGCGATCGGACCGTCGAGGTCGACCGCGTAGACCGACTGCTGCGTGTCTCCGGCGAGCCCGACGAG
Organism: Dokdonella sp.; assembly: GCF_036518555.1. Taxonomy (GTDB): domain Bacteria; phylum Pseudomonadota; class Gammaproteobacteria; order Xanthomonadales; family Rhodanobacteraceae; genus Dokdonella_A. The sequence goes on along the minus strand of NZ_DATDMY010000269.1, from coordinate 11,510 downwards.
CCAGACACCCGCCTCCTTGAGCACTTTCAGCGCACGCGCGAGGTTCGTCGCGGCGACGATCGGCACGCGGTCGGCCGCACCCGCGGAGGCGCGTCGTACGGTCGGCGTCACGCCGACTGCGCGATCTTTCGGCACGAGCACCGCGGTGACGCCCGCAGCCTCCGCGCTGCGCAGACAGGCGCCGAAATTGTGCGGGTCGGTGATGCCGTCGAGGACGAGGAACAGCGCGTCGCGACCGGCCGTCGCAGCGAGCTCCGGCAGGGCCGATTCGGGCAGCGGTGCGGGAGCGTCGTAGCGCGCGACGACGCCCTGGTGGCGCGCGCCGCCGGTCATGCGATCGAGCGCGGCGCGATCGCGCGCATGCGGCTTCACGCCGAGCTCGCGCGCGCGCTCGCCGAGTTCCTTCAAGCGCGCGTTGTGGCTGCCGCTCTCGATGTACAGCTCGACGAGGTGGGCGACGTCATGGTTCAACGCGGCCTCGACCGCGTGGATGCCGATCAGGAGTTCGTGGCTCATCGAGTGCGTGGGGTGGGATTGATCGTGCGAAGCGTAACGCCCGTGGCGGAATTGTGGGAGCGGGGTCGGTCGCGATGCGCGGCGCCGCGCAGCGGGTCGCAGCACCACGGGCCGGCCGCGCGGCGCGCAGCGCACGTAGCCGGGCGACCGGCGGTCGCCCGGCTCGCAGGGGCGCGGCGGACGCCTACCGTCCGCTGACGAGGCGGAAATCGATCTTGCGGTCCTCGAGGCTCGCGCGCAGCACCTGCACGCGCACCTCGTCGCCGAGCCGGAAGCGCAAGCCGCGCCGTTCGCCGCTGAGCAAGCGCCGGGTCGCGTCGAAGTGGTAGTAATCGTTCGGCAGCTGGGTGATGTGCACCAGACCGCTGATCTTCGATTCGACCAGTTCGACGAAGAGGCCGAACGAGGCGACGCCCGACACGATGCCGGCGAACTCGCTGCCGACGTGCTTCTCCATCCAGGCGCACTTGTAGCGCTCGTCGACGTCGCGCTCGGCCTCGTCCGCACGGCGCTCGTTGTGCGAGCAGTGCACGCACAGGCTCGCCATCGCGCTCGGGCTGTACTCGTAGCCGGCAGGCTTGCCGCCCGTCAGCGCGTAGCGGATCGCGCGATGGACGAGCAGGTCCGGATAGCGGCGGATCGGCGACGTGAAGTGCGTGTACGACTCGAGGCCGAGGCCGAAGTGGCCCGGATCGTCGGGCTGGTACACGGCGAGGCTCTGCGCGCGCAGCAGCACCGACTCGATCAGGCTCGCGTCCGGACGCTTGCGCACCTTCTTCAGCAGGGCCGAGAAATCGCCCGGGGTGACCTGCTCGATCGGCGGCAGGCTCAGCTTGAACTCGCGCAGGAACTCGAGCAGGTCGTCGTACTTGGATGCCGGCGGCGACGCATGGACGCGGTACGGCGTCGGGATGCGACGCTTCTGCAGGTACTTCGCCGCCTCGACGTTGGCCGCGATCATGCATTCCTCGATGAGCTTGTGCGCGTCGTTGCGTTCGTACGCGCCGAGCTGCACCACCTCCCCGGCCGCCCCGAGGCGGAACGACACCTCCGTACTCTCGAAGTCGATCGCGCCGCGACGCTGGCGCGCCTTCGCGAACAGCTTGTAGAGCTGGTGCAGGTGCCTGAGCTGCGGCAGCACGTCGGCGAGTTCGGCGCGCGCGTCGGCATCCTTGAGCCCGATCGCGCGCCAGACCTTGTCGTAGGTCAGGCGCGCATGCGAGCGCATCACGGCCGGATAGAACTTCGAGCGCTCGACCTCGCCTTCGTGGTCGATCTGCATCTCGCAGACCATGCACAAGCGCTCGACATGCGGGTTCAGCGAGCAGATGCCGTTCGACAGCGTCTCCGGCAGCATCGGCACGACGAAGCCCGGGAAATAGACCGAGGTCGCGCGGTTGTAGGCTTCCTCGTCGAGCGGCGCACCGGGTCGCACGTAGTGCGAGACGTCGGCGATCGCGACGATGAGGCGGAAGCCGCGTTCGTTCTGTTCGGCGTAGACCGCGTCGTCGAAGTCCTTCGCGTCCTCGCCGTCGATCGTGACGAGCGGAACGTCGCGCAGATCGACGCGACCCTTGCGCTCGTCCGCGGAGACGACGGGCTCGACCTGGGCCGCGTCGCCCAGCACCGCAGCGGGCCATTCGTGCGGCAGGTCGTGGCTCGCGATCGCCATCTCGACCACCAGCGACGGCGTCAGGCGCTCGCCGAGGATGGTCAGGATGCGGCCGAGCGGACCGCGCTGGACGGTCGGCTGCTCGGTGATCTCGACCACGACGATCTGGCCGGAACGCGCGCCGCCATCCTTGCCCGGCATGATCAGCACGTCCTGGTGCAGGCGCCGGTCGTCGGGCTTGACGAGCACGAGGCCGTTCTCCTCGATCACGCGCCCGACGAGGCGCGGCGAGCGGCGTTCGAGCACCTCGACGATCGCGCCCTGGCTGCGGCCGCGGCGATCGACGCCGACGATGCTCGCGAGCACGCGATCGCCGTGCAGCACCTTGCGCATCTCGGCCGGCGACAGGTAGAGGTCTTCGCCGCCTTCTTCCGGTCGCAGGAAGCCGAAGCCCTCGGCGTTCGCGATCACGCTGCCGCGAATGAGGTCCAGCTTGGTCGCGACGCCGTAGCCACCGCGTCGGTTCTGGATCAGCTGTCCATCGCGCAGCATCGCCGCGAGGCGGCGCGTGAGCGCGTCGAGATCCTGCGGCGATGACAGCTGCAGCGCGCGCGCGACCGCCTCGATCGTCATGAGCTCGCCGCTCCGTTCGAGCAGGGCGAGGATCGCTTCGCGGCTCGGGATCGGCCGGTCGTAACGGCTCGCCTCGCGTTCGGCGTAGGGGTCCGGCACGACCGGCGCGTGCGCGCCCTTCTTCGCCGGCAGCGGCGGCAGCCGCTCGGGCATGAATTTGGGCAACGCGGCGCGCTTGGCCGGTGCGCGTGCGTCACGCGGGCCGCTGCGGCGCGCGCCGCCGTCGTCCTTCTTCGCCGGCGCTACATCCGGCCAGGCTTTCGACGCGCCGGCGCGCTTGCCGGGCCCGCGCGGATTGCGCGCCTCGGTACTGCGCGAGCTTCGTGTTCTTCTTCTCTTCAAAGTGAGATCCTTGTGGTCCGCCGGCAGCGTCGCCGAGCGGGTGCCCGATTGCAAGCCGCGCGCGTTGACAGCCCGCGACGCGGCCAGTATCGTTCGCGCCCCCGGTCAGGCGTGCCCTGCCCGGTCGGCCCAGGTGGCGGAATTGGTAGACGCACTAGTTTCAGGTACTAGCGGGTAAAACCGTGGAGGTTCGAGTCCTCTCCTGGGCACCAATGAATGGATGATGAAAGCCCGCTTCGAGCGGGCTTTTTTTATGCGTCGCTCGGCCGCGTCCCTGCGTGGACTCGTCTTCCGACGCATCGGCGGAGATCCCGATGCCTGGCAGCTGCTCCACTCGCCCCGTGCGCGTCGCCGATCACGACGCCTGGCGGCACCTGTGGGACGGCTACAACGCATTCTACGGCCGCAGTGGGGCGACCGCACTCGCCGAAGCGACGACACGCGCGACCTGGTCGCGCTTCCTCGACGACGCCGAACCGCTGCACGCGTTCGTCGCCGAGCGCGAGGGTTCGTTGCTCGGACTCGCGCACTGCGTGCTCCATCCGAGCACCACCGCGATCGCTCCGTCGTGCTACCTGCAGGACCTCTACACGGACGAGGCCGCGCGTGGCAGCGGCGTCGCGCGTGCGCTGATCGAAACGGTATGTCGCTTCGCGAGGCAAACCGGGTGCGCTCGCGTGTACTGGCAGACGCACGAAGACAATGCGATCGCGCGGCGCCTGTACGATCGCATGGCCGAGCGCTCGGGCTTCATCGTCTACCGACGCGCACCCTGAACGACCCGTTCGCCGCCCGGCGGCGGCGCGAGGGGGCGAGGCCGCCGAGCTTGCGCGAGGCGAACCGGCTATACTCTGCCGGTCCACGGTTCGCGGTGGGAGAAGCGGCGAATCAGGCCGCTGCCGAAGGCGCAACGCCCGTAATCGCTCAGGCCCTGCACCACCGCGCACGGACACTCTGGAGAGACCGGCCGCCCGTTCGGGAAGGAGCCGGCGCCGAAGGGGCACGAAGCCGCCGCCTGCGAGGGCCGGCTTCCAAACTCTCAGGCAAAAGGACAGAGGGGCGCCCGGCGTGCGGCCTCGCACGCGCCACAGCGGACCCTTTTGCCATGAGCCAGACCCCCAACACTTCCCTGCGCGAGCTGGAGCACCACGGCGCGTTCATCGAACGCCATATCGGACCGAACGACCTCGAGATCGCGCACATGCTGCGCACGATCGGCCTTGCCTCGCTGGACGCGATGACCGACGCGATCGTGCCGGCGTCGATCAAGTCGCCCGACGCGCTCGCGCTGCCCGCACCACTCACCGAAGTCGAGGCGATCGCGAAGATCCGTGCGATCGCCGACCGCAACCAGGTGTTCCGGTCCTGGATCGGCCAGGGGTATTACGGCACCCACACGCCGAACGTCATCCTGCGCAACATCCTCGAGAACCCCGCCTGGTACACCGCGTATACACCGTACCAGGCCGAGATCTCGCAGGGCCGGATGGAAGCGCTGATCAATTTCCAGACGATGTGCGCGGACCTCACCGGCATGGAGATCGCGAACGCGTCCCTGCTCGACGAGGCCACCGCGTGCGCGGAGGCGATGACGCTCGCCAAGCGCTCGTGCAAGTCGAAGTCGAACCGCTTCTTCGTTTCGTCCGGGGTGCACCCCCAGTCGATCGAGGTCGTGCGCACGCGCGCCGAACCGCTCGGCATCGAAGTCGTCGTCGGCAAGGACGAGGACGCGGCGGGCACCGACGCATTCGGCGTGCTGCTGCAGTACCCCGATACCTTCGGCCATGTCGGCGACTACCAGGCGATCGCCGATGCCGTCCACGCGCGTGGCGGACTCGTCGCCGTCGCGACCGACCTGCTCGCGCTGACCCTGCTCGCGGCGCCCGGCGAATGGGGCGCCGACATCGTCGTCGGCAACTCGCAGCGCTTCGGCGTGCCGTTCGGCTTCGGCGGCCCGCACGCGGCCTTCATGGCCTGCCGCGACGCCTACAAGCGCTCCATGCCCGGCCGCCTCATCGGCGTGTCGGTCGACGCCGAAGGCAAGGCCGCCTATCGACTCACGCTGCAGACGCGCGAGCAGCACATCCGCCGCGAGAAGGCGACCTCGAACATCTGCACGGCGCAGGTGCTGCTCGCGGTGATGGCCAGCATGTACGCGGTCTACCACGGCCCGGAAGGGCTCGTGCGCATCGCGCGCCGCGTGCATCGCTTCGCGGCGATCCTCGCCGCGGCGCTGCGAAAGGCCGGCGCGCGCGTCGGCGGCGACCACTTCGACACGCTGCACGTGAGCGGCATCGATGCCGCCAGCGTGCACGCGAAGGCCGCGGCCGCGCGCGTCAACCTGCGCCCGCTGGACGCCGGCAGCCTCGCGCTCAGTCTCGACGAAACCACGACGCGCGAGGACGTCGTGCAGCTTGCCGCGCTGTTCGGCGCGCGCATCGACGACGTCGACGCACTCGATGCGGCGACGCCGGACGCGCTGCCCGCCTCCCTGCAGCGCCGCTCCTCATTCCTGACCCACCCGGTGTTCAACACGCACCACAGCGAGCACGAACTGCTGCGCTACATGCGCGCGCTCGCCGACAAGGACCTCGCGATGGATCGCACGATGATCCCGCTCGGCTCGTGCACGATGAAGCTCAACGCGACGGCGGAGATGATCCCGGTCACGTGGCCGGAATTCGGCGCGATCCACCCGCTCGCGCCGGCCGCGCAGACGCAGGGTTACAAGGAGCTCGTCGACGGCCTCGAGGCGATGCTGGTCGAGTGCACCGGCTACGACGCGGTCAGCCTGCAGCCGAACTCGGGCGCGCAGGGCGAGTACGCGGGCCTGCTCGCGATCCGCGCCTACCACCGGTCGCGCGGCGACGACCGGCGCGACATCTGCCTCATCCCCGAATCCGCGCACGGCACCAATCCGGCCTCGGCGCAGATGTGCGGCATGCAGGTCGTCGTCACGAAGTGCGACGCGAACGGCAACGTCGACGTCGCCGACATCCGCCGCGCTGCCGAAAAGTACAGCGATCGCCTCGCCGCGATCATGATGACGTATCCGTCGACGCACGGCGTGTTCGAGGAAGACGTCGTCGAAATCTGCCGCATCGTGCACGAGCACGGCGGACAGGTTTACACCGACGGCGCCAACATGAATGCACTGGTCGGCGTCGCCAAGCCCGGCAAGTGGGGCTCGGATGTGTCGCACCTCAACCTGCACAAGACGTTCTGCATCCCGCACGGCGGCGGCGGCCCCGGCGTCGGTCCGTGCGCGGTGAAGTCCCACCTGGCGCCGTTCCTTCCGAAAGCGTTCGGCGACGACGGCGTCCGTACCCGCGGAACGGGCAGCGGCCCGATGGTCAGCGCGGCCAGCTTCGGTTCCGCATCGATCCTGCCGATCAGCTGGATGTACGTCGCGATGATGGGCGCGCGGGGACTGCGCAAGGCGACCCAGGTCGCATTGCTCAACGCGAACTACATCGCCCGGCGCCTCGCGCCGCACTACGAGACCCTCTACACCGGACGCAACGGGCTCGTCGCGCACGAATGCATCCTCGACCTGCGCCCGATCAAGGACGCGACCGGGATCAGCGCCGAGGACGTCGCCAAGCGCCTCATCGATTTCGGCTTCCACGCGCCGACCCTGAGCTTCCCGGTCGCGGGCACGCTCATGGTCGAGCCGACCGAGAGCGAATCCCTGCACGAACTCGATCGCTTCGTCGACGCGATGATCCAGATCCGCGACGAGATCCGCGCGATCGAGGACGGCCGCCTCGACCGCGAGGACAATCCCCTCAAGCACGCGCCGCACACCGCGACGCAGGTATCGGCCTCCGAGTGGACGCACGCCTATCCACGCGAACTGGCCGCATTCCCGCTGCCCGTCCTGCGCCAGCAGAAGTACTGGCCGCCGGTCGCGCGCGTGGACAACGTGTACGGCGACAAGAACGTCATGTGCGCGTGCATCCCGGTGGAGGCATTCAAGGGCGAGATCGAGGCGTTCAGCGAACCGAACGTCGCCTGATCCGACGTGCGATCGGGGCCGCGGCGATGGCCCGGCCCCTTTCTCGCCCGCTTCCGCGGGCACAGGCGTGCTTGCCAGCGCGAGGGGTGTCGCCTAGGCTTCCCGTTCCGCCGTCGTACGGCAATTGCCGCAAAGTGCACCATGCCCGACTCTCCGCAAGCCACGGTTCCCTGGGCCGAACAGAAGGCCACCGCTTCCGATGGAACGCCCCTGGCGTGGCTCGGCTCCTGGGTGGCGATTTCAGGCTCGACCGCCTTCGTCAGCGCGAGGAACGCGACCGTCGACGGACAGCCATCGCAGGGCGCGGTCTACGTGTTCGAGAGATCCGCCGGCAGCTGGCATCAGCGGCAGAAGCTCGTCGGCAAGGAAAGCGCGGCCGGCGACCAGTTCGGCGCTGCGGTCGCATTGCACGGCAACATCGCGTTGATTGCGGCACCGAACGCGACGATCGACGGCCATCTCTGGCAAGGTGCAGTGCACGTCTTCGTGCACAGCCCGACCGCGCGCGGCTGGACGGAAACACAACGGCTGGTCGCGAGCGATGGTGCTCGTCTCGCCACGTTCGGCACGGCCGTCGCGTTCCACGGCGAGTACGCGTTCGTCGGTGCGGGCGGGGCGAACACGCACGGCGAGTTCCTGCCGCGCAAGGTCTACGTGTTCCGGCGCACCTCGCGCACCGGCGATCACTGGGTCCAGACCCAGATCCTCGACAACCCCGATCCCGCGGACGTGACCAGCTCCTTCGGCGCGGCGCTGGCGGCTTCCGCGGACTTCCTGCTCGTCGGCGCACGCTCGGCGACGCTGCAGGGAAACATCGGGCAAGGCATCGTCTATGTCTACCGCCTGAAGGACGGGGCATGGTCGCTGGACGGCAAGATCTCCGATCCCCACGGCGCCGCACGCGACAACTTCGGCTGCTCGATCGCGCTGCAGGACCATGTCGCGCTGATTGGCGCGCAGGGCGCCGCCGTCGACGGCAACCAGGGGGCCGTGTACCACTATGCATTCAAGGGCGCGGGATGGCAGTTCGTGCGCAAGCTCACGCCGACCCACCCCATGCGCCCGGCGCTGTTCGGCGCTTCGGTGAGCGTGTCGGGTGACTCGGCGCTCGTCGGCGCGTACGCGGAGAAGCAATACCAGGGCGCAGCCTATTTGTTCAAGCTCAAGTCGGGCACGTACGTCCAGCAGCAGAGGCTCACCGCCGGCGACGGCGTCGCGAACGATGTGTTCGGATACTACGGCGCGCTCGACGGTGCGACCGCGGTCGTGGGTGCCTACACGAAGAAGGTCGGCGGGAACGTGCAGCAGGGCGCCGTCTATTTCTACGTGGGTCCGTCGATCGGACCGGCGCTGGGCGTGGCCGAGGCCTGATCGCGCCTTTCAGCGCGCCCGCAAGGCCATCCACGCCGCGGTCGCATCGAGCGCATCGCACAGGATCTCCGCGTCGGACCGCCCGCTGCGAGCGGGCGCGTGGAACGAATGATCCGCGTGCGCGAGTTCGTGCAACGTCACGTCGTCGCCGAGGCGGTCGAGCAGCGGGCGCAGCAGCGCGGGCGAGGCGAGTTCGTCGCGCGTCCCCTGCAGGAACAGCATCGGTACGCGCACGCTCGACAGATGCACCGCGCGCTCGTCCGACGGCTTGCCGGCCGGATGCAGCGGGAATCCGAAGAACACGAGGCCACGCACGCCCGGCAGCGGCTCGAGCGCCTGTGCCTGCGACGTCATGCGTGCGCCGAACGACTTGCCACCCGCAAACACCGGCAGCCGGGGCCAACGCCGCGCGACCTCCGCGACCGCCGCGCGCACCGTCGCATGCGCCACCTTCGGCGGATCCGGCCGCTTCGAACCGCGTTCCATGTACGGAAACTGGTAGCGCAGGCTCGCGATGCCTCGTTCGGCGAGGCCGCTCGCGACCGCCGTCATGAACGGATGCGCCATGCCGGCGCCGGCGCCGTGCGCGAACGCGAACGCCGCACGCGCTTGCGCGGGTTCGACCGCGAGGGCCGATATCCGCCCGGCGACCGAATCGATCGAAAGGCTAGCCATGCATCGCCTCCGCCTCGATCAGCAGCCTGGCCGCATACGCGGGCGCGGTCGGTTCGTGCATGAAGTACGCGTAGGCTTCGCTCCACGACGTCGCTCGCAGGCGGCGCGCCCATCGCGCGAGATCGTCGTCCGAGTACGTCTCGAGGCGAAGGCGCACATACCCCCAGGACGCCGTCTCGACCAGGGGCGGCGGCGCGTCGTCCTCGCGTTCGGACAGGCACAGCGCCGCGCTCGCGTCGCCGAGCAGCGCATACACGTCGTCGTCGAACCAGCTGTCGTGCCGGAACTCGAATGCGGCGCGATGTCCGGTCGGCAACAACGCGAGGAACTCGCCGAGCCGCCCGAGATCCTTGCGCAGGAAGGGCGGCAGCTGGAACAGCACCGGCCCGCGCTTGGTCCCGAGCGAATCGAGCGCCCGATACAGGAACTTGAGTGGGTCGGCGGCGGCATCGGCCTTCAGTCGCGCTTCGTGCGTGATGCGCCGCGATGCCTTGACCGCGAAGCGGAAGCCGGCCGGTGTCGTCGCAGCCCAGTTTTCCAGCACGGCCGCCTTCGGCATCCGGTAGAAGGTATTGTTGATCTCGACGGTGGGCAGGCGTCCGGCGTACCAGGCGAGCATGCCGTCGGGCTTCATCGTCTCCGGGTAGAAGGTCCCTTTCCACTCCTTGAACGAGTAGCCGCTCGCGCCCGCCCACAGTCGCGCTGTCATGGTCCGATCCTCGTTCGACGATAAAGACATGGCCAAACTCGGCGAATATTCCGCGAAGCGCCGCTTCGAAGCCACCCCCGAACCCGGGCCCGAACTGCGCGAAGCCGCTGGCGCCGGTCCGCTGCTGTTCGTCGTGCAACAGCATTCGGCGCGCCACCTGCACTACGACTTCCGCCTCGAGTGCGATGGCGTGCTGCTGTCGTGGGCGGTCCCACGCGGGCCATCGCTCGACCCGGCCGACAAGCGACTCGCGATGCTCGTCGAGGATCATCCGTTCGAGTACGGCGCGTTCGAGGGCGTGATTCCGCCCGGCCAGTACGGTGCGGGCGAAGTGATCGTGTGGGACTGCGGCGTGTACAGCCCCGACGAGGGCGGCACGGTATTCGGCGACCGCGCCGCGGCTCAGCAGCGCGTGCGCGAAGGACTCGCCGCGGGCAAGCTCGGCATCGAGCTGCGTGGCGTGAAGCTCAAGGGATCGTTCGCGCTCGTGCGCACCAAGGATGCCAAGACCTGGCTGCTGATCAAGCACAGGGATCGCTTCGCCGGCGCCAACGATCTCGACGCGCAGTCGCGTTCGGTGCTCTCCGGCGTCGAGGTGACCGATCTCGCGGTCGTGCCCGTGCAGCGCATGCCCGCGGCGCGCCTCGTACCCTCCGGCACGCGGGCCGCGATGCCTGCGCCATTCGCGCCGATGCAGGCCGAATCCGGCATCCGGCCGTTCAACGACGACGGATGGCTGTGGGAACCGAAACTCGACGGCTATCGCGTCCTCGTCTACATCGACGGCCGCGGCGTGCGGATGCGCTCGCGGCGCGGCCTCGAGCTGGCGCCGACCTTCCCGCGCCTCGCGGCCGAGCTCGCGCAGCAAGGCACGCACGAGACGGTTCTCGACGGCGAACTCGTCGCGCTCGACGCGCACGGACGCGCATCGTTCACCGCGCTGCAGAACCGCGTCCAGCTCCGGAACGAACGCGAGATCGCGGCGGCCGACAAGGCCTCGCCGACGCTGTTCTTCGCATTCGACCTGCTGTTCTTCGCCGGCATCGACCTGCGCCGCATGCCGTACGTCGATCGCCGTCGCCATCTCGCGCAGTGTCTGCTGCCGTCGCCGCTCGTTCACCTCGTGCATGCGCACGAGGACGGCCCCGCACTCGAACGGGCAGCCCTTGCGAGTGGGTTCGAAGGCGTGGTCGGCAAGCGCAAGGACAGTCGCTACGAGGCCGGCAAGCGCGTGCCGGCGTGGCTCAAGGTGAAGCCCGTGCAGAGCGCGGAGTTCGTGATCGGCGGCTACACGCGCGGCAAGGGTTCGCGTGCAACGCTCGGCTCGCTCCTGATCGGCTACCACGAAGGCGGCGAGCTGCGCTTCGCTTCGCACGTCGGCTCCGGCCTCGACGACCGCTCGCTCGCCGACGTCGAGGCCCGCCTGCAGCCGCTGCGCACGCGTGCATGCCCATTCGCGACGAAGCCCGTGGTCAATGGTCCGGTCGCGTGGGTCGAACCCGACCTCGTCGCCGAGGTGGCGTTCCAGCGCTGGACCGACGACGGATCTCTGCGCGCGCCGGTGTTCCGGCGCCTGCGCGACGACGTCGATCCACGCACCGTGCGCCGCGTCGAGCCACGCTCGCCGGCAGGCG
>NZ_DATDMY010000268.1:0-44381 GCF_036518555.1 Dokdonella sp. | reverse complement strand
GCGCCGATATCCGCCGCCGCACCGAACACGCGCGGGAAGTTCGCGCCGCGCTGGTCGAACGCGAGGCCGCCGACGTTGCTGCCCGCGTCGATCGCCGGACTGCCCACGCCGAGTGCGTGCGTGCGCGTCGGGCCGCCGTTGGCACGCAGCGGCCCGAGCAGCGGATCGGCGTCGCGCGTGTCGGCGGGCAGCGCGATCGCGGGATCGCTGAGCCCGATGAGGTTGTTGCCGCCGCCGACGGCGAGGGGCTCGTTCGCGAGCGGATCCACTCCGCCCACGTTTGCGGAGCCTGAAGTGCTCGAGTTTCCGTAGACGATCGTGCTGTGCAGCTCGGTGCCGTCGGCCGCGATCCAGATGCCGCCGCCCGCGGTGGAACGGTTCGCCGCAATCGTGCTGTTGGTCGCGAACAGGACCGAGGGCCAGCGCATGAACACGCCACCGCCGACGCCGTCCGCGGCGACGTTGCCCGATATCGTGCTGTTGGACACCGCCAGCGGGTTGAACGAGGCCACGCCGCCGGCGCGACCCTCGCTGTAGTTGGTGTCGATCGTCGAACTGCGGATGTTGCCGCCGACGACGGCGACGATCGCGCCGCCGATGTCGTAGCTCGATCGGCCGGGCCGCACCACGTGTTCGGCGCGGTTGCCGCTGACCGTGCTCGCGGTGAGGTCGAGCACGTACGTGAACACCGCTCCGCCGAACGCGGCCGTGCCCGAATCCTCGTGGATGCCCTTCGCGACGTTGCCGGACAGCGTGCTGCGGTCGAGCGTCACGGCGTAGGCGTAGATCGCCCCGCCGTACGAGCCTTCCCCGCCCGCATAGCAGTTGCGCACGGTCGAGTCGCGCAGGTAGACGAAGGCAGCCGAGGCGATGCAGCCGCCGCCGGCGACGTCGAAGCCGCTCGCCCGGTTCCATCCGTTCTCGATCGCGAGGCCTTGCACGGTCAACGCGCCCGAGCCCGGATGCACGAGCAAGCGGTCGTAACGGTTGCCGTCGATCGTGAGGCGATCCCGACCGGGGCCGGTCAGCGTGAGGCTGTCGACGTCGACCTCGATCCCGCCGGTCGTCAGCGTGATGCGCGAGCATGCGAGGTGGCGCAGGTCGATCTCGTCGTTGTCGCTGGCCGCGGCGACGGCTGCGCGCAGGCTGCCGGGGCCGTCATTGGCGCAATTCGTCACCGGCAGCACGGCAGCGGGCGCGGAGGGGCGCGGCATGCTTCGGTCGGGCGCGAACGAGCGAAAGATGCGCCGTGCAGGGTCGTCGCGCAGGCGCGGCGACGAGTCCGCTTGCTTCGCGCAGGCCGGGGACGCGAACGCGCCGCCGATGACGGCCGCGAGGGCCGACGCGAGCAATCGGCGCGGCAGGCGATGCGCGAAGGGGGCGGTCATGCAGCGGTCTCCGTCGAGGCTGCCGGCGGCGGCGGGCTGGACCCGCATGGGAGCACGGCCGCGGCGAGACGGTCAAATGCTCAGCGCATGACCTCGGCGCCGATCAGCACGACGTCGGCCGGGCGCTGAGCGAACAGCCCGACCGTGACGACGCCGGCGATCTGGTTCAACTCGCGCTCGAGCTCGACCGGCTCCGTGATGCGCAGGCCGTGCACGTCGAGGATCCAGTTGCCGTTGTCGGTGACGACGCCGTCACGCCAGACCGGATTGCCGCCGCGCTTGACGATCTCGCGCGCGACGTAGCTGCGCGCCATCGGGATCACTTCCACCGGCAGCGGAAAGCGGCCGAGTACGTCGACACGCTTGGCCGGGTCGATGATGCAGACGAACGTGCGCGAAGCCGCGGCGACGATCTTCTCGCGCGTGAGTGCGGCGCCGCCACCCTTGATCAGGCACCTGCGGCCGTCGCATTCGTCGGCGCCGTCGACGTACAGTGGAATGTCGCCGGTCGAGTTGAGATCGAGCACGGGGATGCCGCGCTCCTTCAACAGGCGCGACGACTGTTCCGAACTCGACACCGCGCCCTCGATGTCGGCGCGCCGCTCGGCCAACGCGTCGATGAAATGCGCGACGGTCGAACCGGTGCCGACGCCGACGATCATGCCGTCCTCGACGTAGCGCATCGCGGCGCGCCCCGCAAGGCGCTTCTGGTCGTCCTGGCTCATCGCGTGCTCCGCAGGCTGGGTTCGAGGTCGCGCATGGTACGCGTTTGGCGCGGCCGGCTCACGCGCCGGGTCGAGGCGTCGTCACGCGGCGCCCGCCCGTACCGGGCGCAGGCCCGTGTTCCGCTCGCTACTCGAGCGCGAGGATCGCGTCCCACTGCGCCTTCGCCACCGGCAGCACCGACAGGCGATTGCCCCGCTGCAGCAGCGCGAAGCCGTCGAGGCGCGGGTGCTCCTTCAGCTCGGCGAGCGTGATGGTGCGCCCGAGCTTGCGCTTGAACGCGACGTCGACGAGCATCCAACGCGGATCCTCGCGCGTGCTCTTCTCGTCGTAGTACTCGCTCGTGCGATCGAACTGGGTCGGATCCGGGTAGGCCGCGCTCGCGACCTCGGCGACGCCGGCGACGCCGGGCACCTCGCAGCTCGAATGGTAGAACAGCACGCCGTCGCCCTTGCTCATGCCGTCGCGCATGAAGTTGCGCGCCTGGTAGTTGCGCACCCCGGTCCACGGCTCGACGCGCACGCGCGCGAGATCGTCGATCGAGAAGACGTCGGGTTCGGATTTCATGAGCCAGTAGCGCATCGCCGCAATCCGTCGGCCGGTGAAGCGGCGAGAGTAGCGGGTTTCGGCGCGGGCGTCCGTCGTGCGCGCAACGCCTACAGCGCCGCGACCGGCGCGGTGAAGTCGAGCAGTTCGCGCTCGGTCGCGACGTAGTCGAGGCGCACGTCCCAAGGCTGTGCGTCGAGGGCGTCGATCTCCTGCCATGCATAGGCGACGCCGACGAGTACGGGCTTGCCGACGTCGGCGCGCGCGGCGAGGAACGCGAAACTGCGGTCGTACCACCCGCCGCCGAAGCCGAGCCGGTGGCCGTTGCGGTCGAATCCGAGCATCGGCACGAGCACGACGTCGAGCTCGCCGGCGGCGAGCAGGTGCGTGGGCGCGAAGGCGGGCTCGGGGATGCCGAACCGGTTCGTCGCCAATGCGTCGCCCGGCCGCCACGGCGCGAAGCGCAGCAGGCGATCCGCGCCGACGACGGGCAGGCAATACTGTTGGCCGCGTGCTCGCATGCCGCCGATCAGTGCGGCGAGCGGCAGCTCGCCCTCGACGGCCCAATAGCCACCGATGCGCCGATCGGTCATGAACTCGGGCACCTGCTCGAGCTGCGCGACGACCGCCTGCGCCGCCGCGATCCGCTCCGCTGCCGGCAGCGCCGCACGCCGCTCGCGCAGAGCCTTCCTCAGCACGGCGCGGTTGGGAGTGGCGTTCATGTCATGGGGTCCTGCGCGCCGCTGCTCACGTCGAGGCCGGATCAGGGGCAAAATGGATGCCCGCTTTCGCGGGCATGACGTCGAGGAGTTTTGCACGACCGTGAGGACCGCTGCGCCGCAGCGCGCCCAGGCGAAAAGGTCGAGCAAAGGGCTCCACCTGAAAAGTGCGGCCAAGGACGGCCGCTCTGGACTGGACCAGAACGCGGCGCGCACACCGCACGAACGCTTCAGAGAGCCGCTTTCACGGACGAAAGCAAAAGAAGATGTCCTCCGCGATGTGCCGGTGCGCATCGAACGACCTTGATCCTCGGGATCAGGTGGGAGGGCTGACGGAACCATAAGGCTTTCCGCTCGTGGCGGACCTGCACACCGGTTGTCGTCTCGCCGTCCCGGGGTCGTCTATAGGAACAAGGCAATATGTAAGAGTGCGCTGCCGGGCACTGCAGAGGACACCTGGCGCTATTGTAGTGACGCGGGCAACACGCGTTCAAGCTTCAGGTTGATCGCTTGCAGTTTCTCTGCCATCTGGCGGGATTCGCTCGACTCCCGCGCGCGCTCGTCGAGCAGTTCATGGCAGATGTTCAATGCGGCGAGGATCGCGATCCGGTCGAGCCCGGCCGTGCGCGCGTTGTTGCGCATCTCGCGCATCTTCTCGTCGAGGTAGCGAGCCGCGGCGAGGAGCCCGGCGCGCTCGTCCGGCGTGCAGGCGACGTGGAACTCGCGGTCGAGGATGTGGACGGTGACAGGTTCGCCGGGACCATTCATGCCTGGTTCTGCTCCAGCGACTTGAGCCGCATGATCATCGCCTCGACGCGCGATCGTGCCTGCTCGTTGCGCGCGATCAGCTGCGCCCGCTCGTTCGCGAGCTGCTCCTGGCTGTTGCGCAGGCTGCGGTTCTCCTCCTGCAGCGAGCGGCACAGGTCGAGCAGGCGGTCGACCCGTTCGCTGATGGCCAGCAGGCTTTGCTCGTGCGCGGACATGCGGCCGAATATAGCGGGAATCCGTGGCAGGGAACAGCGAGGCAGGACGCGGATCCCGGCGCCGATGGCGCCCGGCCCGCGGCGGCCTCAGCCGCGTTCGTCGAGCGCCGCCCGGCGCCGCTGCGCGCGTTCGCGCAGGAACGCGAGGCACTGGTCGGCGGGCAGCGGATAGGAGAGCCAGTGGCCCTGCACCTCGTCGCAGTCCTGCTCGCGCAGGTAGTCGACCTGCTCGACCCGTTCGACCCCTTCGGCGACGACGTTGAGGCCGAGGGAATGGGCCATCGCGATCACGGTCGCAGTGATCGCCTCGTCGTCGGGGTCGGTGGTGATGTCGCCGACGAATTCCTTGTCGATCTTGAGCGCGTCGATCGGCAGGCGCTTGAGGTAGCTCAACGACGAATAGCCGGTGCCGAAATCGTCGATCGCGAGGTTGACGCCGATCGCCTTGAGCCGGCGCAGCGTCGTGATCGACTGCTCCGCGTTCGCCATGACCATGCTCTCGGTGAGCTCGAGCTCGAGCTGGTTCGGCGCGATGTCGTGCTCGGCGAGCACGTCGCACAGGCGACGGATCAGGTCCCCGCGCAGGAGCTGCGCGACCGATATGTTGATCGACATCGTGATGTCGTGCAGGCCGGCGTCGCGCCACTGCGCGAGCTGCGCGCACGCGTGCTCGACCACCCAGTCGCCGATCTCGATGATCATCCCGGTCTCCTCGGCGATCGGGATGAACACGCCCGGCGACACGTCGCCGAGGTCGCCGCTGCGCCAGCGCAGCAGCGCCTCGACGCCGGTGATGCGGTCGTCGAGCAGGGACAGCTTGGGTTGGTAGTGCAGGGTCAGCTCGTTGCGCTCGAGCGCCTTGCGCAAGGCCGCCACGGTGGTCGCGCGCAGGCGCGCGGCGGCGTCCATCGCCTCGGTGTATACCATCCACGTCTTGCGGCCGTGCTCCTTGGCCTGGTACATCGCGGTGTCGGCGAACTTGAGCAGGTCGCTCGCCGCCTGGCCGTGGTCCGGGTGCAGGCTGATGCCGATCGACGGCGAGATGACCACCTCCTGGCCGTTGTCGAGCTCGAGCGGCTGCTCGAACGCGGCGATGATCTTCGCCGCGACGTGTTCGGCCTCGGTGCTGCTGCCGATGTCCTCGATCACGACCGTGAATTCATCGCCGCCGACGCGCGCGACCGAATCGCCTTCGCGCACGACGTGCCGCAGGCGCGCGCCGGCCGCCTTGAGCATGCTGTCGCCGGCGGCATGGCCCATCGAATCGTTGACGTGCTTGAAGCGGTCCAGGTCGAGGAACAGGACCGCGACCTTGCGTCCGTTGCGCCGCGCGCGCGCGATCGCGTGCGCGATGCGCTCGCTGAGCAGGGTGCGGTTCGGCAGGCCGGTCAGCGCGTCGTAGTTGGCGAGATAGCGCAGTTCCTGTTCGGCGCGCTTGCGGTCGGTGATGTCGGAAGTCACGCTGACGAAGTGCGTGCGCTTGCCGTTGGCGTCGCAGATCTCCGAAATCTCGACCCAGCTGAGGAACTCCTCGCCGGTCTTGCGCCGCTGCCACAGTTCGCCGCGCCAGTGGCCGTCGCGATTGAGCACTTCGCGCAGTTCGAGGTACTGCTCGACCGGGTGCCGCGCGCAATTGAGGATCGCCGCCGAGCGGCCGACGATCTCCTCGACGCGCCAGCCGGTGATGCGCGTGAACGCGGGGTTGATCGTCATGAAGCGGAATTCGAGGTCGGTCACCGCGACCGCTTCGCCCATGCTGCGGATGACCTCGTGCGCGACGCGGCGCTCGTGCTCGGCCGCGCGTTCGGCGGTGACGTCGCGCGCGGTGCCGCACATGCGCAGCGGCTGGCCGTCGCTGTCGCGCTCGACGATCTTGCCGCGCGCGAGCGACCAGCTCCATTCGCCCTTCTTGTTGCGCACGCGGTGCTCGGACTCGAAGGTGTCGGTCGTGCGGTTGATGTGCTGGTCGAGGCGTCGTTCGACCGCGGGCAGGTCGTCCGGATGCGTGTTCTCGCGGAACCACTCGCGCGTCAGTTCCACCGGTTCGCGCGAAACGCCCCTGAAGAGGTCGCCCGGCCCGGTCACGACGATCGTGCCGCTCGCCATGTTCCAGTCCCAGAAATCGTCGCCCGAGCCCCACAGCGCGAGGCGCAGGCGGTCCTCGCGTTCGCGCAGGTCGCGGTGATACGAACGCTCCTCGCGCCGCCGCTCGCGATGCGCGCGCCAGAGCACGAGCGCGATCGCGGCCGCGGCGAGCAGGTAGAGCGTGCGCGCGGCGAGGCTGTCCCACCATGGCGGCGTCACGCGCAGCTCGGCGCGCGCGACGCGGTCGCTCCAGTAGCCGTCGCGATTGCTCGCGCGCACGCGGAACGTGTAGCGGCCCGCGTCGAGGTTCGTGTAGGTGGCGTCGTGGCGCGTCCCCGCATCGACCCAGTGTTCGTCGAAGCCCTCGAGCTGGTACGCGAAGCGGTTGCGCTCGGGCGCGGCGAAATCGAGCGCGGCGAACTCGAACCGGACGACGCGCTCGGCCGCCTCCATCGTCAGCACGCCGCCCTCGCTCTGGGCGGGCGAGCCTTGCGACCCGACCCGAACCGCGGTGAAGACGACCGGCGCCGCGTAGCGGCTGCCGACGATCGTTTGCGGAGCGAACAGGTTGAGGCCGTTGACGCCGCCGAACGCGATCTCGCCGTCGGCGAGGGTCGCCACCGCGCCGCCGTTGAACTCCATTCCCTGCAGGCCGTCGGCGATCGTGAACGCGCGGAACGTGCCGGTCTGCGGATCGAACGACGCGATGCCGCGGTTCGTGCTCAACCACAGCCGCGCCAGCCGGTCGTCGCGGATCGCGTAGACGGTCGCGCCGGGCAGGCCGTCGCGTGGCTGCCAGCGCGAGAAGCGCGCGTGCGTCGCATCGAGCGAATCGAGCCGGTTGAGGCCGGCCTGGGTCCCGATCCAGAGGTGGCCGTCGGCCGCCTCGTGGATCGAGCGGACGAGGCTCGCCGAAAGCGAGTGCGGGTCGTGCGCATCGCTGCGGAACACCCGCACGGTACGCGCCTGCGCATCGACGAGGTTGAGGCCGTTGATGTTGCCCGACCAGATGCGGCCGTCGCGATCTTCGTACAGTGCGAGCACGCGGTCGTCGCTCAGGCCGCCGACGGCTTCGCCGCCCGCCTCCCGCCGGAAGCTCGTCCAGCGATTCGCGCGCGGCTCGTAGCGGGCGATGCCGGCGCGCGTGGTGCCGAACCAGAGGCTGCCGTCGTCGGCTTCGAGCAGGCTGCGCACGTTCGCGTCGGCGAGGCCGTGCGTGCCGTCCGGGTCGCGCGGCAGGAACGCGATGGTCCGGCGCGCGGGATCGAACAGGCCGGCGCCGTGATCGGTGGCGATCCACAAGCGCCCGTGGTCGGCCTGCGCGAACGCATAGACGACGATGTCGCCGATGCGGATGTCGCCCTTGAGGCCTTGCAGCGCGAGGTCGTCGAAGTACTCGAAGCGGTTGCTGTCGCGCAGGTAGCGCTTGAGGCCGTCCTTGGCGCCGATCCAGAGGCTGCCGGCTTCGTCCTCGAACACGGCGCGCACGTAGTTCGTCGCGGTCTGCGGCCGCTGCGGATCGCGCTCGGCGACGTAGCGGAACGGCGTGCCCTCGGGATCGACCTTGCTGATGCCGCGTTCGTGCGAGCCGAGCCAGAGCAGGCCGGAGCGGTCGAAACGCATGCTCGTGACGATCGCATCGGGCAGGCTGCCGGGCGTGTTCGGATCCGGCCGCAGCCATTGCGTGTCGCCGTGCACGGGATCGAACAGCGCGACACCCGCGTTCTGCACGCCGAGCCATAGGCGATGGCGCGCATCCTCGACCATCGCGGTCACGAGCTGCTCGCCGCTCGCGGGCCAGATGCGCTGCGCGGCGCCCTTCGCGTCGATGAGGTAGAGGCCGTCGCTGGTGCCGACCTGCAGGCGTCCGTCGAAACGCGTGAGCAGCGCGCGCGCGTCGGCGATCGACTCCGCGGCGACGCGCCGCGGCGCCTCGTCGTCGGCGCCCAGTCGCAGCAGGCCGCCGGAGCTCGCCACCCACAGCGCGCCCGCCTCGTCGACGTGGAACTGGCGGAACAGCACGCCGCGGCCGTCGGCCGCACTGACCGGCCAGCGCCGCTCGACCCGCCCCGTGCGGCCGTCGAGCAGAACGATGCCCTCGTCGCAACCGATCCACAGGCCGCGCCGTGCGTCGGCGAGCAGGGCGTGGACGTTGGCGACGTCGCCGAGGTCGACGCGCTCGAAGCCGGCCGCGTGCGGCGCATGCCGCACGAGCCCGGAGCCGAGCGTTCCGATCCACAGCGTGCCGTCGCCGTCCTCGGCGAGCGAGGAAATCGGACCTTCGGGCAGGCTCGCGGGGTCGTCGCCGGAATGCTCGAACGTCGTGAACGCGTAGCCGTCGTACTGCTGCAGGCCGCTGTCCGTACCGACCCAGAGGAAGCCGTCGCGATCCTGCAGGAACGCGCTGACCGTGTTCTGCGCGAGGCCTTGTTCGGTCGTGATCGTCTGGAAATAGAAGTCGCGTCGCAGCGCGTCGCCGCGTGCGCTTCCAGCCAGCAGGAAGCCCAGCGCAAGCAGTCCGCCGCACCAGCGACGGAGCGGGCGCGATCGGACCGATGACGACGCGGGTCTCGGACGGGGCACTGGGAATGACGGGATTGGGCTGATCGCAGTGTAGGCAAACGCCGCCGCGGGTTCCATTCGCGGCGTCGACGTTCCGATCGCGGCCACGTCCGGCCACTGCCCCGCGTGGCCCGACCACAGGGCGTCGCGCGGGGGCCTGCTAGACTGCGCGCTTTACTGCCCACGAGCGCCGATGGCCGAACGTCCCAGCCACGAGGAACTCGCCGGCGCGCTCGCCGCGTTGCGCCTCGGCGTGAATCCGAGCGACCTGCACGGTTCGTTGACCGGTTATCTGTGCGCGGGCGGCATCGCGGGCGCGGACGACTGGCTCGATCGCCTCGAACTCGCGCCCGCCGACGCGCATGCCGTCCGCGATGTCGCGCTGAAGGCGCTGCTCGCGGCCGCGAGCGCGCAGTTCGAGCAGGATCCGGCGCGCGTCGTACCGCTGCTGCCGGCGCGCGACGCGCCGCTCGCGCGGCGCGCCGAGGCGCTCGTCGAATGGTGTCGCGGCTTCCTCGGCGGCTTCGGCCTCGTCGGTACGACGCTGCGCGCTCGGCTCAGCGACGATGCGGCCGAGATCCTCGCCGACCTCGGAACGATCGCCGCATCGCGCCTCGAGATCGAGGGCGGCAAGGAGGACGAGCAGGCGTTCGCCGACGTGCTCGACTTCGTGCGCACCGCGATCGCGGTCCTGCATCGCGAGACCGGCGCCGGCGGGCGCACGGCGCGCTCGCTGCACTGAGCGCCGCGCGGGGCGTTGGGTATCCGGGGCGAATCGCGGATACTACGCACGTCATTCGCTCTCCGCGCGCTCGACCGATGATCGAACCCAGGGAATACGCGCGCCGACGCAAGCAGCTGATGCGCATGGCCGGGCCCGACGCGATCGTGATCGTCGCGGCGGCGCCGGAACGGGTACGCAACAACGACGCGCACTACCCGTACCGGCAGGACAGCGACTTCCACTACCTCACCGGCTTTCCCGAGCCCGACGCCGTGCTCGCGCTCGTGCCGGGGCGCGCGCCGAGTGAGACGATCCTGTTCTGTCGCGAGCGCGATGCCGAGCGCGAGCGCTGGGACGGTCCGCGCGCCGGCACCGACGGCGCGGTCTCGACGTGGGGCCTCGACGACGCGTTCCCGATCGACGACATCGACGACATCCTGCCCGGCCTCATCGAGGGCCGCACGCGCGTCTACTACCACTTCGGCCGCGATACCGAGTTCGATCTCAAGATCATCGGCTGGGTCAACCGCGTGCGCGCGCAGGTGCGCCTCGGCGCCAGGCCGCCGCACGAGTTCGTCGCCTTGTCGCACCTGCTGCACGACCTGCGCCTGTTCAAGTCGCGCGCCGAACTGCGCCTGATGCGCCGTTCGGCGCAGATCGCCGCGGAGGCGCACGTGCGCGCGATGCGCGCGACGCGGCCTGGCATCAACGAGCACGAAGTGGAAGCCGAGCTGCTGCATGCGTTCCGCAAGCACGGCGCCGTACCGAGCTACGAGCCGATCGTCGGTGGCGGCGCCAACGGCTGCGTGCTGCACTACCGCGCGAACAATGCGGAGCTGCGCGACGGCGACCTGCTGCTCGTCGACGCCGGCGCCGAGTTCCAGTGCTACGCATCGGACATCACGCGCACGTGGCCCGTCAACGGGCGCTGGTCGACCGAGCAGCGCGCGCTCTACGACGTCGTGCTCGCCGCGCAGCTCGACGCGATCGACCAGGTGCGCGCGGGACGCTCGTTCGACGCCTACCACGAGGCGGCCGTGCGCACGATCACGCGCGGCCTGTGCCGGCTCGGCCTGCTCGCCGGCAGCGTCGAGAAGAACCTGCGCGAGCAGGCCTATCGCCGGTTCTACATGCACAAGACCGGCCATTGGCTCGGCCTCGACGTGCACGACGTCGGCGATTACCGCATCGACGGCGAGTTCCGCGTGCTCGAGCCGGGCATGGTCGTCACGGTCGAGCCCGGCCTGTACATCGCGCCGGACGCGAAGGGCGTGCCGGCGAAGTTCCGCGGCATCGGCATCCGCATCGAGGACGACGTGGTCGTCACTGCCGGCGAGCCCGAGGTGATCTCGGCCGGCGTTCCCAAGCACGCGGACGAGATCGAGGCCTTGATGGCGGGTGTCGGATGAGCCTGCTGCATGCGCTGCTCGCGCTGCTCTTCGCGACCACGGATGCGTCCGGCGCCGCCGCGACCCGCGCTTTCCAAGCCTCGGCGCCCGTTGCGCCGCCGTCGACGATCAACTACGGGCTGTTCGGCTCGCTGCACCTGTACCGGCCCGCGGGCGACGTCGTCCACGCGGTGCTCCTGTTCTCCGATCGCGACGGCTGGACCGCGCGCCAGCAGGTCCTCGGCGATGCGCTGGCGAGACAAGGCGCGCTCGTGGTCGGCATCGACCTGCCCGCGTACCTCAAGCGCATGGAAGCGATCGAGGACGCGTGCTCGTATCCGGCCGGGCACGTCGAGGAAGTCGCGCACTGGGTCGAGCGCCACGAAGGCGTCGCGAGCTACACGGCACCGCTCGTCGTCGGTGACGGCGCCGGCGCGACGTTCGCCTATGCGCTCGCCGCGCAGGCGCCGCTCGGCACGTTCGAGGGCCTGCTCACGCTCGGCTGGGACGATGCCGTGCGTTTTCCCAAGGCATTCTGCGCCGGCGACGCCGGCGCGATGACGCGCACGAGCGCCGCCGGCGACTGGCAGGTGCAGCCCGTCGAACGCCTGCCGCTGCGATGGTCGGCGCATCCGTTCGCCGCTGGCGCGCGCCTCGACGTCGCGCCCGTGCCGCTCGCGACCGCGTGGGACTGGCTCCGCGCCTGCGCACCCTCGGCGTTCGGCGTCGCCGACCCCGCGCGCGAGCTCGGTACGGCGTGGCGCCGATGGCGCCGCAGCGAGGACGCGCAGCGCACGGCGCTGCCGGACGACCTCGCCGACCTGCCACTCACGGAGATCCCGCCGCGTGCGCCCGCCAAGGATCCGGCGAATGCGCACCGCGTCGCGATCATCGTGACCGGCGATGGCGGCTGGGCCGGTCTCGACCGCGGCGTCGCCGAAGCCCTGACGGACGACGGCGTACGCGTGATCGGGTTTTCGACCCTCAAGTTCTTCTGGCACAAGCAGACGCCCGACGCGGCCACTGCCGCGATCGCCCGCGTCATTGCCCACTACGGCGCGCACGACGCGGACGCACGCTTCGTCGTCGTGGGTTATTCGTTCGGCGCGAGCCTCGTCCCGGTCATCGTCAATCGGCTGCCCGCCGATGCGCTCGCGCGCGTGCAGGGCGGCGTGATGATCTCGCCCGACGACGCGGCCGTGTTCGAGATCCATGTCGGCGACTGGTTCGGCTCCACCCGCCACGACGACGCGCTGCCGATCGTGCCCGAGCTCGCCGCGTCGCGCGTGCCGCTCGTGTGCGTGCACGGCAATGACGAGGACGACAGCATCTGCCGCGGTCCGCTGCCCGCGCGCGTGCGCGCGATCGGGCTGCCCGGTGGCCATCACTACGACGGTGACTACGCCGCGCTGGGCGCCGCGATCGTCGCCAACCTGCCCGCTCCCGTCGTACGGTGACGCCGTCGGCTGGAGTGGATCGACCGCCATCGTCTATGCTTCCGGCCGCCTGGGGTCGATGCGAAGGATCGACGCGGTCAGCTCGAGGGGGAACCATGGGCAGGTCGAATGGAAATCGCTGGCTTTTCGCGCTCGCGATCGCGACCGCGTGCGCGGGTGGCGCGGCGGTTGCGCAGACGCTCGAGCAGGACGAAGCCCGCATCGAAGAGCTGATGGCGGCGGGGCCGGCGGCGGCCGCGCCCGACGCAGGCAAGCCGGTGCCTGCGTACGACGATTCGGTCAAGGAGACGCCGGTCGTCGCGGCGGTCGTCGCGCCGCGCCCGAGCGCGGACGACGAATGGCTGGCGGCGCCGAACCAGGACGGAAACGCGATCCCGTTCGACGAACTGCGCTACCACATCGGCGAGCGCGTCGCGATCACGACGGCGAACGAACGCGAGCACAACGGCGTCGTCGTCTCGGCCGACGCCCGCCAGGTCACGATGGAGATCCGTCGCAAAGGCGGGGCCGCGACGTACGTGCTCAAGAAAGAGCAGGTCCTGCACATCCATTCCCGCTGAGGCCGCCGCATGTTCACCGCGCTTTATCTGCTCGTGGCATTGCCGGTCGTCGCCGCGCTGCTTTACCTGCTCGCGCTCGTGCGTGTCTGGCGCACGGAGCAGATGCTCGCGGTTCTCATGCTGCTGTTCTGGCCGGTCGGCCTGTACGCGCTGGTGAAGTACTGGGGCGAAAAGGAAGCCGGCGTGCGCACGCCGCTGCTCGCCTCGTTCATTCTCGTCGCGGTGTGGGCCGGCGCGCTGGCGTGGGGTGCCGGATACCAGCCGCCGGACGAGCCGATGGTCGCGGATGACGACACGGAGGCGCCTGCCGACGACGGCATCGGCGCGCAGGTGCGGCGTTCGGTCGCGCTCGCGAACTTGCCGCTGCGCGGCGGACTGGTGGATATCCCGGTCGCGAAGGCATCGATCGACGTGCCCAAGCACTTCCGCTTCATCGATCGCGACGCGCTCCAGGCCGCGTTCGCGGGTACCGACGACGAGCCCGAGGCGCAGACCGTCGGCTGGATCGTGCACGAGCGCGTCGATCTCGCGGGCAAGAACGCCTGGCACGTCGACGTCGATTACCTTGCCGACGGCTTCGTCAGCGACGAGACGTTCGCCGCGCAATCGCGCGAGACGCTGCTCGCCGCGGGGCAGCGCGCGACGAAGGCGGTATCCGACCAGCAGGACGCGGGCGAACCCGAATTCAGCCTCGTCGACTACGCCGAGATGCCGCGTCTCGATCCGGCCTCGCACACCGCGACCTGGGTCGAGGAGATCGCGTACGCGGGCGAGCATGCGCGGCACGCCCTCGACTGCTATTCGGTGCGTCTCGGACGCTCCGGCGCGCTGGTCTTCACGATCGCCGACGCGCTGCCGTCGCAGCGCGAACTGTGCCTGCGCAGCGTGCGCCTGCTCGCCGGGCGCAGCAGCTTCGAACGGGGGCAAGCCTACGCCGATCGGTCCCGCCTGCTCGACCGCAAGGCGAAATACGACCTCGTCGCCCTCGTGACCGGCACGTTCGCGAGCGCTCTGGTGCGCTAGTCGCCGCGTTCAGCGCCCGCTGAGGAACCGCCGGTAGCCGCCCGCGACGAGCGCCGCGATGTCGATCAGCAGGCCGGGTACCCATAGTCCGCGCGGATAGGCGAGGTACGAGCCGATCCAGTCGGGCTGGAACTTCTCCTTGTAGCGGCGCAGCCCCTGGTAGTTGTAGAAGCGGCCGCCGTAGCGGAACGCGAGCGCGGCGAGCCGCTCGTTGATGCGCGCGTACGGATTGTCGCCGACGTTCGACAGCGGTGCCATGCCGAGACTGAAGGTCGCATGGCCTTGCTCCTTCGCCCACTGCATCACGCGCGCGAACAGGAAATCCATCGTCCCGCGTGGCGCGTCGTCGACATGGCGCATGAGGTCGACGCTCGCGGTGCCGTTCGGCCCGTACGGCGGCAGCACGTTCGCGAATGCGATGAGGTCGCCGGCGCGGCGCACGAGTGCGAGCGGGCTCCAGGCGAAGTAGTCGGGGTCGAAGCGGCCGAGCGAGAAGCCCTTCTCGTGCGCGCCCTTGTCGGCGAGCCAGGCATCGGAGACGCGCTCGACCTCACTCATCACGACGGTGTCGAACGGCGGTTCGACGATCTCGAACGTGAGCTGCTCCTTGACCGAGCGGTTGACCGCCTGGCGCAGGTCCTCCCAGCGCTTGCCGGCGAGCGTGAACTCGTCGAGGCGCAGCGTCGCGAGCTCGCCGAGCTTGAACAGGTCGAAGCCGAGGTCGTGGTAGAGCGACAGGTCCGGCTCGAGCACCTCGTAGAACACCGGCGCGCGGTCCTGCGCGTCGGCGAACTGGCGGAAATCGAGGATCGCGCGCCGGATCGCCTCCTGCGGGCCGGACGGCGAGCCGAGCGCGACGAGGCGGTCGCGCACCGCACCGTAGGCGACCACCGCGTGGTGGTCGCCCGACCAGAACAGGTGCTTGTCGCCCATGAAGCTGAGATGGGCGAACTCGCCGCCGCCGTGTTCGCGATAGACCTCGCGCGCGCGTTCGAGCTCGGCGCGGTCGGGCAGCTTGAGCGAAGGCCGGCGCACCGCGAAGGATTGCCACACGAGGTAACCGCACACGCCGAGACCGGCCGCGAACAGGCCGCGCACGATGCGCGAGGAGTGTTCGCCGAAGCCGAAATACCAGAGGTCGAAGCTGTCGTCGCCGAGCATCATGCCGACGCCGACGGCGAAGAACGCGCACACGACGACGATGAGGCCGGCGAGCCAGGTGAACGTCGTGAGCGAGGTCAGGCTCATCGCGCGCTGGGTGAACTCGCGTTTGCGCAGGCGCAGCAGCGCGGCGATCGCGAGCAGGAACAGTGCCTCGCCGAAGTGCAGGCCCTTGGTCACCGCGAGCAGCGCCGCGAAGACGAGCAGCGGCTGGGCGAGGTTGTAGGCGACGCGCAGGCGGCCGTCGATGCCGCGACCGAGGCCGAGCAGCAGCACGCCGGCGAGCACCGACAGCCAGTACGAACCTTCGACCGCGGCGAGCGGCAGGTTGGCGCGCACGACGATCGTATGCTCGTGCACGGCCGGGATCGCCGCCGACGCGAGCAGCAGCAGGCCGGCGCCGAACGTGAGCACGGCGAGCACGCGGATGCCGAAACCCGCAAGCAGGTTCGCCGGCAGGCCGAGCACGCCGAACAACGGGTGCGTCTGCAGCCGCGCGGCGGCGCGCGCGACGCCCGGCAACTGGCCGACGAGCATGCTCGAGCCGACGTAGAGGCCCGCGAGCAACGGCAGCAGGTAGTAGGCGATGCGGAACAGGAACAAGCCGGACAGTACCTGCGCGTTGTCATAGCCGCCGCCGGAGAGCGCGAGCAGCATGAGGCCGTCGAACACGCCGAAGCCGCCCGGGATCAGGCTCAGCAGGCCGAGCGTCTGTGCCGCGGCGAAACTGCCGAGCAGGGGACCCGGTTTGACATGCGCACCCGAGATGTACAGGCAGCCGTACAGGACGCCCGCGCTGAGCACCCAGTCGACGAACGACAGCGCCGTCAGCGCGAGCTTGAGGCGCAGTGGCGGCAGCTCGCGCCCCGCGGGTAGCCAACGCATGAGGCGCCGGCGCGTGGTCAGCACGAAGAACGCGGGCAGGTAGCACGCGGCCGCGGCCAGTACCGCGACTGCGAGCCAGTGCGTGGTCGCGCCCGGCGTGATCGGACGCGAGCCGAGCAGGAGCGTGATCACGATGAGCACCGACAGCCCGAGCGGCAGCGACAGGACCTGCAGGCCGATCAGCGCAGCGCCGCGCGCGAGTTCGACCTTGCGCGCGGCGAAGCCGATCAAGCGCACTCCGGACCCGACCGCGCCGGAGAGGTTGAGGGTGTTGGCGAATGCGTTCGCGACGAAGGCGAGCCGCAGCATGTCGCCGGCCGGGATCGGCAGGCCGAGCCAGCGCGCGATCGCGACATCGACGAGGCCGGTGAACGCGACCGCGACCAGCGCGAGCGCGGCGACGCCGAGCGCGCCGACGGTCGGCACCGCGAGCAGCGTGCGCTGGAGCTCGGGCAGGTCGAACTCGTCGACGCCGCGCCAGACCAGCCAACCCACGAGCGACAGGAACGCGATCGGAACGAGCCAGCGCAGATGCGCCCTCCAGCCGTGCCGCGCGGAGGGCGCCGTGGCGGTATCGGTGGTGCTCATGGCGCTTGCGTCGTCCCTGGATTGCAGGGCGTGGATTCTAGGGTAAGCGTCGGGCGACGGGAGACATTCCGGGCACGGGCGGCTGCCCCCGCACGCGGACGACGGGCTCGCGCACCGTGCACCGCCGTGCGCGGTCCGTTCCCCGCCGGGCGCGATGGCTCAGCGCGCGTCGAGCAGGTCGCGCAGGCTGCGCCGATACTGCCCGAGCCAGTTCTTCGGTACACCGAAGCCGTGACCGACCTTCGGCAGCATGATCGCTTGCGCATCCGCCTGGCCATCGGCGAATTCGGGCGCGAACGCCGGATCGCAGACCTGGTCGGCTTCGCCCTGCAGGATCCGCCATGGCGCAACGACGGTATCGCGCTTGTCGAATATCCACGCAGGCGGATGCGACTGCCAGTGCGCGGTGAGGCCGCCGGTGCCGGGGCAAAACGGCCTGTGGATGACCAGGTCGGGGCAAAAGCCGAGGCTGATTCCGCCACCGAAGCGCCGCCCCGCGTCGGCGGCGAGCGCGGCATAGACGACTGTCGCGCCGGACGAGTAACCGACGACGACCGCTCGCGTCGGCGTGGGCAGCGCGAGTTCGTGCACGAGGTTGTCGGCGAGGCGTGCGAGCACGCCGTCGGCGTCGCTGCAGGCGCCTTCGCCGGCATCGAGCGCGGCGAGGAAGCGCGGCGTGCTGAACCCCGCGACCCAGTAGCCGAGCGCGGCCGCTTCGTGGGCCATGTCGGTGACACCGAGGCTCCAGCCGCCGTCGCCCGAGGCGAACAGCACGAGCCCACGCGCGTCGCCGTGCGGACGGTACAACGCGATTGCGCCGAAGCCGCCCACGTCGATCCAGCGGTCGACCTTCGGATCCTTCGCGGGAGCGGCCGCGTGCCGCGGCGCGGCCGCGCGGGAAACGGGAACCTTCGCGGCTGCCGCAGGGATCGCGCACACGGCTAACGGAAGCAATGCAGCAACGAGGCGGACGGGGTTGATCAAGGCAGGACGATCGCGTGGAAACGCGCCGAACCCTATCCGAAGCCGCGAGCGCCGTCCACGTCGGTCAACGCGGGGGCGGTTCCTCGGCGGCGCGATGCGCCGCCGCGTCGGCGGCGAGTTCGAACCACATCGCATTGAGGATCGCGAACGCGAGCGCGAGGCCGAGGCCGAGGATCCAGCTGAAGTACCACATGGCTAACCTCCTTCGTGATCGTTCGGAAACCGGCCGACCGGCGCCGGACTCGTCGCTCGCTTCGAGCGCGTGCCGCGAGCGCCGGTTCCCCGTCGGCGCTCAATACATCCCGTGCGAGCGCCGCACATGCTCGAGCGACACGCGTCCGCGCATGACGCGATACACCCATGCCGTGTAGGCGAGCACGATCGGCAGCAGCACGAGCGTCGCGACGAGCATGAGGCCGAGCGTCTTGTGGCTGCTCGATGCGTCCCACACGGTGAGGCTGCTGCGCGGATCAAGGCTCGACGGCAGCAGGAACGGGAACAATGCGAGTCCGGCCGAGCCGATCGTGCCCGCGACCGCGATCGAACTCGCGACGAAGGCGCTGCGGTGGCGGCGCCGCAGCGCCAGCAACGGCGTCGCGAGGGCGGCCGCGATCGCGACGGCCGCCGCCACGACGGCCCAGCCGCCCAGCTGCGAATCGGCGAGCCAATTGCCTGAGTGAAGCACACTCTTGGCGAGCGGATTGGACGGGCCGTCGAACCTCGCGGCCTGCAGCGTGTAGCCGGTGACGCCGACGTACAGCCAGGCGCCCGCCGCGCAGTACAGCAGCACGAACGTCGGCGCGAGCACGCGCAGGAGACGTTCGGCGCGCGCGAGCACGACGCCCTCGCTCTTCACGGCGACCCACGCCGCGCCGTGCAGCAGGATCAACGCGACGCACGCGAAGCCGGTCAGGAGCGGGAACGGTCGCAGCAGGCCGAAGAAGCCGCCTTCGTAGGTGACGCGCAGCGTGTCGTCGTAGCGCAGCGGCACGCCGAGGAACAGGTTGCCGAATGCGATCCCGAACACGAGCGCGGGCACGAGGCCGTGCACGGTCAGCAACCAGTCCCAGCACCCGCGCCAGCGCGGATCGGCGAACTTGTTGCGGAAATTGAAACCGACCGGACGGACGATCAGCGCGAGCAGGGTCAGCAGCATCGCGAAATAGAAGCCGGAGAAGGCAGCGGCGTAGAGCAGCGGCCAGGCCGCGAAGATCGCGCCGGCGCCGAGGATCAGCCAGACCTGGTTGCCTTCCCAGACCGGTTCGACCGTTTCCAGCACCGCGCGGCGTTCGGCGTCGTCGCGGCCGAGCACGCGCAGTAGCGCCGCGATGCCGAGGTCGAAGCCGTCGGTGACCGCGAATCCGATCAGCAGCGCGCCGAGCAGCACCCACCAGGTCACGCGCAAGGTTTCATAGTCGGGCATGGCGATCACTCCGGACGATGGCCTCGACGGACGACGGAATCGACGACGGGGCGGCGGGGCGACCCGGCCCGGTCACGGCGATGCCCCGACGACCGCATGAGCCGGCACGGGTTCCGGCGCGACCGGCGGCCACATGCCGAGTCCGTCGGGGCCCTTGCGGGCGTACTTCAGCATGAGGATCGCGTCGACCACCGCGAGCGCGGTATAGAACACGACGAAGCCGACCAGGCTCGTGGCGACCTGCGCCGCCGAAACGGACGACACGCCGAGCGCAGTCGGCAGCACGCCCTCGATCGCCCACGGCTGGCGGCCGTACTCGGCGACGATCCAGCCGAGCTCGATCGCGAGCCACGGCAGCGGCAGGCTCCACAACGCGGCCTTGAGGTACCAGCGGCGGCGGTCGAGTTCGCGCCTCGCCGACAGCCAGAACGAGTACGCGAACAGTGCGATGAACCAGAAGCCGCAGCCGACCATGATGCGGAACGACCAGAACAGCACCGGTACGTTCGGGATCGTGCTCTCGGCGGCCTTCGCGATGTCGGTCGGCGTCGCGCTCGCCGGGTCGGCGAGCGTGCGCTTGAGCAGGAGCGCATGGCCGAGGTCCTTCTTGTGCGCCTCGAACTCCGTTCGCGCGGCGCCGTCGTCGCGGTTCGCGCGCAGTCGTTGCAGGGCCGAGTACGCCTTGAGGCCGCTCTCGATGCGCTGGCGCGCCTCGTCGACGAGCTCGCCGATGCCGGGCAGCACGCCGTCGAGCGAACGCGTGCCGATCAGGCCCATGACCCACGGCACGTGGATCGCGAAATGCGTCGTGCGCTCGGCGACGTCGGGGAAACCGAATGCGGTGAACGCGGCGGGCGGCGGTTCGGTCTCCCACATCGCCTCGATCGCGGCGAGCTTCATCTTCTGGTGCTCGGTCACCGTGTAGCCCGATTCGTCGCCGAGCACGACCACGCTCAGCGCCGAGGCGAGGCCGAAGCTCGCCGCGACCGTCATCGAGCGCTTGGCGAATTCGATGTTGCGGCCCTTGAGCAGGTACCACGCGCTGATCGACAGCACGAACATCGCGCCGAGCACGTAGCCGGCGCTGACCGTGTGCACGAACTTCGACTGCGCGACGGGATTGAAGACGACCGCGCCGAAGTCGGTGACCTCCATGCGCATCGTGTCGAGGTTGAACTCCGAGCCGACCGGGTTCTGCATCCACGCGTTGGCGATGAGGATCCATAGCGCCGACAGGTTCGTGCCGAGCGCGAGCAGGAAGGTCACGACGAGGTGCTTCACGCGCGAGAGGCGGTCCCAGCCGAAGTAGAACAGACCGATGAACGTCGCTTCCAGGAAGAACGCCATCAAGCCTTCGATCGCGAGCGGCGCGCCGAAGATGTCGCCGACGTAGTGCGAGTAGTAAGCCCAGTTGGTGCCGAACTGGAACTCCATCGTCACGCCGGTGGCGACGCCCATCGCGAAATTGATGCCGAACAGCACGCCCCAGAACTGGGTCATGCGCTTCCACACCTCGCGCCCGGTCATCACGTACACCGCTTCCATGATCGCGAGCATCCACGACAGGCCGAGCGTGAGCGGCACGAACAGGAAGTGATACAGCGCGGTCAGCGCGAACTGCAGGCGCGACAGCGTCACGACGGTCTCATCGATCATGGGTAGCCTCGTGGGCGGCGGGCCCGAGCACGTGATCGGCGACCGCTTCAGGCTGCGTGTCCGCGCGCGGCTGCGGGCGGATGCAGAAGGTCCAGATCAGGGCGAGCGCGACGAGCTTGAGCACGACGATCGCGCCGAACTCGGCGCCGAAACGACGACCGCCGCGGCTGCGGAACCAGGACGCTTCGGCGGGGCGATGCGGTCGGGTCACCGCATGAGGTTACGCCTGTGGCGCGGCGCTGTCTCGCGTCACGATGCCGCAGCCGGGACCATTCCTGCTCCGGCGAGCGCGGCCTGCTTCGACTTCGGCAACGACGCGAGCGCGCGCCGGTACGACCAGGCGACGAGTTCGCGCAGGTAAGCGGCGGGCACCGTGCGCACGTCGACGACCGTGACCCAGTGGAAGCGCGCCATGTAGCGCGCGGGCTTGATGCCGGGAATCCCCGTGAGTTCGAGGAAGCGCTCGGGCGTGGCGCGGAAGCTGAAGCGCCATCTTTCCGGGTCCGACAATTTGAAGTACGCGAACTGCCTGCCGCCGACTTCGTAGAGCAGGATGTTGTACGGCGGCCCGAGCGAGCGCGAGATCGCGCCGGGGAAGCGTGCGCAACAGGCCTTGAGCGCGCGGGCGTCCACCTCGATTCAGCCAGGCGCCGGCGAGCGCATCGGCGTCAGCCGAGCGCAGCGAACGCATCGCGCGTGAGGTTCTCCGGCTCGCCGTCGGTGCACGCGACATCGTCTTCGATGCGGATGCCGCCGTACTTGCGGAACGCGCCGACGCGCGCCCAGTCGACATCCTTCGCCGCCGGCTTGTTCCTGAGTTCCGCGAGCAGCATGTCGATGAAGTAGAGGCCCGGCTCGATCGTGACGACCATGCCCGGCTCGAGCGCGCGCGTCATGCGCAGGTACGGATGGCCCGGCGGGCGCGGCAGGGTGCCGCCGCGGTCGCTGGCCTGGAAGCCGGCGACGTCGTGCACCTGCAGTCCGATCGGATGGCCGAGGCCGTGCGGGAAGAACGTCGACGTGACGCCGCCCTCGAGCGCGGCTTCCGCGCTCATGCGCACGAAACCATGCTCCTTCAGGATGCCGCCGAGCACGAGGTGCGCGTGCACGTGCAGGTCGGGGTAGCTCTGTCCCGCGCGCACCTTCGCGACGAACCCGCGCTGCGCGGCATCGACCGCGTCGACGAGCGCCTGGAACTCGCCCGCGTCCGCGGCCGCGTAGGTGCGCGTGATGTCGCTCGCATAACCGTGGAAACTGGCGCCCGCGTCGATCAGGAACGAATGGGCGCGCGCGGGTGGCGCGTGCGCGAGTTCCATGTAGTGCAGTACGGCCGCGTGCTCGTTGAGCGCGATGATGTTGTTGTACGGCAACTCGTTGTCGCCCTGGCGCGCGCTCGCGAGGTAGGCGACGTGGATATCGAACTCCGACGCGCCGGCGCGGAACGCGCGTTCGGCGGCGCGATGGGCGCGCGCGCCGATCTTGCTCGCCACGCGCATCATCGCAAGCTCGTAGGCGGTCTTGTACGAGCGCTGCCAGTGCAGGTAGTCGAGGATCCCCTGCGGGTTGTTGGGGACGAAGCCGTCGACGGCGGCGCCCGCCTCGCCGATCGCCGCGCAGCGCGCGACGTCGCTGGGCAGGTGCGCGCGTGCGTCCTTCGCGTCGCGGATGATCGCGACCTCGAAATGCTCGACCCAGTACCCGGCCGGCGCATCGGGCACGACGTGCCAGTAGTCGTGTGGCTGCAGGTAGACGAGCTTCGGCCGACGCCCCGGCGTGTACACGATCCACGAGCCGGGCGCCTTCGTCGCCGGCAACCAGTGCTTGAAATGCGGATTCACCGCGAACGCGTACGGGCGATCGTCGAGGAACTGCATCGCCGGCTGGCCCGCGGCGATCACGAGGTGGTCGAACCCCTCGCGCGCGAGCGCCTCGTCGGCGTGCGCCCGCAGCGTGGCGAGATGCTCGGCGTAGAGCGGATGCAGGTCGGGATGCTGGGTGTCCATCGCGGGCTCCGGAACGGAGCCCGCATTGTGCCGCCAACGCGCCGCGGCGTGTAGACGCATCGCGTCGCTCAATGGCCGGCCGGTTGGAACTCCTTGCGCAGCCAGTCGTCGAGCAGGCGCTTCTCGAAGCGCAGCGCGTCGCTGTCGTCGGAGGTGCCACGCATGAGGAACGCGTTGTCGCGCAGCTTGCGCTCGCCTTCGGCGATGACCCGGCCGTCGGCGGCCGTCAGCGTGAAACGCAGGTCGATGCGCGGCGGGTAGATGTCCTTGACGATGCGCACGTCGTTCCATTCCGGGCCACGCCATGGTTCCACGCGCCCGGCGCGATCGACGTCGGTGAACGTGACGTCGAGGCGTTCGCCGGCGGGCAGCATCGGCTCGGCGCGCCGCTCGAGATGCTTCGCCAGCAGCGCGAGCCACTCCTCGGGCCGCATCTGGCGGATACCCGGGTTGTCGCGCGTGTCGGAGAACGCGTGCGGGTCGGTCCAGTGCACGGTCACGCGCTGGGCCGGCTCCGCCGCGCTCGCGAGTGTGGCGAGCCAAAGCGCGGCGAACGTTGCGGCGCCGCGTCCGGCAAGGCGAAAGGTCATGTCGATCTCCTCGTGTTCGATATTCCCATGACGCAACTTCGACCCGCGACGTCGCGCCGAGTGCGAACACGGGCGCGACAAGGGAATGCAGCGTTGTGCGCCGGTTCAGTGTGCGGATATTGCTCGTCTGCCCGCATCCGCTGCCGGACATCATCGCCGGGCGTCGCGCTGCGACGCTCGGCCGCGATGCCTCGTCAGGGACAGGTGTCCATCGTCCGAGGCTTTGCGCCATGAGCATGAAAAGCAGTCTTGCGTCGACGATCGCGGCCGCCTCCGCGATCGCCGGAATGAATGCGCACGCGATGCACGTCGATCCGCATGGAATGGGCCAGGTGCTCGTGTTCCCCTACTACACTGCGAACGGCGGTAACGACACGCTGTTCGTGGTCACCAACACGACGGATCACGCGAAGGCACTGCGCGTGCGCTTCCACGAAGGCTACGACGGACGCGGCGTGCTCGATTTCGACGTCTACGTGGGTCCGCACGCTGCGTGGTCGGCGAGCGTGACGGCGTCGGACGGAGGCGAGTCGCCGGCGCGGCTCGTCACGAGCAGCGCCGCGTGCACCGTGCCCGCGTTCGTGGCGCACTCGATCGACTTCAACGGTGCGTCCTACGAGGGAGAGAACGCCGCGTCGGGCCCGACCGGGAACGCCGACGGTGGCCCTCAAACCCCCGACCGTATGCGCGAAGGGCATTTCGACGTGTTCGAAATGGGCGAAGTGACGGGCAATCTGCACGGCAGTGCCGACGCGGTGGCCCACGGCGATTGCGCCGCGATCGTCGCCGCGTGGTCGCCGGGCGGCCACTGGAGCGCGCATGCGGATGTCGACCTCGCGCCGCCCGCGGGCGGACTCTACGGCACCGAGTACGTCGTCGACGTCGCACGCGGCACGATGTTCGGCATCGACGCCATCGCGATCGACCGGTTCCGCTCGGCGCCACTGCACACCGCGCCCGGCGACGCCGCACCGGATCTCGACAGCGCGAGCGCGGAGCCCGACAGCCGCTACGCCGCGCTCGTCATC
Source organism: Dokdonella sp. (assembly GCF_036518555.1). Classification (GTDB taxonomy): domain Bacteria; phylum Pseudomonadota; class Gammaproteobacteria; order Xanthomonadales; family Rhodanobacteraceae; genus Dokdonella_A. The sequence goes on along the minus strand of NZ_DATDMY010000268.1, from coordinate 19,905 downwards.
ATCGACGGCGCGCAGCGCACGCTCGAATACGCCCATCCGGTGGATGCGGTCAGCGCGCTGTTCATGGCCGGCGCGCTCGAAGGGGATTTCACCCGGAACCCGTCGATTGGTGCCCGCACCGACTGGATCGTGACTGCGCCGACGAAGCGCTGGTACGTCGATCCCGCGCTCACGGGCGGCAGCGCGAAACCGCCGTTCGAGGCGAGTTTCGTCCAGTCGTATACGAGCGGCCAGATGACGAGCAACGGTGTCGTCGTCGACCGGTGGGCGAGTGCCTTCCCGTACGCGTGCGCGAACGTCGGCGCCGTCGCCTACGGCCGCGACGGCGTGGTCGTGCCGCTTGGAGCGGCGAATGACGGTGGCTCGGCTGGACTGGCGGACACGGCTGCAAATCCTGCCCTGACGCCGTGTCTCGAGACGTCGGTCCTCACGTTCGCGACCGCGGCCGATCCCGCGGGCATCGAGCTGCCCGTGTCGGCGACCGGCTCGCGTCTCACCAACGCGACGGATCCCGGTGCCCACGTCTCGCGGAACTACGCGGGTATCGAGCTACTGCCGTCGGCCGGCGGGCTGTCGCTCGATCTCGCGCATGACTTGAGCGGCGCGTCGATCTCGTCGCACGCGTTGCCTGCGGCATCGAACGGCGACGTGCTCACGGGCCTGCCGCTGATCGCGTTCTCGGCGACGACGTTCGTGAACGGCAACGTCGCGGACGGCGTGCTCGCGAACTACGCCGCGAGTGCCGCCGTGCGAAGCCGCGTAGCCTGCGTGAACGCGGGCAATCCCTGTCGCTGAGCACCCAAGTCCACGCGGAGCGCGGCGGGCCGCACGCCCGTGCGGTCGCCCGCGCCGCGTCGACGAGGCCGAGGTCGGCGAGTCCATCGAGGCGGTCGGCTGCCGCAGGGCGCCGGCACCGACCGCCCGCAACGCCTCGCTTCGCTCGAACACCTCGAGGGCGCGGCCGCCGCGCGCGAGGAAGAGCGCGGCGGTCCGGCCGGCGGTGTCGCAGCCGACGATCGCGATCGTCGTCCGGTCCTTCGCGAACGAGGGAAGCTGCGCCCGCCGTCGCCGTGGAAGCGAGCGACACGCGCATGTGCGTGCCGCAGCGGCATCGTTGCGCGCCGCCGGAGCGGTGGTCGCGCGGCAGCGAACGTGCTTCAATGCGCCTCGAAGCGGGGGTGCCGGCGGTCGCCGGCTGAGAGAGTCCCTTCGAACCTGATCCGGCTAGCACCGGTGTAGGGAGCTTTGAAGCCGCGGCGCACACGCACGCTGCGGTCGGCAAGGGCCGCGCTCCTCATGCGCTGACTTGCGCGAAAGCTCCCGTCGCACCGGCATCGAGGAGCTTTGAAATGAACGCCGTTCCGACCGCGCTGCTGCGCGAAACCGCCGAACTCTCCGCATCCGTGACGCGGCCGATCCCTGGTTCGCGCAAGGTGCACGTCGAGGGATCGCGCGCCGACCTGCGCGTGCCGATGCGCGAGATCGCGCTCGCCGACACGCCGTCGATGTTCGGTGCCGAGAAGAACGCGCCGTTCACCGTGTACGACACGTCGGGCCCGTACACCGACCCGGACTACCGAGTCGACCTCGCGGTGGGCCTGCCCGCGCTGCGCGCGCGCTGGATCGCCGAGCGCGGCGACAGCGAGCCGCTCGCCGATTTCAGCTCGCCCTTCACGCGTCGCCACGCGAGCGCACCGTCGCTCGCCGAGGTGCGCTTTCCGGCGATCCCGAAGCCGCGCGCGGCCAAGGCAGGCATGAACGTGTCGCAGATGCACTACGCGCGGCGCGGCATCGTCACGCCGGAGATGGAGTTCGTCGCGATCCGCGAGAACCAGCGCCTCGAGGCGATCCGCGAGGCGCACCTGCTCAAGCAGCATCCGGGCCAGTCGTTCGGTGCCGCGATTCCGGGACTGATCACGCCCGAGTTCGTCCGCGAGGAGGTCGCGCGCGGCCGCGCGATCATCCCCTGCAACATCAACCACCCGGAAAGCGAGCCGATGATCATCGGCCGCAACTTCCTCGTGAAGATCAACGCGAACATCGGCAATTCGGCGGTCACCAGCTCGATCGCCGAGGAAGTCGAGAAGATGGTCTGGGCGATCCGCTGGGGCGCCGACACGGTGATGGATCTTTCCACCGGAAGGCACATCCACGAGACGCGCGAATGGATCCTGCGCAATTCGCCCGTGCCGATCGGCACGGTGCCGATCTACCAGGCGCTCGAGAAGGTCGGCGGCGTCGCCGAGGATCTCACCTGGGAGCTGTTCCGCGACACGCTGATCGAGCAGGCGGAGCAGGGGGTCGACTACTTCACGATCCACGCCGGGGTGCGCCTCCCGTTCGTGCCGCTCACCGCGCGGCGCGTGACCGGCATCGTCAGCCGTGGCGGCTCGATCATGGCGAAGTGGTGCCTCGCGCACCATCGCGAATCGTTCCTGTACGAGCGGTTCGAGGAGATCTGCGAGATCATGAAGGCGTACGACGTCGCGTTCTCGCTCGGCGACGGCCTGCGTCCGGGCTCGATCGCCGACGCCAACGACGCCGCGCAGTTCGCCGAACTCGACACGCTCGGCGAACTCACGCAGGTTGCGTGGAGGCACGACGTGCAGGTCATGATCGAGGGGCCTGGCCACGTGCCGATGCACCTGGTCAAGGAGAACATGGAGCGCCAGCTCGAGAAGTGCGGCGAAGCGCCGTTCTACACGCTCGGGCCGCTCACCACCGACATCGCGCCCGGCTACGACCACATCACGAGCGCGATCGGCGCCGCGATGATCGGCTGGTACGGTACCGCGATGCTCTGCTACGTGACGCCGAAGGAGCACCTCGGCCTGCCCGACAAGCAGGACGTGCGCGACGGCATCATCACCTACAAGCTCGCCGCGCACGCGGCCGACCTCGCCAAGGGCCATCCCGGCGCGCAGGCGCGCGACAACGCGCTCAGCAAGGCGCGTTTCGAATTCCGTTGGGACGACCAGTTCAACCTCGGCCTCGATCCGGAGAAGGCGAAGGAATTCCACGACGAGACCCTGCCCAAGGACGCGCACAAGAGCGCCCACTTCTGCTCGATGTGCGGGCCGAAGTTCTGCTCGATGAAGATCACCCAGGACGTGCGTGACTACGCGAAGGAGCACGGCGTCGGCGACGAGCAGGCGCTCGCGGAAGGCATGGCTGAGAAGGCGGCAGAGTTCCGCGCGCAGGGCGGCGAGGTGTACCGCCCCGGCTGAGCCGGGGGCGCCTTCAGCTGGCGGACATGCGCCTGGCGTACCCTAGGCGGGCGTCGCCCGCGGTGCGGGCGCGCCATTCCCATCGTTTCAGGAGGAGGCAGGCAATGGCAGCGAGTCCGCGCAGCGACAAACCGTTCCTTTCCGACATCAAGACGATCCGCAAGCGCGCGCGCGAGCACATCGAGCGCGGGGCCGTCACCGACAGCTACACGCTCGACCGCCCGACCGTGCTCAAGCTGCTCAACGAGGCGCTCGCGACCGAACTCGTCTGCGTGCTGCGCTACAAGGCCCACTACTACCTCGCCTCGGGCATCAACGCGAAGAGCGTCGCCGCCGAGTTCCTCGAGCACGCGGCGGAGGAACAGTCGCACGCCGATACGATCGCCGAGCGGATCACGCAGCTCGACGGCACGCCGAACTTCTCGCCTGAAGGACTCTCGGGTCGCAGCCATTCCGAGTTCGTCGTGCCCGAAGACCTCGCTTCGATGATCGAGGAGAACCTCGTCGCCGAACGCATCGCGATCGACAGCTATCGCGAGATCATCAACTACATCGGCGATCGCGACACGACCACGAAGCGCCTGCTCGAAGGCATCCTCGCGGTCGAGGAAGAGCACGCCGAAGACATGAAGACGCTCATGGAGCACTTCGGCCAGAAGGGCGAGCCGGCGAAGCCGGGCAAGGGCGGCGGCAAGAAGTAACTGGCCGATGGCCTAGAATGGCCGCGAGGCCGCGGGCGATCGGCGCCCGCGGCGACTGGCATGCCGGCGCATTCGGCCGGCTCGATGGGGGAACACGTGGACGGAACTTCGCTCGGTCGCGCGCGCTCGTGGCTTTTCGGCGGCATCGGCGTCCTGCTCGCCGCGGCGATCGTGCTCGTGCTCGTGCTGATGTGGTGGTGGGATTACGAACCCGACCACTTCGACCCAGTTGCGGCCGCGCAGGCGCGCGTCGTCGCGAAGGGCGAGCGCGTCGTCACCGGCAGCGTCACGACCGTCGCGCTCATGACGACGGCCGAAACGCTGCTCGACAAGCGCGGCGGCTACCTCAGCAACGACCGCTTCCCGCCCGGCGTGCTCATGGACAACGTGCCGAACTGGGAATTCGGCGTGCTGACCGCGACGCGCGACCTCGCGCGCGCGCTGCGCAACGACTTCAGCCGGTCGCAGACGCAGTCGGTCGAAGACAAGGACCTGCAGGAGGCCGACCCGTTGTTCAGTTCGCCGAACGATCGCTGGCTGCTGCCGAGTTCGGAGAGCCAGTATCGCAAGGCGATCGCGCGCGTCGACGCCTACCTCACGCGCCTCGGCGACGGCGACGACAGCAATGCGCAGTTCTACGCGCGTGCCGACAACCTCGCCGACTACCTGCAGGTCGTCTCGGCTCGCCTCGGGTCGCTCTCGCAGCGGCTGTCGGCGGCTGCAGGGCAGGTGCGCATCGACACCGACCTCGCCGGGGACGAGCACGCGCGGCAATCGACCCCGGCGCCGAGCCCGCGCCTCGTGAAGACGCCGTGGACGAAGATCGACGACAATTTCTACGAGGCCCGCGGCTACACCTGGGCGCTGCGCGAGCAGCTCGAGGCGGTCCGCGCCGATTTCGCACCGATCCTCGCGAGCAAGAACGCGGCCGTGAGCCTCGAGCAGGTGATCCGCGAACTCGAGGAATCGCAGAAGCCGCTCGGCAGCCCGATCGTGCTGAACGGCACGCCGTTCGGCTTCTTCGCCAACCATTCGCTCGTGATGGCGAACTACATCTCGCGCGCGAACGCGGCCGTGATCGACCTGCGCGAGCTGCTCAAGCGCGGCTGAGCCTGCCGGCGCCGAAGCCGGAGCGAAGCGCCAAGTCTCGGCCACGAAGAACGCGAAGGGCAGGCGGATCAGCGCCCTGAGAGGCCGGGACCCCGCGTCGGCGCGAGAGCGAGACGGTCGCGCGCAGGGCGACCGGCGTGCCAAGATTCGCGTTCCGCCGATCCGGCAGCGAGTGCACAGGCCCGTGTTTCCATCGACCGATCCCGACTGGCGCGCCGCGCTGACGCATCCATTGGCGGTCGCCGCCTTGCTGCTGCTGCCGATCGTGTTCCTGCTCGGGCCGCTGCCGATCGACGAAACGCGCTATCTCGCGGTCGCATGGGAAATGCGCCAGACCGGCGAGTATCTCGTGCCGCATCTCAACGGCGCCACCTACGCGCACAAGCCGCCGCTGCTGTTCTGGCTCATCGACGCGGGCTGGCTGCTGACCGGCGTGCACGCGTGGACGGCGCGCGCGATGACCTTGCTGTGCTCGCTCGCGAGCCTCGTGCTCATGCAGCGCTTGACGCTGCGGCTCACCGGCTCCGCCACCACGGCGCGCGCGTCGATGTGGTTCCTGCTCGGCGCGATCTACTTCGCGCTGTTCTCCAACGCGATCATGTTCGACGTGCCGCTGACCACCTGCGTGCTCGTCGCGCTCCACGGCGTGCTCGATCTCGTGCGCGGACGCATGCGCCGCGGCGTGCTGCTGACCGGCGCCGCGATCGGCCTCGGCATCCTGGTCAAGGGCCCGGTCATGCTGCTCGACGTCGCGTTCGTCGCGCTCGCCGCACCCTGGTGGAGCGGCGATGCGCTCGCGGGCCGACGCGCGCGCTATTTCGCTGCGTTCGGCCTGTCGATCCTCGTCGGCGCGCTCATCGCGCTGGCGTGGGCGATTCCTGCCGCGCTGCACGGCGGAGAGGCGTATGCGCGAGCGATCTTCCTCAACCAGACGCTCGATCGCATCGGCGGCGTCAAGGGCACGAGCGCGCACGGTCGCCCGCTCTGGTGGTACATCGTCGTCTTCCCGTTGATGTTGCTGCCGTGGCCGCTCGTGCTGCGGCCGGGTGGCACGAGCATGCGGACGCTCGCGACGCAGGTGCCGTGGCGTTTCGCGGTCGCCTGGGTCGTTCCGACGTTCGTCGCGTTCTCGCTCGTCGGCGGCAAGCAGCCGCACTACCTGCTGCCGATGATTCCAGGCGTCGCGCTCCTGCTCGCGGTCGCGCTCGAGCGCGACGCGCTGCGCGTGCGCGTCGGCGCGTTCGGCCTGTTCCTCGTGCTGTCCGGGGTCGCGACCGCAGCGCTGCACTGGCTGGCGCCGAGGCTGCCGTCGGTCGCGTTCGCGGCCGACGTCTCGCCGTTGTGGGGCTGCATCATCGCCGCGGTCGGGCTCGTACTCGCGGTCGGCCGGAAGCGCTTCGCACGCGCTGCATCGGCGGCCACCGCGATGCTCGCCGTCGCGCTCGTCATCAAGCTCGCGGTGATCCAGGGCGCGGGCGACCGCTACGACATCGATGCGATCGCCGCGCGCATCCACGACGCGCAGGAGCGCGGGCAGCCGGTCGCACACCTGGGCTGGCACCACGGCGTGTACGAGTTCGCCGGACGCCTCGTGCAGCCGCTACCGGCGCTCGAGACGCTCGAGCAATTCCAGGTCTGGGCGCGCGAACATCCTGACGGCTATGTCGTGAGCTTCTACCGCCGCTTCCGCTTCCGCGCCGACCCCGTCCACGCACAGAAATTCCGTGGCGGCGAGCTCGCGATGTGGAAGGCCGCCGACGCCCTCGCGTCCGGCGTCGACCCGGCGGCGTCGCATGCGGGCGACGAACCCGACGACAGCGACGACTGACGCCGTCGCTCCCGACGCGGCGGCCATGCCGGGAGAACGAGGGACGCGGGCCAGGTTCACCGACCCAACGCGGAGCACGCGGCGCAGGCGCGTCGCTCCCTGCTTGCGGCGCGCGTGGCGCGCTGCATGTCGCGGTCGTCGATCTCCGGCGCCGGCTCAGAAGGCGGGTTTCTGTACCGACGATTCGTAGCGTTCGACGCCGGCAGTGATCTCGGCCTTCGCGGCCGCCGCGTCGGCCCAGCCTTCGAGCTTGACCCACTTGCCCTTCTCGAGATCCTTGTAGTGCTCGAAGAAGTGGCCGATGCGTTCGAGCCAGTGGCCGGACACCTGGCCGATGTCGGCGATGTGTCCATAGCCCGCGAAGATCTTCGCGTGCGGCACGACGACGAGCTTCTCGTCGGCGCCGGCCTCGTCGGTCATGCGCAGCATGCCGACCGGGCGGCAGCGGATGACCGAGCCGGGCACGAGCGGCAGCGGCAGGATCACGAGCGCATCGAGCGGGTCGCCGTCGCCGCCGAGCGTGTGCGGGACGTAGCCGTAGTTGCACGGGTAACGCATCGGGGTCGACAGCACGCGGTCGACGAAGATCGCGCCCGAGGCCTTGTCGACTTCGTACTTGACCGGTTCGGCGTCTTTCGGAATCTCGATGATGACGTTGATCTCGTCGGGCACGTGGGCACCGGCGGGGACGCGTTCCAAACCCATGGCTGGCTCCTGAAGCATGTTCGAATCGGCGTGCCTCGACGGGCGCGCGGCGGGCCGCGCCCGCGAGGCGCGAAGGATACGGCAATGCCTGCGGCGGTGCAGCAAAAGCGCGATGCGGCGCTCGGTCGCAGCGATCTGGCATGCGTCGCGGCGGCTATCGCGACGGGCCCGCGGGCGGGCCTCGGGCCGCCCACCGGCTACGCGCCCATGCGGGCCTCCTGCGCGCGTCGCCGCGCGTGGTCCGTGCGTCCGGGTCCGACCGCGATGTGCGGACCGCGCTGGGTGCCCACCTCGGCGCGCGCCAGCGTGGGCGAGCGGTCCGTCCACGCGCGACGCACGGCCGCGCGCGAGCCGAACCGCCCCGCTCACTTCGACGGCGGCTCCGTCGGCGCGAGCTGCTGCCACAGGAAGCTGTAGGCGAGTGCGTGCATGAAGGCGGACTGCTGGTTGTCCGCCGCGGCACCGTGCCCGCCTTCGGTGTTCTCGTAGAACCACGCATTCGAATAGCCGAGCTCGCGCATGCGCGCGGCCATCTTGCGCGCCTGCACCGGGCCGACGCGGTCGTCGCTCGTCGCGGTGTAGAACAGCACGGGTGGGTAGTCCTTGCCCGTGGCGAGGTTCTGGTACGGCGAAAAGGTCTTCAGGAACGCCCATTCCTCGGGCTTGTCCGGGTCGCCGTATTCGGCGATCCACGACGCGCCGGCGGACAGGTGCGTGTAGCGCTTCATGTCGAGCAGCGGTACTTCGCAGACGATCGCGCCGAACAGGTGCGGATAGCCGGTCAGCATGTTGCCCATGAGCAGGCCGCCGTTGCTGCCGCCCTCGGCGCCGAGGTGGCGGCGCGACGTGATGCCGCGCTTGACGAGGTCCTCGGCGACCGCGGCGAAGTCCTCGAAGGCGCGCGGGCGATTCGCCTTCAGCGCGGCCTCGTGCCAGCGCGGGCCGTACTCGCCGCCGCCGCGGATGTTCGCGACCGCGAACGCGCCGCCGCGCTCGAGCCACGAGCGGCCGACGCTGCCGCTGTACATCGGCGTCAGCGCGACCTCGAATCCGCCGTAGCCGTACAGCAGCGTCGGCGTGCTGCCGTCCGCCGCGAGATCCTTGCGCGCGACGACGAAGTACGGCACCCGCGTGCCGTCCTTGGAGGTCGCGAAGTACTGATGCACGTCCATGCCCTTGGCGTCGAAGAACACGGGTGCGCGCTTGACCGGCGCGGCGTCCGCGCTGCCGAGTGCGCCGTAATACAGCGTGGTCGGCGCGAGGAAGCCGCTCACGCTGAGGAAGTACGCGTCGCTCGAGTCGGCATCGATGCCGTGCGCCTCGATCGTCGACAGCGCAGGCGCGCCGCCGAGTTTCTCCCGGCGCCAATCGCCGCTGCGCGGCGTGAGCACCTCGAGGCGGCTGACGACGTCGTCGAGGATGTTCAGGATCAGGTGGTTGCGCGTCCAGGAATGCGCCGACAGCGAGGTCGTGGCGGTCGGCTTGAACAGCACCGCGAGCTTTCGCTTGCCCGGCGTGTTCTGGTTGGCGACGAAGTCGTCGAACTTCGCCGCGAGCAAGGCGCCCTGCGGATACGTCGTGCCGTCGAGCGTCCACGCGTCGCGCAACTGCACGAGCAACCACTCCCGGTGCGTGTCGATCGTGGCATCGGGCGGCACCTCGAGCTTGACGAGCTTGCCGTCCTTGCGGCGCACGAACGTCTCGCTCGTGTAGAAATCGATCGCGCGCGTGACGAGGTCGCGTTCGAAGCCGGGCGTGAGGTCGCGCGCGGCGGAAATCGCGAGGTCGTCTTCCGTGCCTTCGTAGACGGGCGTCGCCGCAACGAGCGGCGTGCCGCGCTTCCATTCCTTGACGATGCGCGGGTAGCTCGACTTCGTCATCGTGCCGGGGCCGAAGTCGGTCGCGACGTAGATGCGGTCCTTGTCGATCCAGGCGACGTCCGATTTCGCTTCGGCGAGTTCGAAGCCGCCCTTGACGAACTTGCGTTCGACGAGGTCGAACTCGCGCACGACGTTCGCATCGCCGCCTCCGGGCGAGAGCGCGACGAGGCAGCGTCGGTTCGCGGGGCGCAGGCAGGACGCGCCCTGCCAGACCCAGCGCTTGTCCTCGGCCTTCGCGAGCGCGTCGAGGTCGATCACCGTTTCCCAACGCGGCTTGTCCTTGCGGTACTGCGCGAGCGTGGTGCGCCGCCAGAGGCCGCGCGGGTGGTCCTTGTCCTTCCAGAAGTTGTAGTAGCGATCGCCGATCTTCGTGACGGCCGGGATCTTCGCATCCGAGTCGAGCACCTCGAGGATGCGCGTGCGCGTGCGCTCGAAGTCCGGCGTCGACGCGAACGCCTGCTTCGTTTCCGCGTTGCGCTGCTCGACCCATTCGAGCGGCCTGGCGCCGTGGATGTCCTCGAGCCAGAGATAGGGGTCTTCGACCGCAGGTGCGGCGGGGCGGGGCGGAGCCATCATGCAACCGGTTCCGAGCAGGAGCGGGAGGAGGGTAGCGAGGCGCGGGAGCAGGCGCATGGACCGGTTCCGTTCGTCGAAAAAATCCATCCTGCGCAAAGCTGAACGCGATTGTCCAGTGCGAGGCGGCGGCATGCCCGAATGGGCCACGTCGCCGGCGCGTCGAGCGGCTTCCATTTACGCTTTCAATGAAGCGTGCCTTCCGAAAAAGCGTGATAGGCTTCGCAGTACCGGGGTACGACTCCGCCCGGGGGCGGAGTCGACGGTGTGCCATCTATCAGGGGGAAATCCATGTTCCGCACTCGTGCGTCCTTCGTGACGCAGGCGTTCCTATGCGCGTCGGCCCTGCTCGCTGCAACGGCGCTGGCTGCGCCCGAGCCAGACAGCGGCATCGCCGGCGTGGGCGTACCGACCAGCACCGGCGTCACGCATACGTCGGCCGAACTCATGCAGCAGGAAGCGGTACGACCGCCACGTCGCGGCCCGCGTCCCGAGCACGAACTCGAAGGTCCCGAACGCGACAACCTGCAGCCGAATCCAGCCGCCCCCATCGTTTCACGCTATCCCTCGTCCGCGACCAGCGAGCCGGAGCGCGGGCCGCGCGCGATCCACACGCCGTCGACGTCGTTCGACGGCGCGACGCTGGCCGATACCGGCGCATTCCCGCCCGACTCGATGGGGACGGTCGGCCCGACGCAGTACGTCGTCGCGGTCAACGGCCGCATCCGCTCGTTCACCAAGGCGGGCGCCGCCGACGGCGTGCTCAACCTCGATACCGACACGTTCTTCGCCCCGGTGATGACGCCGGTCGGCGGATCGGTCGTGCTCACGTTCACGAGCGACCCGCAGGTTCGCTACGACCGCTTCAGCGCACGCTGGTTCCTGAGCATCATCGACGTGCCGTGCACGAACGCGAGCTGCACCACCCTCGCGCCGAACCGCTGGCTGCTCGCGGTCAGCGACGCCGCGAGCAACGGCACGATCAGCGCCTCGACCGTGTGGACGTATTTCTTCGTGCAGACCGATCCGACGAACTTCTGCGACTATCCGTCGCTCGGCATCGACGTCAATGCGCTCTATGTCGGCTGCAACATGTTCTCGAGCGCGGGTGCGTTCGTCGGCACCAACGGCTACGTGGTGCGCAAGAACTCCGTGCTCGGCGCGGGGCCCGCGGTCGCCACGGCGTTCCCGAACCTCGTGCTGGGAGCCGGGGCCGGACCGTACGCCCCGCGCGGCGTCGACAACTTCGACCCGACCGCAAACGAAGGCTATTTCGTCGGCGTCGACAACGCGTCGTGGAGCACCCTCACGTTCCGCCGCGTCAGCAATCCCGGCGGCACGCCGACGATCTCGGCCAACATTTCGCTGACGGTGCCGACCACCGGCGCGACGAATCCCGTCGAACACGCGGGCAACACCGGCGGCACGAACGGACGCCTCGATTCGCTCGACGACCGCCTCTACGCGGCGATGATCCGCAACGGCCACCTGTGGACGGCGCACAACCTGCGCGTGAGTGCGGCCGGCGTCGCGAGCACGACGACGGCCGCGCGCAAGGCCGCGCGCTGGTACGACATCCAGAACCTCACGACGACGCCGTCGCTCGTGCAGTCGGGCACCGTCTACGACAACGCGGCGACGCTCGCGGCCGCGCTGCAGTACTGGATTCCGTCGATCACCGCGACGGGCCAGGGCCATGCCGTGATCGGCTTCAGTCTCGCCGGAACACCGTCGGGAGCGACGGCCGCCTACGCGGGCCGCCTCGCCGGCGACACGCTCGGCACGATGACCGGGCCGCCGACCGCCGCGGCCGTTCAGTATGGCCTGACGTCCGCGAACTACAACCCGCCGTCGGATCCGGGCGGATCGGCGGGCCGGCGCTGGGGCGACTACTCGTTCACCGTCGTCGATCCGCTCGACGACATGACGGTATGGACGGTCCAGGAGTACAACCAGGCGTCCAACAGCTATGCGGTACGCATCGGCAAGTTGCTCGCGCCGCCGCCGGCGACGCCGACGTGCTCGACGACGCCGATCCCGTTCACGGGCGGCACCGGCAACGTCACGATCAATGCGACCTCGACCGGTGGCTCGGGCTTCTACGACCCCGGCGCGAACCTGCCCGCGCCCGCGCGACCGTTCAATCACATGGCGGCGACGGTCACCAACGCGACGGTCAACAGCGTCACCTACAACTCGCCGACCCAGGTCGTGCTCAACATCACCGCGACCACGGCCGGCGCGCAGAACGTCACGATCACGAACCCCGACGGCCAGTCAGTCACCGCGAACGGCTGCCTCAACGTCACGGCCACGACGCACACGGTCACGCCGAGCGTAGCGGGCGGCAACGGCACGATCAGCCCATCCGCGCCGCAGACCGTCAACGACGGTGCGACGACTGCCTTTACGCTGACGCCGGATGCGGGTTACCACATCGTGACGCCGGTCGGCGGCACCTGCGGCGGCACCCTCGTAGGCAACACGTACACGACGAACGCGGTGACCGCGGACTGCAGCGTGATCGCGAGCTTCGCGATCGACACGCACACGGTGACGCCGAGCGTGTCGGGCGGCAACGGCACGATCGCGCCTTCGACGCCGCAGACCGTCGATCACGGCGCGACGACGGTGTTCACGCTGTCGCCGTCGGCGAACTATCACGTCGCGGCCGTGACCGGCACCTGCGGCGGCACGCTCGTCGGCACCACGTACACGACGAATGCGGTGATCGCGGACTGCACCGTGATCGCGAGCTTCGCGATCGACACGCACACGGTGACGCCGAGCGTGAGCGGCGGCAACGGCACGATCAGCCCGTCCACGCCGCAGACCGTCGATCACGGCGCGACGACGGTGTTCACGCTGTCGCCGTCGGCGAACTACCATGTCGCGGCCGTGACCGGCACCTGCGGCGGCACGCTCGTCGGCACCACGTACACGACGAACGCGGTGATTGTGGACTGCAGCGTGATCGCGAGCTTCGCGATCGACACGCACACGGTCACGCCGAGCGTGAGCGGCGGCAACGGCACGATCGCGCCGTCGACGCCGCAGGCCGTGAACCACGGCGCGACCGTGAATTTCACCGTGACGCCAGCGGCGGGGTATCACGTCGTGACGCCGGTCGGCGGCAGCTGCACCGCGGGCTCGCTCGCGGGCACGAGCTACTCGACCGGCCCGGTCACCGCCGACTGCACGGTCGTCGTGAGCTTCGCGGCGAATCCGGCCGACCACATCAGGTTCCTGCAGCAGCCGGCCGACGTGCCGCGCGGCGATCGGCTCGGCAGCGTGCAGGTCGCGATCGTCGACGCGTTCGACAACGTGATCGCGACCGACTCGACGTCGCAGGTCACGCTGGCGACGACGGCGTGCGGAGGATCGATCGTGCTCGCACAGGCGACCGCGAGCAGCGGCATCGCCTCGTTCCCGGCCAATGCAACGCAACGTTTCTACACGTTGGCCGCAAGCAGGACATTGGCCGCGACGAGCGGCGCACTGAACGGAACGAGCGCTGCATTCGGCGTGACCTCCGCGGGGAGCGTGCTCGTCTTCGCCGACGACTTCGATCTCTGCCGGCTCTGAGCCGGACGTCGGCCCACCGGCGCAGGACCCCGCTTAGGCGGGGTCCTTGCTTCGGGTCGTCGCTTGCGTTCGCGCGGGCACCTGCCGAAGATCGGCGCAAGCCGTGGAGGTGCCGATCGTGTCCGAACTTGCGTTGCGTCTGGGCGTGCGCAGTGCCGGCAGCGTGCTGCTGATCGCGAGCGGCGTGCATGCGAGCGCGCACTACCGCGCGTTCGTCGACACCGCGTCGTTCGATGCGCCACGGCGCGCGCTCATGGACGCGATGCGCGCGTATGTGATCCTGCCGCGCTGGGGCGTCGACGCATGGACGATGCTGTGCGGCTACAGCCTGTGTTTCGCGATCCTGCTGATGCTGTGCGGAACGCTGCTCTGGTGGATGGGCAGGCATCTCGCCGCGACGCGCCTGCGCCCGCTCGCAGCGGCGAGCGCGCTCGTACTGTGCGTCGGCATCGCGCTGATCGCATCGCTCGATCCGATGCCGGTGCAGATGAGCGTGCTCGCGCTCGCCGCACTGTGCCTCGTGCTCGGTGTCCTGCGCGGTCGCGTCGCGACGGACTGATGCGCCCGCCTACCAGCGCGCTTCCAGGTCGACCAGCACCCGCCGCGTATGGTCGGCGAGGCCGTCGCGCTGCTCGCGGAAGCCCGCAACGCGCACGCTGAGCCGGTCGGTCAGCCCATAGCCGAACCACGGCATCGCACCGTGCGCGAAACTGTGGAACCACCAGTCGTCTTCGCTGAATGCGGCGAGCACGGCGTCGCGCTGCTGGCGCTGCCAGGCGAAGCCGAACTCCCACCGGTGCGCGCGCCGGCGATCGCCGGCGACGAGGCTGAGCCGCGCGCCGTCGGCATCGTCCTCGGCGCCGAGATTGCGCACGAGGTCGACACGCGCCTCGAACGGCCAGTCGCCGAACGCGTGCCGGCCGACGAGTTGCAGGTCGAGCAGGCGGAAGTCGCTCACGAAGCCGCTCGCCGTGCGCAGGTTGGTGCGTCCGAGGCCATTGTTCGCGAGCCGGTCGATGTGGTCGAAATCGATCAGCGACAACAGCACCGCGGCATTGCCCGGCGCACCCTCGTGCCAGCGCCAGGCGACCTGCAGCGCGCCGATGCGCGAGTCGTCGCCATAGAGGTGCTCGCCCGCGAACGCGCCCGCGGTCAGCTGCACGCGGCTGAAGTCGCCGAGCGCGATGCCATGGTCGATGCTGACGCCCGCAGGCCGCAGGTCGCGATCCCACACGAGCGGCGACAGCTCGAGCGGGAACGGCGCCTTGCCGAACAGCAGCGATGTCGATTCGCCCGCGCGCCAGCGCACGAACAACTGGTCGAGCGCGGCGTCGTCGCTGCGCTCGTTGTCGTTGTTGGCGCGGTTGTCGCGGTTCGCGTCCGACCCGAGCGCGAACTTCAGCGCAGCGCCGATCTCGAGCTCGTCGCGCGGCGTCCACGTCACCGCGGGACGCACGCGGCTGCGTATGCGCTCGAGCGTCGGACTCGGCCGCGCGCCGGGAATTCCGTTCGTGTGTTCGTAGCGCAGTGTCGCGTCGCCCGACCAGCTCAGCGTCGACGCCGGCGCTGCGTCCGCGGGGGCTTGCAGCAGCGGATCGTCCGACGCCTGCGCGATCGCGAACGCGGGCGCCGCGATCAGGGCGAAGTGGCACGCGAGTGCGAGGCGGCGCATCGTCAGACCCTCAGTCGGGCGAGATCGGCGGCGAGCTCGCCCGCGCTCGCGTAGCGTTCGTCCGGCACCCGCCTCAGGCAGCGCAGGATCACGCTTTCGAGATCGGGCGGGACCTCCGGCCACAGCGTCGACGGCCGCGTCGGCTCTCCCTGCATCTGCGCCATGTAGATGTCCATCGTCGACGGACCGTCGAAGGGAAGACCGCCGCAGAACATCTCGGTCATCAGCACGCCGCAGGACCAGATGTCGGCGCGCTCGTCGACGTTGCCGCCGGCGAGCTGCTCGGGCGCGCAATAGTTCGGCGTGCCGAGGAACGTGCCCGGCTCGGTGTGGCCCGGCTGCACGCGCGCGGTCGGTCGCGCGATGCCGAAGTCCATGAGCTTGGCGTTCGCGTTCGCTTCGAGGATGAGGTTCTCGGGCTTGATGTCGCGATGCAGGACGCCGACTGCATGCGCGGCGCCGAGGCCGGCCGCGAGCTGGCGCGCGACGCGCAGCCCGGCCGAATACGGCACGCGCTTGGCGTCGCGCAACAGGTATCGCAGCGTGAGGCCGCGCACGTACTCCATCGAGATGTACGGCACGCCGCCGATCTCGCCGAAGTCGAACGTGCGCAGCACGTTCGGATGGGTGATGCGCCGGGCGAGCTTGATCTCGTCCTTGAGGCGCTCGAGCTGGCTGCCGTCGGTGAGCGCGCCGGGCTTGACCATCTTGAGCGCGACGAGGTCGTTGAGCTCGAGGTCGTTCGCCTTGTAGACGACGCCCATGCCGCCCTCGCCGAGCACCGAGACGATGCGGTAGCGATTGCCCAGCACCGCGCCCGGCACGATCCCGAGTGCGGTCTTCGCGCCGGGCGCGGGCGCACGCGCCGCGCGGGCTTCCGCGCGTACGACCGTGCGATCGGTCGGCAGCCGATCGAGTGCGCGCAGCCACACGTCCGCGAGCACGGCCGCGCGCGGCTTCGCGCTGTAGGCGCCGGTGACGGCCTGCACCGCGGTGGCGCCATGCTCGCGCGCGAGTGCGTCGCCGAAGGTACCGAGCGTGAGCAACTGGCCCGGTGCGGCGTCGCAAAGCAGGCGATGCACCTGGGCCTGCGGCATGCCGAGCAGGGCATCGCCCGCGTGCAGCAGTTCGCCTTCGACGACGGTGCCCGCCGGCGCGCCCTGGCGCTGCGCGGCCGCCGCGTCGAGCAGGGTCGCCCAGCACGCGAGCGCGCGCCGGTGCGCATCGTCGCCATCGAACGCGAACAGCCAGCGCGCGCCCTCGGCCGCGTGAAGCTCGGCCGCGTGCGCGCGCGCGAGGTCGTCGAGGCGTGCCTGCAAGGCGTCGAGATCGCCGATCGCCTGTGCCGGCGTCGCGTCCGCGCGCTCGGCGAGAAGGTGGCGGAATTCGACCCCGAGCAGCGTCGCCGCGCCACGCCGTGGCACGATGTCGGTCGCCGCGCGCCGACGCGTCGGAGCGTCCGATACGACGTCGGCCGCGGGTTCGGGCAGGAACCGTGCGAGGTGGCCGACGTAGCCTTCCATGTCGCTCTTCTCGCGCAGCTCGGACAGCAGGGTGTCGAACGCCTGCGACAGGCGCCCGAGGTCGTCGCTGCCGCCACTGCCGATGCGCGCCTGGTAGTTGCCCGCGGCGGCTTCCTCGGCCGCCTGGGCCATGCGTCGCACCGGGCTCAGGATCCCGCGCGAGAGCAGCAGCGAGAGCAGCAGCGCGGCGGCCATCGAAGCGAGGCCCGCGAGCGCGACCCAGTTGAGGATCGCGCGGTAGCCCGAGACGAAACGATCGGCCGAGGTGAGCACGAGCACGCTGCCGAGCTTGCCGTCGGCCGCGGTCCCCATCGGCCGCGCGCGGCCGACCCATTCCTGCCCGGCGAAACGGACGCGGAACGAATCGATCGCGCGGCCTCCGTCGAGCGCCGAGCGCACGGCCGGATCGAGCGCGGCGATCGCGGGTGCGAGCTCGGCGCCGTTCGCCGCGTCGAGCGAACTCGCCACGACGGCGACCTTGCCCCCCGCGGGGATGCGGAACGCGACCTGCGCACCGCTCGCCTGCGCGACCTTCCTGGCGAGCACGTCGTCGACGCCTTGCGCGAGCAGCAGGTAGCCGAGCAGGTCGCGATCCTGCACGACCGGCATGATCGCGGCCTGATAGAGACGGTCGCCCTGGCGCCAGTAGCCCGCGAACGGAGGCGCGTCGTGCAGCGCGGCCGCGACGAGCGGATCCTCGGCGAGCGACTCCTGCACCGATTCGTTGCGGTCGGTGCGCACGAGCGTGCTGCCCTGTCCGTCGAGCAGGATGCCGAGGTCGAAACCGAACTCGCGCTGGCGCTCGAGCAGCAGGTCGCGCATCGAGCTGAGATCGGGGCCGCTTTGTCCCTCGACGCCGGGCAGCGCACCGCCGCCGGCGGCGCTGCCGATGTAGCGCGCGAATGCGGAGTCGGCGGCGACGAGCCGCGCGTTCGATTGCAGCGTTTCGAGCCGATGCTGCTCGAACTCGCGTTGCACGGCGTCGCTCGTCGCGACCGCCTTGTCGAGCGCGTCGGTCGCGATGCGCTGTCCCTGGGTGTAGGTGACGAGCACCGCCGCGCCGAGCGCGAAGGCGATCAGCACTGCGGTCGCGAGGAAGAAACGCAGCGCGAGCGGCAGCGTGAAGCCCTTCGCGGGGGAATGCTCAGTAGCCGGCATCGTTGGCCCTTCCGTACGGCTTGCCGAACTTGTTGAGGTGCGGCGGAACGCGCTTCTGCGTGAGATCGAGCTGGATCGCGAGCGGCTTGGCGCCGGCCGCGAGTTTCTGGTGCCACGGCGTGGCGCGGTCGTGCCATACGACGAGGTCGCCGCTGCCAGCGGGCAGGCCCTTGAGCGCGAACTTCCCGGCCGCGTCCGGATGCGTGAAATACGGCGTGTCGAGCACGAGGATGTGGCCGACCATCGACTGGTGCACGTTGCAGAACACGCGCACGTAGCCCGCCTGCGGGAAAGCGACCGCCTTGCCGTCGCCCTGGCCGTAGACGCCGACGTCGAACGTGTTCGCGGGCGAGGTCGAGAACGCGTTGTGCAGGATCGGGTCGCGGTTCGGGAAGCGCACTTCGCTGCCGACCGTGATCGGCAGGATGCGCGGCGTGAACTGCTTGCGCTGCGTGCCCATCACGTACGGCTCGCTCGCTGGCGTGACCTTCGGCGGGTTCGCGGGGCGGAAGTATACGACCGCGTCAGCGGCCTCTTCGCTGCGCAGCGCCTGCCCGTCCGAGACGAGCGCGACGCTGCCCGACAGCTCCGCGCCCTGCAGCGGAGCCGACATGATCGCGGCCAGCACCAGCCATTTTGCATGCATGCATTTCCCCCTGGCCCGCTGGGCACGGCGCGTTCGCGCCGCTCCCATGCCCCGGCCGCATCATAGAACAAGGCCGTGCGCCGGCGCCGGACCGCGGACCCGCGGAGCGGCCGGCGCCCGGTTCCAGTGGACCGGCTGAGGCGGGATTGGCTCGCACGTGGCTCGAATCGCTGTGGCAGGGTTTGTTCAGTTGACGGGCAACGCCCGTCGACCGGGACGCCGGGGTGCCCTTTCTCCTGGTGCCTTCTCTATGGGCGAGCTAAAGAGAAGGCGCCCGCTCGCCGCGGAGGCGAGCGGAGCCTTGCGTCACCATCGCGCCTGGCGAAAGAAGCCTTGTCCTACCCGCCCTCGCAGGAACAGATGGCGCCTGCCGGCGCTCCGCTCGCCTGCCTCCAACCATGTACGAGGCGCCAAAAAAAGAAGGCCGCCCAGAGGCGGCCTTCCGATTCGCGTCCTGCGCGCGCGTTACAGCAGCGGCACGAGCAGCAGCGCGACGATGTTGATGATCTTGATGAGCGGGTTGACGGCCGGCCCGGCGGTGTCCTTGTACGGGTCGCCGACGGTATCGCCGGTGACCGCGGCCTTGTGCGCGTCCGAGCCCTTGCCGCCGAAATGGCCGTCCTCGATGTACTTCTTCGCGTTGTCCCACGCGCCGCCGCCGGTCGTCATCGAAATCGCGACGAACAGGCCGGTCACGATCGTGCCGATGAGCAGGCCGCCGAGCGCCTGCACGCCGGCCATCGGCCCGCCGATGAAGCGGAAGCCGAACGCGACGACGATCGGCACGAGCACGGGCAGCAGCGACGGCACCATCATTTCCTTGATCGCCGACTTGGTCAGCAGGTCGACCGCCTTGTCGTACTGCGGCTTGCCGGTGCCGTCCATGATGCCCTTGATCTCGCGGAACTGGCGGCGCACTTCCTCGACCACGGCTCCGGCCGCGCGGCCGACCGCCTCCATCGCCATCGCACCGAACAGGTACGGGATCAGGCCGCCGATGAGCAGGCCGATGATCACGTAGTGGTTGGAGATGTCGAACGTGTAGATCTGGTCCGGATGCTCGACGCCGAGCTTGTGCGTGTAGTCGGCGAACAGCACGAGCGCGGCGAGGCCTGCCGAGCCGATCGCATAGCCCTTGGTGACCGCCTTGGTCGTGTTGCCGACCGCGTCGAGCGGATCGGTGACCGCGCGCACTTCCTTCGGCAGCTCGGCCATCTCGGCGATGCCGCCCGCGTTGTCGGTGATCGGGCCGTACGCGTCGAGCGCGACGATCATGCCGGTCATCGACAGCATCGCG
>NZ_DATDMY010000267.1:0-10083 GCF_036518555.1 Dokdonella sp. | reverse complement strand
GCGTACGGGCGGCCCTTCGCCCTGCTCGCTCCAGAGGCGCTTCTCGAACAGGTGTGCGTTCTGCGCGATGACCTTGTTCGCGCAGCGCAGGATGCGTCGCGCGCAACGGTAGTTCTGCTCGAGCTTGACCACGCGCAGCTTAGGATAGTCGCGCGCGAGCTCGGCGAGGTTTTCCGGATTCGCGCCGCGCCAGGCGTAGATCGACTGGTCGTCGTCGCCGACCGCGGTGAACAGTCCGCGTTCGCCCGCGAGCGCCTTGACGAGGCGGTACTGCGCCGAGTTCGTGTCCTGGTATTCGTCGACGAGCAGGTAGCGCAGGCGCTCGCGCCATCCGTCGCGCGCTTCGTCGTCGCCTTCGAGTACCGCGAGCGGCAGGCGGATGAGGTCGTCGAAGTCGACCGCGTTGAACGCGGCGAGCCGGCGCTGGTACGTCGCATAGATCTCCGCCGCCTCTCGCTCGCGCGCGCCGGCCGCGGCCGCCGCGGCCTGTTCCGGCGTGAGTCCCTCGTTCTTCGCGCGCGAGACGAGCGACTGCAACGCGAACAGCGCATCGGGCTTGATCGCCTTCGGCGCGAGCTCCTTGATCATGCCCTGCGTGTCGTCGGCGTCGAGTACCGAAAACCCGCGCCGCAATCCCGCGCGCGCGTGCTCGATCTGCAGGAAGCGCAGGCCCAGCGCATGGAACGTGCAGACGGTGAGGCCTTCCGAGGCAGTGCCCGAGACGAGCTTGCCGACGCGCTCGCGCATCTCGCGCGCAGCCTTGTTCGTGAACGTGATCGCGGCGATCTTCGCCGCCGGCACCTGGCGTCGCTTGACCAGGTGCGCGATCTTCTCGGTGATCACGCGCGTCTTGCCCGAACCCGCACCGGCGAGCACGAGCAGGGGGCCGTCGCAGTATTCGACGGCGGCGCGTTGTTGCGGATTGAGGCTCATCGGGGCGAGGAAGGGAGCAGGCGTCGATTGTGCCGCATGCCCGGCCACGCCGACACCTTGACAGGGCACACTCGCCCGGGGCGGCGTGCGGCCTTCGAGGAGCGACACACCGGGCGAGCCGCGCTGGCGAACGAGAGGATCCGAAGGCGTCGCCCCACGAGCCCTCTCTCAGGCGTTCAGCGGCTCCTGCCCGACCAGCCACGACAACGCCGCAGCGGCGTCGGCTTCGATCTTCAGCGCGAGCAGGTCGTCCGCGCGCGTGCGACCGAGGTTGAGCGCGGCGATCGGCTTGCCGGCGAGAGCGGCCGCGCGCGCGAAGCGATAGCCCGAATAGACCATCAACGACGAGCCGACCACGAGCATCGCGTCCGCTTCGGCGAGCGCCCGTGTCGCACGCTCGACGCGCTCGCGCGGGACGTTCTCGCCGAAGAACACGACATCGGGCTTGAGCAGGCCGCCGCAGTCGTCGCAACCGGGCACGACGAACTGCTCGAATGCGAGACCCTCGAGGTCGGCGTCGCCGTCGGGCGCGTCGAGCGCGTCGAGCGCGAGCCAGTCCGGGTTGCGCCGTTCGAGCTCATGCTGGAATTCCGCGCGCGGCCGCCGGCGTTCGCACCCGAGGCAGCGTACGCGATCGAGGCGGCCGTGCAGGTCGACCACGGCGTCGTGCCCCGCGGCCTGGTGCAGGCCGTCCACGTTCTGCGTGACGAGCAACGCGATGCGACCCTCGCGTTCGAGCGCGGCGAGCGCGCGGTGCGCCGCGTTCGGCCGGGCGATTCCGAAGCGCCGCCAGCCGACGAGGCTGCGCGCCCAGTAGCGCGAGCGCGCGAGCGCATCGCCGACGAACGCCTGCAACGTGATCGGCGGCGAGCGCTTCCAGCCGCCGTCCCGGTCGCGGTAGTCGGGTATGCCCGACGCCGTGCTGATGCCCGCGCCGGTCAGCACGAACAGGCGCCGATGCGCTTGCACGAAGCGCGCGAACGCTTCGTCGCTCGGATCGACAGGGGATCGGGACTCGCTCAAGGCAGGCGCGACGGCGACGACCGGGAACACGCGCCACTGTGACACACTTGCATGCGGCGCGACACGGCGCGGCACGAATCCAGGTCCCCGATCCCCGGTTCCCATGGCGAAACTGTATTTCTACTACTCGGCGATGAATGCCGGGAAGACGACGACGCTGCTGCAGAGCGCGTACAACTACCACGAACGCGGCATGCGCACGCTGATCCTCACGCCACGGCTCGACACGCGCGCCGGCGAAGGCGTCGTTGCTTCGCGCATCGGCCTGCGCGCGAACGCGCGCCGTTTCGCGCGCGAAGACGACCTGCTCGCGATCGCGCGCGAGGATGTCGCCGCGCGCGGCAAGCTCGACTGCGTGCTCGTCGACGAGGCGCAGTTCCTGTCGAAGGCGCAGGCGTGGCAGCTCAGCGACATCGTCGACGTGCTCGGCATCCCCGTGCTCGCCTACGGCCTGCGCACGGACTTCCGCGGCGAGCTGTTCGAAGGCAGCCGCTACCTGCTCGCGTGGGCGGACAATCTGGTCGAGATCAAGACGATCTGCCATTCCGGCCGCAAGGCGACGATGGTCGTGCGCGTCGACGAACACGGCCGCGCGGTCACCGACGGGCCCCAGGTCGAGATCGGCGGCAACGATCGCTACGTCTCGGTCAGTCGGGCCGAGTTCAAGAAGATCATGGCCGGCGAAAGTGCGGTGGAGCTGCAGCAGCCCGTGTTGCCGCTCGACCAGCCGCGCGAGCCGGCCTGAGCCGGACAAGCGCTCGCACTTGCTTCAACGTGCCGGGGTCGCGACGCCTCGCCGCAACGCCTTGCGAATCGCCTCGATGACCGCATCCGGCCGGTCGATGTGCACGTCGTGCGAGGAATGCGCGACCGCGACAATCTCGCCGCGGGTCGAGGTCGCCGCGATCGCCGCCTGGGTCTTCCGGCGCGCCGCCTCGAGCGCCTTGCGGTCGTCCGGCGACGCGTCGTCGAACGGCGCGTCCGGCTGCAGCACGATCAGCGGCGTCGCACCGTGCGACTCGTGCGGAGATACCGGCTGCTTGTAGAGCGCGTTGCTCGTCTCGTGCATCGAGATCAGCGTGCGCCAGAACGCCGGCCGCGCCTTGTACGCCCGCTGCGCGGCATTCAGCGCTTCGCTGTAGCGCGGATCCGGCCCGCGCAGGCAGCGCTGCAGCTCCGGCGGCAGCGGTGATGCGTCAAGCTGGTGCCTTGCCGCACCCTGTTCGCAGATCCGGAAGTTGGCGAGTCCCTGCGCAGTCTGCTCGTCCTCGGACTCCTGCCATGCCGGCGAGAACTCCGCGACGTTCTGCGGCGGCGGATCGACGAGCACGAGTGCCGCCACGTCGGCGGCGTACCGGTCAGCATAGCGACGCGCGATGCTGCTGCCGTACGAATGGCCGACGAGCACGATCGGTGTGGCGAGGTGCGCCGCATGGATGAGCGCGTGCAGGTCGGCCGCGTACGCATCGATATCGCGCGGCAGCGGCCCGCCGTCGCTGAACCCGTAGGCCGCGCGATCGTAAGCGCAGGCGTGCGCGAACTTCGCGACTTCGGGTTGCACCTTCGACCACGCCATCGAATCCGCGGTGGCACCGCTTTCCAGCAGTACGGTCGGACCGCTGCCGGTACAGCGAAGGTTCAACGCCCGCCCGCCGATGTCGACGCGCGCGCCCGGCATCGCGTAGGCGTCGAGCGCCGCGTCAGGCCGATCCGCCGCGCCGACGCGGGCGATGGACATCGTGAGGATGCAGCAGCACCACAGCGTGCGCGACGAGCGAATCATGCGATCCCGGGGTCGATGTGAAAGCACAGTCTGACCGCACGGCCGTGGCAATTGTTGCGCGCTCGCTCGGGGTGTCGACATGCACGCGACGCGCGCTCAGCGCTGGCAGCGCGGGCAATGGAACGTCGAGCGCTGGCCGATCACGCTCGCGCGGATCGGCGTGCCGCAGACGCGACACGGTTCGCCGGCGCGGCCGTAGACCATGAGTTCCTGCTCGAAGTAGCCGGGTACGCCGTCGGGGCTGATGAAGTCGCGCAAGGTCGTGCCGCCGCGGCCGATCGCATACGCAAGGATGCGCTTCACCTCGGCGGCGAGGCGCGCATAGCGCTCGCGCGAGACGCCGCCCGCCGCCCGCGCGGGATGGATGCCGGCCGCGAACAATGCCTCGCTCGCGTAGATGTTGCCGACGCCGACGACGATCGCCTGGTCCATGAGGAACAGCTTCACCGCCGCACGGCGGCCGCGCGAGCGCGTCCACAGATGATCGCCGTCGAACGCATCCGACAGCGGCTCGGGGCCGAGGCCGGCGAGCAGCTCGTGCGTTTCGCCGCGAGGCTGCCACAGCTGGGAGCCGAAGCGCCGCGGATCGGTGTAGCGCAGCACCTGGCCCGAATCGAGGCGCCAATCGACGTGGTCGTGCGGGCCGACCGGTGTCGTCGCGGGCAGCACGCGCAGTGAACCGGACATGCCGAGGTGGAGCAGCGCACTGCCGGGCTCGGTGTGTACGAGCAGGTACTTCGCACGTCGCTCGATCGCCTCGATGCGCTGGCCCGGCAGCCGGCTGCGCAGTTCGCGCGGAATCGGCCAGCGCAGGCGCGGCTGGCGCACGTCGAGCGCGACGACGCGCCGGCCGACGAGGTGCGGCGCGAGGCCACGACGCGTCGTTTCGACCTCGGGCAGCTCGGGCACGCGTTCACTCCTTCGGCGACGGCGCGGCCGCCTTGAACAGCAACGCGCTGAAGCGGTCGGGGACGAGCGCGATCGCGTCGCCGACCGCGACGTAGCGGTCACCGCGGATCGCGTCGGTGCCGCCGAAACGCAGTTCGGTGTCGTCGATCCGCAAGGTCGCGAACGGCGGCACGAGGCCGATGCGCGCCGGTTCGAATTCGCGCGCCGGATAACGGAAACGCACCGGCGCGTGCGCGATCGCGAGCAATCGCGCGACGAGGGCCTCGTCGGCGGGCGCATCCGGATCGCGCTGGCGCCAGTGCGCATCGACCTTCTCGTAGTGGCGGGCGACGCAGCCGGCGCAGGCGACGTCGAGGCGTGTCGCCGCGGCGAGATCGAGCGTGGTGAGCGGGTCGAGGGCGAGTGCGCGTTCGCGACGCAGCTCGACGAACACGGCCGCGCCGAGCAGCGCCGCGGTCGCGGCCAGGAACACGAGGGTGCGCGTGCGTCGCCTCATCGCCGCAGCCTAGCAGGTTGTTCCGACCGATCGCGTGCCGGGGCTCAACGACGCCGACGCCGCCATGCGATGAGCATGCCCGTTGCCGCAAGCAGGAGCGGCAGCGCGACGAGGAACAGCAGCGCGAGCGCGGTCAGAGCCGCCTGCGACAGCGCGAGCTGGCGATCCGGGGCGGCGTGGTCGGGCACCGTGATCTGCGCGTCGTCGTCGAGCAGCCAGTCGAAGATGCGCTGGCCGAGCTCACGGTTGCCGCCGTTGCCGAGGTAACTGTTGGAGAGGAAATCGCCGTCGCCGACGACGACGATGCGCTGCTCGCGCCTGTCCGGTCGCGGCGACACGCGGCTGAGCGCGAACGCGAGATCGAGCGGGCCCGGAATCTCGCCAGCGTCGGCATCCTGGCGGACCGTGTCGGCGTTCTCGCCGGCCTTCGGGATGTGGCCGGTTTCGTTCCACGATTTCGCACTCGAGCGAAGCAGGGGCTGCACGGCCCAGTGCGCGCCGGCGAGTTTGGCGAGCGCCGCCGGTTGCGGCAGCAGCGTCGCCAGTTTGAAGTCGCGCGTGATCGGCGCCGGCGGATACGCATTGATCGCGACGAAACTCGGGTCCTGCAGTCCGAATGCCTGGCCGTTGCCGTCGACCACGACGCCGGGCAGCACGCGTACGCCGAGCGCGGTCGCGAGATCGTCCAGACCTGAGTCCTCGCCCGGCTCGGTGAGCCAGAGCAGCGCGCCGCCGCCGTCGACGTAAGCGACGAGCGCGGCGACGAGCGCGGGCTCGAGCTTCACGCGCGGATTGGCCACGACCACGAGCTCGGCGTTGTCGGGCACCTTGCCCATGCTCGCGAGAGGCAGCGGCACGGCCCGGATGCCGCGGCTCGCGAGTGCCGCGACGAACGTGCCGAGATCGGCATTCGCCTTGCCGAGCGGCTGGCGCTCGCCTTCGCCCTCGAGGAAAGCGACGATGCGCTCGCGCGTGCGCGAGAGGCGCAGCAATGCGCTCGAGAACTCGCCTTCGTCGAGCACCTTGAGGCGCTCGCTGCGCTCGCGGTAACGCAGCTCGAGTTCGCCGTCGACGGTGACGCCGGCCGCGCGCATCGCGCCCGGGTCGGCATCGGGGTCGACGAAGCGAAGGGCGAGATCGGGTTTCGCGCGGCGATAGCGGTCGACGAAGTCGGCGACGATCGCGCGCAAGCCGCCCTGTCGACTCGCGTAGCTCGTCACCTCGACCGGGCCGTCGAGCGTCTTCAGCAACGCGAGCGAGTCGGCGCCGAGGCTCGCGCCCTGGCCGTGGCTCCAGTCGCGCGAGAAGCCGAAGCGCGTGCTGAGGAATGCGAGCAGTGCAGCGCAGAGCAGCACGAGCAGCGCGTACAACGCATGACCGAAGCGCTCGCGCATCAGTCGGGACTCCCGCGCAGCGCGTCGAGCCTGCGCGTCGCGAGCGCGAGGGTAACGGCGGCGACGAGCGCGAAATAGCCGATGTCCACGCTCGCGACGATGCCGCGGAAGAACGACTCCAGGTGCGTCGGCAATGCGAGGTAGTTGATGCCCGCGTTGGTGATCCCTTGCAGGCGCGCGCCGGCGTCGACGACCGCGAGCAGGGCGGACAATGCGAAGGCGGCCGCGGCAGCGAGCGCGGGCTGGGCGGCCCAGGCCGAACACAGCACGCCGATGCCGGTCAGTGCCCCCGCGAACAGCGCGAGCCCGAGCAGCGACGCCGCGATTTTGCCGAGGTCGAGGCTCGTGCCCGCCGCGAGCGCGAGCGGCATCGTGGCGACGAGCGCCACCAGCACGAGCACGTAGCCGAACGCGCCGACGAACTTGCCGAGCACGATGCGCAGGTTGCCGACGCCGCTCGCGAGCAGCAGCGGCAAGGTCGCCGCGCGGCGTTCGCCCGCGAAGCTGCGCATCGTCACGAGCGGCACGAGCGGCAGCAGCAGGTTCGACAGGCTGCGCAGCAGCGGAATCGCGACGAGGTCGGTCACGCCGGGCGCGTCCTTGAGCCCGCCGAGTTTCGGCGCGAGGTCGACGAACGCCTGCAGCGCGAGCAGGAATTGCCAGGCCATGAACGCAACGACGACGGCGGCGAGCGTCCAGGCGAACGGCTGCATGCGCAGTCTCCGCCACTCGTGGCCGGCGATGAGCAAGGTCGCATTCATGCGGCGGCCGCCGGCGCGTCGCTCGCCGCGATCGCGAGGAAGACGGATTCGAGCGGCGGCGCATCTGCGGCGAGCGCGGTCAGCCCGAAGCCGTGCGCGACGACCGCGGCGGAGAATGCGTCGATCGCGCTGCCCGGCGCGAGTTCGACGCGCCAATGCGCGGGGTCGAGCGACTCGGCCGCGACGACCATCGGCAATGCGCGCCACTCCTGCTCGCGCAGGACACGCGAAACGCCGACGCGCAGCGACGTCGTCGACGACGCGTGCACGTTGCCGGCGTGGCGCAACTCGCCGTGATGCAGGATCGCCACGCGATCGCAGCACGCGGACACGTCGGGCAGCACGTGCGTCGACAGCACGACCGCGTGGTCGCGGCCGAGGCTGCGCACGAGTTCGCGCAGGTTGAGCGCCTGGATCGGATCGAGTCCGGACGCGGGCTCGTCGAGCACGATGAGATCGGGTTCGTGGAGGATCGCCTGGGCGACCCCGACGCGTTGGCGATAGCCCTTCGACAGCGCGCCGAGCGGTCGGCGGCGCACGTCTCCGAGCCCGCACCGCTCGATCGCGCGCGCGACCGCGGACGCGACCGCACCGCGCGGGACCGCGTGCAAGCGCGCACAGAAGGCGAGGTACTCCTCGGCGTCGAGCTCGGCGTGCAGCGGCGGGACCTCGGGCAGGTAGCCGATGCGCCGGCGCCCGAGTTCGGGACGTTCATGGAGGTCTTCGCCGTCCAACCGTACGCAGCCGGATGTCGGCGCGAGCACACCCGCCATCATGCGCAACGTCGTGGTCTTGCCCGCGCCGTTGACGCCGAGCAGGCCGAGCACTTCGCCGCGCGAGAGTTCGAGATCGAGCGCGCGCACGATCGTGCGGCCGGCGATCCGGCGGCCGGCATGGGCGAGCGCGAGCGTGGGTACAGGGGCTGTCACGACCCGCGATTGTTAAGGTTTCGACGGGCGAACGGCAAGCCCGCACGCGTCGACGCGCGTCGCAAACCTTGACGCAGTCGCATGGCGATGCCATGTGTACGCGCGTATAGTCGACGTCTCCTCCTGGGGTTCCCGCAAGTCCATGTCCGACACACTGATTTCCCTGGCCGCCCGTGGCCTCACCCAAGCCAGTTGGGGCACCTGGATCGTCTACCTGCTGGTGGTGACCCAGCTGACGATCTTCGCGGTCACGCTCTACCTGCACCGCAGCCAGACGCATCGCGGCGTCGACTTCCATCCGGTCGTCGCGCATTTCTTCCGTTTCTGGTCGTGGCTGAGCACGGGCATGGTGACGAAGGAATGGGTCGCGATCCATCGCAAACACCACGCCAAGGTCGAGACCGAGGAAGATCCGCACAGCCCGCAGGTGTACGGCATCCGCAAGGTGTTTTGGCAAGGCGTCGAGCTGTATCGCGAAGCGAGCGAGAAGCGCGAAGACATGGAAAAGTACGGCCGCGGCACGCCCGACGACTGGATCGAGCGCGTGCTGTACAGCGGTCATCCGTACTGGGGCCCGACCCTGATGCTGATCGTCGACCTGCTGCTGTTCGGCGTGGTCGGCGGCGCGATCTGGGCGATCCAGATGCTGTGGATCCCGTTCTGGGCCGCGGGCTTCGTCAACGGCATCGGCCACTGGTGGGGTTATCGGAATTTCGAATCCGCCGACACGTCGACGAACGTGTCGCCGTGGGGCTTCTGGATCGGCGGCGAAGAACTGCACAACAATCACCACGCGTTCCCGAGCTCGGCCAAGTTCGCGCTGCGCAAGTGGGAGTTCGACATCGGCTGGGCTGCGATCCGCGGCTTCGAGATGCTCGGCCTGGCGAAGGTGCTGCGCGTCGCCCCCGCGCTCGACGTACGCCCCAACATGAACCTGCCGGACACCGAGACCGTCAAGGCGTTGCTGTCGCACCGCTTCCATGTCATGAGCGACTATTTCAGCGGCGTGATCGCGCCGACGCTGCGCGAGGAAGCCGCGAGCGCGGGCGCGGGTATCAAGGCGCTGCCGCGCAGGCTGCGCAAGGCGCTCGGCAACGGCGGCCGCTGGCTCGACGCGGCCTCGCGCGAACGCATGACCGCGTTCACCGAGAAGCATCCGCGCCTGCGCACGGTGTGCGAGTTCCGCGCGCGCCTGGCCGAGCTCACCGAACGCAACGGGCGCAACGCGGATGGCATGCTCGAAGGCGTGAGGGAATGGTGCCGCGAGGCGGAGCAGACCGGCATCCGCACGCTCGCCGAGTTCGCGGCACGCCTCAAGGGCTATCGTCTCGCGGGCGAAACTCCCTGACGACGCCCCCGGATCGAGTTCGAAGAAGCCCGCCGCGTGCGGGCTTTTTCTTGCGCGACGCCGCGGGATCTTCCGCCACGTGACACGGATGTCGCGCGGCGGAGCGGCACGAACGATGCGAGCGCGCCGATTTCGATGGTGCTGGACCGCGTCGCCGGCGCGGCGCAGGTCCATGCCGTGTCACGACGCGCAAACCCTGCGGGCGACGTCGCATGGCGCGCGCCCATCGAACGCCCGAATCGCAACCCACGCCGGCGTCCACAAAAGAAAAACCCGCCACCAGGGCGGGTCTTTCGTCGACCGGAATGCGGGATCCCGTGTCAGCCTACGGCGATGCACGGCACGGGATGACCGCGCCCCGTGGTCACTTGATCTTGCCTTCCTTGTACTCGACGTGCTTGCGCACGACCGGGTCGTACTTCTTGACCGCCATCTTCTCCGGCGTGTTCTTCTTGTTCTTGTCGGTGGTGTAGAAGTGGCCGGTGCCGGCCGAGGAGATCAGACGGA